>RZZN01000011.1 GCA_009929855.1 Gammaproteobacteria bacterium
ACCTGGGGTTTCCTCATGCAGCCAGAGCGCGTCCGTCAGCACGACCTCGTCCCCGCCATGCGCCAGGTCGATCGGCTGCATGAGCGGCAAGGCCCACACTCGACTGCATCCCAGGCCGATGATCAGGACGATCAGCGCGAACCAGGCTTGGGGCCCAGCGGTCCTCGTCATCGTCGATCCGACTCTGCTGATACTCGTGCTCATGATTGTCCGAGATCATAGACAAAAATTGACCGGTTTCTCGGATTTGCTGATGTCATCTCGAGACCTGTTGACACCATTGACTCGATGCCTCGAGGATTGAGGAAAACACAGGTCCATCCGGGCAGGCTCGAAAGAACGTTCGGGGCAACTGAATTGGCCTCATACACAGCGGCTCGATGGTTGACAAGAGGACCCGCCAAGCCTTCAGTCCACACCGCTTGACAATGTGTTTGCACCGTCAGACCATGCCGACGCAATCCCGACACCACGACCTGGTCATTGATCGTCTCCCCATGCGCCTGAGCGACCAGAGTCTGCGGCAACTCGACGAAGCAGCGCGCGCTCGGCTCGAGTGCGGGCTGACATGCTGAAGACACGCGAGCGCTTGCGGCAGGGGCCGCGCCAGGAGACGCCACCGCCGCATGGCCTTCCCTGCGCTCATGCGCACTGGCTCGAGCTGGCGAAAGTCATCATCGCACGCCGTTATGTACAGGATCACTCGCCATTGCCAAGACCGGGTGAGGGCTGAATGCCATGGCTGACATGCGCGACGAAGCACAGACCGAACGAATCATCAGGATCCTGAAGGCCACCGAGACGAATCTGACGGCGCGTGCGCGCAGCCAGCATGAGGCGAGCCACAAGGCATTGGCCCCGCGCGTCGTTTTTGTGTTGATCGGGATCCTGGCACTCGCCAATCTCTATTTCGTCAGTCAACTGACACTGGAGATCAGGACCATCATCGCCAATCTGAACGAAATGCACGGTCATGTGTCCACGCTCTCGCAGCGGATGTCGAGAATCCGCGACGAGATCCAAGCCATGGGACAAGAGGTGCGTCTCATGCCGGTGCTGCGCGAGCAGATGCAGTCGCTGGCCGGTCAGGTCGGAGGACTCGAGTCGGACGTGGGCCTCATGACCGGCACGCTGGTGGAGATGGAGCAACGTGTCGGCTCCATGAATGTCGACGTGGGCGACATGGCACTGCGCTTCAGACAACTCAATCAGAAGGTCGGTCAGATCGGGCTGGATGTGAATCAGATGGCGCGTCCGGTTCCCTGAGCCCAAGCCAAATGGCGAGCCCACGAGGCGGCACGAATAGGACGAATGAGACCAGCTGGAATGCCTGCTGGATGTGGACTACTGACTCAGCGCTCGCCTGACCGATTGAGCACGACTCGGTTGGCATTGGTGGCATGCGACAGCCATGAGGCGATCCTGCACCCCGTTGGGCAGACCGCAAGATGCCTCGCCAGCCTCCAACCGATGCGCGGACACCGCACGCCACTGCGCGAGCAGTATAGAATCGCCCGGATCCCAGATCCCAGTTCACACCGATCACAATCAACCTGACAACCACAGGCGCTGCCATGAAAACATTCATTCAAAATACGCTCGCGACGCTCCGCGGCCTGACCCACCACAGTCTGGCCAAGTCCTTTTCACGTCTCGGCTGGACCGGCTTCTGGATCCAGATCATCATCGGATCCATCCCGATCTTGCTGATGGTCTATACGCTGACATTCGCTCAGTCGCCGACCGGACCGCGGGCGGGCTTACCAATCGTGGAATATCTGACGACCGGCGTCCTGGCGTTTCTGATCTTTACGACCATCTGGTTCTTTCGCTATACCCGCCTGGCCAAGCGCATCGCCGATCCAGCGCGACGCCCCTCCGAGAATCGTCTGGCCCGCTCGGTCTGGATCGGTCTGACCGCAAGCTCGCTGGCCATCCTCTCCATCATCTTGGTGATGTTCATCGAGGTCGCCCATCTGCTGTTCTACTTCCTGTCGGCGCCACAAGGCGGGGTGCCAGTCTTCCAGACCACCGGTAACGGCCCGGCAAGCTGGGTCTCGGCCGTCGATATGCTGAGCCTGCTGGCCATGGTGATGACGCTCTTCGCCGAGCTCATCGTCATGATGTTCAGCCTCTGGCTGCTGTTCAGGGTCACTGAGGGGTCGCCCGAATATGGCGGCGGTAAGGTCGAGATCTAACACCGAGCCAGGAGGATCCGACCCTGATCGCGCACCATGGCGGTGCACATCGGTGTGAGCCCTGCGTGCGCACGACGCATCAGGATCTCTCCCCAGGGCATCAGATGCACGCGGCCAGTGGTTGGATCCCCTGCTCATGCACGTGCTCTAACCCATCCAGCGGATGTGGCATCGATCATGCTTATTCACTGACGAGAAGGATCCTCATGTTCGTCAGTTCCGTTCTCTGACCTCCTCAGTGGTGATTGACCCCGCGTCCCCGCGGGGTTTTTTTTTGGAGGATCGGACTGGTCAGCGTATCGCCTGCTGTCCCTCGATCCGCTGGCAGCGCAGGGGTCGGGGAAGACTCGGATCAGAAATCGATGACCTTCTCGGCGCCGATGAAGGGCGGTCCGATGGTCGCGGGGTCACCGCTCTCGACACCCGCGAAGAGGTCCGCTGACGCATCTCCGCGGCTGATCCAGCACAGCGGGCAGACCATCATCCGACCGCCCGCATCCAGATCCTGAAGAGGATCTCATCCGGCCCTTGGGCCTTCAGGGGCGCGGCCAGCAGGGTCGACGCAAGGATCAGGACGCCGACGCGCAATCGGGGTTTGATCGCTAGACTCCTCATCTGAACGACTCCCAACAGCAGGCTTGATTGGCGTTGAGCGAGATGCGGTGGCGCGGCGAGGACGCCTGGCGCCGCTTGGGACAGAGCCGCCATGCCCCCTGAGCCTGATGCAGCCGCTCACTGGAGTATCGTCGCGCCAAACACTCAGGGGGCGGCGAGCCAATCGAGAAAATCAGAGAAGACGCCGCCGACGATGTCCTGATAGAGCATGAGGCAGGCCTCGCGCTCGGCCATGGTGAGACCCGAGTCGATGGTCTTGAGCAGGCGCATCTGGGTTTGCAGCATGCGCGCTCCTTCCTGCTCGACACGACGCAGTGCCACGACGAATGGATCGAGCAGATCGATACACTCTGGGATGACCGGGGTCAGACGCATCCGCGCCCATTGGGCATGGCCGAGCGCAAGCCCACGGTACGCGACCTCCGGGTTCAGCGGCGACCCGAGCGGCACCATGAGGATGCGACTCCAGCCCAGCGTCAAGGGGGCGACGATCTGATGGCCACGAATCAGGATGGCCGGATTGGATGACCACCGAGTGACACGGATCAACTCCGAGATGGCGTCGATCTCGCGCGAGTATTGGGTGAATGCATATTGCTGCATGACATTCCAGCGCGCCATCGACTGGACCCAGGAATGATAGGCCGCGTTGTCGCCCTTGGTCGCTCCGAGCAGCACCGCGATCTTGCTCTGGAGGTCCGGCGTGAAGCCCTCTGTCGCGATCCGTGCCCGCGCTGGCTCAGAGTGTCGTG
Organism: Gammaproteobacteria bacterium; assembly: GCA_009929855.1. GTDB lineage: Bacteria > Pseudomonadota > Gammaproteobacteria > Chromatiales > Chromatiaceae > Thiocapsa. Next base: position 3,566 of record RZZN01000011.1, read on the forward strand.
GCTCGATCATGCTGTGCGGCGCTCCCGGATCGGCTGCTGGGATCCTGATGCATGCGACCGCGCGAGCAGGTGACAAGCGCGCGGCCTCGCGACATCGAAGGGCCTTGCTTCAGCAGCATCCAGACCCAGTCGAAGCCGGCATGTCGGTCGCGAAGGGTTGGGCGACGAGGCATCCGGCAAAGGCACCGAGATGGTGGCCTCCTCCGGCATAGGCGTCGAAATGGGCCTGGAAGCGCGACTCCTGGAGCATCCTCCAGGTATTGCCGCAGACCGCGACGACCTTGCCGGTCGGGAAGCGATGCGCTCCGTCCAGTGACCAGGTCTCGGGATGGCCGGGTAGATCGCCTCGGTAGGCGACGGCCTGACCGTAATCCTCGCACTCGGGCTCCAGATCAGTGAGCTTGAACAGCCGGTAGGTCGCCGAGCAGAAGCGGATCGGGGCCAGGCGGGCAGCGATCGCCGGATCCTGGATGGCGAGCGCACGATCCTCGACCAAGCGCGGATCACTGAAGCCGGCATGTCGGGCAAGCCACATGAAATCGCGCCAGTAGAGCGCGCCCGCCAAACACTCGCCATAGAGGACCGAGTCCTCGGCTAGCCTGCTCGGCACCCGCCGATCGGCATAGACATCGGAGAAATAGAGCTCGCCACCCGGCTTGAGCAGTGCATGCGCCTGCGCGAGCACGGCCGGCTTGTCGGGCGAGAGATTGATGACGCAATTGGACACGATGAGATCAAAGCTACCGGGCTCTAGGTCCAGACGGTCCAACGCCTCGATACGCCCCTCGAGGAAGCGCACATTCGAGCGCGCATGGCCATAACGCACCCGATGCTCCTCGCGATAGCGCTCGGCCACCGCCAATTGCTCGGCGGTCATGTCGACACCGACCACCTCGCCATGCTCGCCGACCAGGCGGGAGAGTAGGAAGACGTCGCGCCCCGCGCCACAGCCCAGATCGAGGACCCGCAGCCCGCTCAATAGATCCGGCGCCACCAGGCCACAGCCGTAATAGCGACGGCTCACCTCGGGGTGGATGTCGGCGAGCAACGCCTTGAGATGGGCGGGCACCGCGCCCGGGGTGCAGCAGGCATCGGTGCGCAGATCGGCGCTGCCCTGGAGTGTCTCGCCGTAATAGCGCTGAACCTGCAGATGGATGGGGGTGTGATCGCTCACTCAATGACCTCGCTGAAGGATCGATGATCGAGAATCGCGACGCCTGCCGCGCCGCGAGCGGTCCAGTGTTGGGTGCCGCCGCGCCGCCACGAGGAGGCGCCCGCTCACGGCAGTGCGGGCGCAAGCCCACCCGCGCCAGCACAGAGGATGACCACCAGCCAGGGTGGCACCCGCCAGAAGATCAGCGCGACCAAGGCCAGCAAGGCCAGGCTGAAATCGGCCGGACCCAGGATGGCACTCTGCCACACGGGCTGATAGAGCGCGGCCAAGAGCAACCCCACCACCGCGGCGTTGATCCCGACGAGCGCGGCGCGCAGCGGGGTCAGATGACGCACCCGGCTCCAGAAGGGCAGCACCCCGGCGACCAGTAGAAAGGAGGGCGCGAAGATGGCGATCAGACCGAGCAGACCACCCAGCCAGGCCCCGAGCCAGCCCCAGTCGGTCGCGAACATGCTAGCACCGAGGAAGGCGGCAAAGGTGAAGAGTGGTCCGGGAACCGCCTGCGCCGCGCCATAGCCGGCCAAAAAGCGCTCCTGATCGACCCAGCCCTGGGTGACGAATTCAGCTTGCAAGAGTGGCAGCACCACATGACCGCCGCCGAAGACCAGGCTCCCGGCACGATAGCCGGCATCGAGGAGCGCCAGGGTCTGATGCGGCAGCAAGAGGACCAGCAGGGGCAGTCCGACCAGCAGGATCGCGAACACCGCGAGCCAGATCAGACCGGCGCGCGGATCGATGGGGGTCGGTAGGGCATCCGCGGCCGCCGGCGGCGGCGTGGTCGCTCGAAACAGCCAGGCGCCCAAGAGACCGGCGAGCGCCAGCACCAGGATCTGGATCCAGATGACCGGGATCAGCAGGACCAGCACGGTCGCGCCCGCCATCAGGGTCACCCGCGGCCGATCCGGACAGAGACTGCTCGCCATGCCCCAGACGGCCTGGGCCACCACGGCGACCGCCGCCACCTTGAGGCCCTGCAGGATCCCCGCCGGGATGGCCTCGGACTGGCTCGCCAAGCCCAGGGCGAAGAGGATCATGGCCACCGCCGAGGGCAAGGTGAAGCCAACCCAAGCCGCCAGCGCGCCGCGATAACCGGCGCGCATCAGCCCCAGGGCCAGTCCCACCTGACTGCTGGCCGGCCCGGGCAGGAACTGGCAGAGTGCCACCAGCTCAGCATAGCCGGTGTCGGACAGCCAACGCCGACGCCTGACGAATTCATCGCGAAAATAGCCGAGATGCGCGATCGGACCGCCGAACGAGGTCAAGCCCAGGCGCAGGAAGATCAGCAGGATCGCGAGCGGACGGCGGTCATCACCGGCTGGCCAGGTCGGTGGCGGCGAGGGCGTACGGCTCATGAGCGCTTGGTGGGCGCGAGTCGCCGCACCGGCTCGGACGCTTCCCGACCGAGACATTGGCCGAGCGCGACCCGGGTGCGCTCGGCGAGAAACTCGGATGACAGACGCCGCTCGGCGAACAGCAGCCCTTGCTGGGCGGTCTGATCCAGATAGAGCAGATCGGCCGGTGCCGGCGCGAAGGGGCGCCGGCTGACCCGCACGATCCGCCCCAGGTTCACCCCGCGGCCGTCGTCGAGCAGGAGCAGATGCGGGGCCAGCCCGCGGGTCGGATCCGGGCGGGGAAAGTCGATGACCCCGAGCAGCTCATACGGGGTGTCGGTCAAATGCACGCCGAGTTGGATGGCGCTGTCGACCAGCTCGACCAGATAGAGTGTCTCGCCGACCGCGGCGCGCAGACGCTCGACCTGGCGGTGATAGTCCGCCGACGGCCAGAGACCCGTGCCACCGGGCTCGGCGACGGGCGACTCGGACGAGCCATCCGGGGCGTGCTCAGACAGGCTCATGCCAGTGCCCCGGCGTCAGCAGGCGGGGGGTCGGCCAAGCAATCGCGCAGGATCAGCGCCTGCAGCTCATGCAGGCCAGCGCAGGCGCCGATCGCCGCGGCATCGGCGCACACGCAGACATGCTCGCCGTGCTGACTGAAGATGGCGGGAAAGGTCGCCGTGAGGTGCACAAGGCGCGGGCTCAGCTGATCACGATGCAGAAACTCGCAGCTCACGCCCAATGAGGCGATGAAGTCACGCCACTGGGTCCGCTCGGCGAGCACACCGTGGGTGATGGCGCAGAGCGAGCAGGGATAGGTCGAGGGCGAGAAAAGCTTGTGACCGATGTCCGCCAGGGCGTTGAAGAGACCGCTGTCGGCGTTGTAGACGAAGATCAGACGGGGCGAGTCGCTCATGCGCGGCGCATTCCGGCCAGACGCCCGAGCTTGAGGATCAGCAGGATCCAAGGCACGCCATGCAGCAGCAGATCGAAGATGTCGAGCGGTCTGACCAACTCGCCCACGGCCAGCATCTTGAGCTTCTCCCACAGGTGTGGCTCGGGGAAGAATGGCGAGAGCCCCAGGGTCAGTGCGACGATGAGCAAGACTGAAAGCGGCAGACGGTCGATCCAGTTGAGCATGTGGTCGGTCCGGTTGATGACGGATGATGGGAGTCGAGAGCGCTTGGCCGGCCGGTCGCGATCACGCCGCCACACCGACCTGACGAGGCCCGAGCCTTGGGCGCGCATCCCCCCAGCTCGATGACTCTAATATACTGCACGAGCCTTCGCGACCAGGAACTGGTGAAGATCAGAGGTCCGCGCCTTCATCGAGAGCCTCGCCGTCGGGCCGCGCTGGAGTCGTGAGAGCCGGTCTATGCCAGGGCGGGGAACCAATCGGGGTTGATGGGCATCATCTCCAGCGACCAGGGGCAGACATCAGCCCGCCGCGGCTGTCACAGACTCGATGAAGCGCGCCAGCGCATCGGCATAGTCCGCGGTGTTGGCCAGCTCATGCCCACCACGCGGCAACACCAGGATGTCATCATCGCCGACCAGCGCCCGAGTCTCATGCGGGTCGACCACGTCATCATCCTCGGCGACGACGATCAGACCCGGCACCCTGGGATCGACTGGCACATCCTCGTAGGAGCGATACGCCAGAGCGTCGTGCGGACTCCACTCGAAGGTCGCCTCGTCATCGAAGCGCTGCAAGGTTCCCTGAAAGCGTGCCAGGGTCGCCGAGGGCCGCAATGCGGGATTCAGCCCGATCCAGGGACGGCCGAGCCGAGCGCTCAGATGACGTGCCCAAAATCCGCCCAGACTGCTGCCGACCAAGAGACTGGCCGGCGATGACTCGATGCCCAGCGCATCGGCAGCGCGCAGATAATCCTCGGGCCGATAGCCGCCGTGCGTGTCCAGGCAGAGGACGTCGTGACCGAGCGCGCGCAACAGCGCGACCTTGACACTCTGTGGTTTCGGCCCACTCGCAAAACCGTGTAGATAGATGAGACTTGACATGGAGATCACCATCACCAGGTGAGTCACGATCTTGCCCGAGACGACTGCCCGCGTGATCGCGCAGCCAGGTCAAGGGGCCGCGTTTGACGTCTCGGGCGACCCATTCGCCGCCTGCTGACGCTTGGCCTCGTCCTCGCGGCGCATGCGTCGGATGACAGCCAGTTGCCACAGACAGAACGCCATGGCGCTGCCGAAGAACAGGAGTGCCTGGAGGGCTTTGAAGGCCGCATAAGCCATCGACATGTCTCCAAGATGAACGCGCTGGACCTGTTGCCGAGCTTACCACCGATCGTTACTCGGCAAGCATTCCAACGCGTCCATCAACCTCGTTCAGTGCGAGACCGGGGCGACATCGCCGACCACTTGCTCGAGTGCCCGTGCAAAGGAGGACACACCCGAGTTGCCGAGGAGCACATGCGGCTTCTCCATGCGCTTGCAGAATCGCTTGGTGCGGTGATAGGCATCATGGCTGACATAATCGGCCGCGCAGACCACGGCATCGGCGGACGCGAGCATGGCCTCCAGGCGACGCTGATGGTCCTCGAGACCGCCGTCATGGTGCTCGAAGCGACCATTGCAGTCGAACACCATACGCCGATACTGCTCGACCAATGGTTTGCGACCGCCGACACAGAGCACGAGCCGGCCACCGAGGTCGGCGCGTCGCGTGCAATGCGTGTTTGGACAATCATCACAGGACAGGCTGGTGGCCTGGATGAAGAGCCGCTCGAGTGCCGCGCAGTCGGCCGCACGCTCCCGCGCCTGACGCTCGTATCCATCGCGGGCTGCCTGTGCCTGATGGTACTGCTCACGCCAACTGGCGGTGCGTGACTCACTGACCACGAGGGCCTCTTCGAGCCGGGCGATCCGAGCGTCGCGCTCCGCGATGGCCGCTTGACGCGCCGCCACGCCACTCGTCTCCAGGTGCTCGCGGAGACTCTGCTCGATCGCGCGCAAACGCTCGCGCTCGGCCTCGCTGCGGGCCAGGCGCCCAGTCAACTCGGCGATCTCCTGCTCGCGGGCCTCCGCCTGCACGCGGGTCCGCCCTTGGAGTGCATCGAAGTCATGGCGCAGGCGCGCAAGCTCTTGGCGCGTCTCGGTCAGCGCCTTGAGGTCCGCCCGCTGCCCGGCCCCGATCTGGTGGGAGAGCATGTGGACGTCCTCGTAGACTCGGGACATCACCACCGCATCCGCGCGTGGATGCGTCATGCAGGCCCAGAGCGCACCGGGACACTCGCCGGCGCCCAGTGCCTGGTCCCAGAGCGTGATCAGCTCCGCGGTCGAGCGCGCCTTGGCGAAGCGTCGCACCATCCCGGCATAGCGCTTCTCCAGAAGCTTGTGAGTGGCCAAGGAGAGCAGGTTGCGCTCCTCGGCCGCGGCGACGAATCCCACATGGATCTCGTATTCGCTCGGGCGCGCTGGGTGACGCCCTTGATGATTCCAAGTGAAGCGACTGGCGATCCGTCTCAGGTCGCCGACGTCCAAACAGGTGCCGATGACGGGGCAGTGATACTTGTGCGGGACCTCCCACAGCTTGCGACGACGCGTCCCGAGCGCTGGCTCGCTCGGCTCGACTCGCTTGACGACTGTGATCTCTGGACTGACTGAGCGCTCCTGACACATGGTCTTACTTGGTCAGAATCAGCTTGTTGTTGCGCGTCATGCGAAGCACGTAGCGACACTCACCGTGCTCGATCATCACGAGTTGATCCTCGCCGAGCAGCGCGCGCACATCGATCATGCGCGGGACGGCTGGCGGGACGTTCTTCTGATGGCGCTCGGGACACTGATTTGCGACTGGTGTGTTCATTGACATGGTCAGGCTCTCAGACTCTTGGCGCGGCGGTGGGTTGGGACGACTCAGGAGGCATATGAACGCGAATCGTTCTTATTTGAGTCTAAGCATCGCGCCTGACACTGTCAATGATCAACCTAAATCCGACGATTGACTCACGCAAAGACGCCAAGAACGCAAAGAACGCAAAGAACGCAAAGAACGCAAAGAAAACAGAATCTTGAGTCAGTGAAGGGACTCACCGGCCAGGTGAGCGGCATGGCACTGCTCACTGATTGAAAAATCTTTGAATCTTTGCGCCTTTGCGTGAAAGCAGCTTTTTTTGGGATCAAGCATCCTCGCTCACATGATCCGCGCATGATCATCGCGCGCCTTGTGCTGGCGGTGCGGCTGACCGGGATGGCCGGTGTCTCATTCAAGCAGTATCTGACCGCTGGGGTGAAGACAGTCGTCGAGCGCCAGTTGCGCGATGCCGACTGGTGGGAGGCCGGTCAAGGTTGGCGGGGGGTCGCGGCGGCACTCGGCCTTGCGGGCTGAAACCGTGCGCGACCTGCCATGGTGCGACGCCGAGGTGTCAACGCCGACCTGGTCGTCGGCACCCTCGGCGCGATGTGTCCTGTCAGGGACTTGTCGCGTCAGCGGACTGACGCGTCCCGAACGAGCCACCCGCGCCTGGCTCGGGAGCCGACGCGCGGTGAGTCGCCTGACAATGATCGAGTCTCGGGACGCTCCCACCCCGGCCATGGGCCAGGGTGGCTCGCTGAGCTGTGTTTGATGGCGCGACGATCAGCACTCAACCGCTCAGCATGGAGCGGAGCATCCAGGCAGTCTTCTCGTGGATCTGCATGCGCTGGGTCAGCAGGTCGGCGGTCGGCTCGTCATGGGCCTCGTCGACCAGCGGGAAGACCTCGCGGGCGGTGCGCACCACCGTCTCCTGGTCGCGCATCAGCTGGGCGATCATCTCGCTGGCGCTGGGCTCGCCGCTGGCATCCTCGACCCGGGCCAACGCGGCAAACTCGCGATAGGACCCCGGCGCCCGGAAGCCCAAGGCACGGATGCGCTCGGCGATCAGATCGACCGCCAACGCGAGCTCGTCGTATTGGGTCTCGAACATCAGATGCAGGCTGTTGAACATGGGACCCTCGACGTTCCAGTGGAAGTTGTGGGTCTTCAGATACAGCGTGTAGGTGTCGGCGAGCAGACGATTGAGCCCGTCGGCGATGGCCTGCCGTTGGGCTTGCGGGATTCCGATATCGATCTGGGTGCTCATGGATGCGACCTCGTTCTATCTGGTTGGTCAGTCTCGGGCGCGCTTGGACGGCCCTCACGACGGACGCCGTCACTTGAACATCACAGACGTCGCGTCGAGGATTCGGTCAGCGCTTGGCGACCACAGCGCCAACCGATGCAAGCGACTCATGGATGGGTGTCCAGTGACCGGTATCCGTGGTCAGGTTTCAGTCTAGCCGCTGACGCGCACCACTGGCCAATGGCTTGTTCCGAACATGGTTATCGGCATGAGCGATTGAGAATCGTCAATCGATCGAGGACAAGAGCGTCGGGGGCGCCACCCGGGCTCTCGGATGCGACCCAGTCTGGTCAAGGCTTCACCGCCACGGCGAGGATGTAGTCGAGCCCGGCATAGACCGTCTCGGCGCTCATGCCAAGCGCAATCCGGGCCGGCAGTCGGGTCGCCGGGTGCAGTCGCGCGAGTGTGCTCGGGTGTCTCTTGAGATACTCATGCAGTGGCGCATAGACCTGCTCGCGGATGGAGTCCACCCGGATCGACTCGAAGCCTGTCGCGGCGAGCCGCTCGGCATAGGCCTCGGCGGGATAGGCATTCTCGGCTGGGATCGCGAACCGACTCGCGACCAATCGCCAGGACGCGCGCTGCTTGAGTCGCCTCAGCCGATCGCTCGCGTCGGGAAGCGGGATGATGTCGGCGGTGACCAAGCGCCCGCCAGGGCGCAGCACTCGCAATGCTTCGGCGAAAAAGCGCTCGCGCGTCCTGAAATGGAAGGCACATTCCAAGGCGAGCACCGTGTCGACCGACCCCGATGCGAGTGGGATGTCGGTGGCTGAGCCCTCGCGAAGCTCGATGCGCTCGGCATGGCCGAGCGCCTCGACGCGCTGTCGGGCAACCGCGACCTGCGAGGCGGTGAGATTGAGACCCAGGATGTGCGCCGGTCGGTAGGTCTCCATCCAATGGATGTCCTGATCGGCAAAGCCGAATCCCAGATCGAGGATACGATCACCCGGACCCATCTCGGCCTGCCGCGCGAGGAGATCGGCAAGGCCGCGACAGGCCTCGTCCAGGGTCTTCTCCTCCCCGGTCCAATAGCCCAGGTTGAGATAGAGCCCGTGCGCGGTCGCCACATCGGTCGAGAGCAGATCATAGACCTGTGTGACCTCCCAGCGTCCGAAAGGGTTGTAGAGCCAATCGAGATAGCCGAGAAACCGGCGCGCCTTGGACGGATCGGGCAAGATGCGCATGCGTGTGAATTCCAGCTCGATGAAGAGATCAAGACAGGACGGCCGATCCGAGCGAATCGATGCTCGGCCGCCCCGATTCTCAGGACGGCACGACCACATCCAGCGGCGCGCGATCGATCCGCGAGAGATCCAGGTTGACCTCGAAACACTTGGCATTGACATAGGGCACGCCGAAACCGCGGAGTCGCTTGGTATGCATCACCAGATAGTCATCGGCGCTGGCGCGATCGCTGAAGAGATAGATCCCACCAGCCTCGCCATGCTCGGGACTCTCGGTCCAGATCTTCCAGAGCAGACCCGGCGTCGTGGCGATGGACTCGGCCAGCTCACGCATGGCCACGGTCATGGTCTCGCCCCAAGGGCCGTCGTAGGGAAAGTCGATTTGCAGGAGTGTGCTCATGGAAGATCGCTCATCTGGAGTCGTCAGCTGTTGAATTCTGGTGTCAGTCCACCGGGATGGATGGCTCAGTCGGTGACATGATCCTCACCGACCACCGGTCACCGACCCGACCGAGGCCTGGCCAAGGCCGCTGGAGTGGACATCATCGCCCACACTCATTCGACCTGCCGATCGCGACACTCCAGGATGGCGAGTGCCTCCTCGAAGCGCAACCGGGCGATCGCTTCGGCCATCTCAGCGATCTCAGCGGCGCCATGGACCCTGACGAGTCCACCCTCGAGCTCGGCGAAGAGACGCCGCGCTCGACGTGGCTGGTTGAGACCAAGTGCCTCGCGCAGCGCGGCGAGCTTGGTCTCATTCAACGGCTCGGCACTGGCCGGGGGACTGACCTGGGGCGTGGTGCCCTCGGTCAGCCAGCGGTTGGCCGCCTCCAGCAGGCTGGCGAGCTGCTCGCCGAAGGTGATCAAGGCATCGTCGCACCCGCTCGGATCATCGGCCTGGATGGCCTCCTCCAAACGGCGCGCGGCGCGCGCCAGCTCCAGCGCACCCAGGTTGGCCGCGGCGCCACGCAAACGATGCAAGCGGGCGCCCGCGCGCTCGCGCTCGCGCTCACCCCGACCGAGATCCTCCCGGACCTGGACATCCACGCCGAGCGCCTCGCCGAGGAAGCCGCGCAGCAGGCGGCGATAGACGCCCGCATCGCCCTGGGCGAGCAGCTCGGCGCGCGCGCGCTCGATCCCCGCGATGAAGGGCACGACCGTCTCAGCATCCGCACTCCCGCGGGCCGACGTGGAAGCGATCAGGATGTCGCCCACCCGCGGCCGCACCCAGCGCAACAAGGTCGTGACCAGCTGCTCCAGCTCCAACGGCTTGGTCAGGATGTCATCGACCCCGGCCGCGCGCGCCCGTTCCCGCTCCTCCCGCAGCACCCCGGCGGTGACGGCGATGACAGGGAGCCGCGTCATCCCGAGCTCGGCGCGGATCGCGCGGGTGGCGGCGAGCCCGTCCATCACCGGCATCTGCACATCCATCAGCACGGCCGCGAAATCCTCTGGCCGCTCGCGCAGCCGCTCGAGTGCCTGCCGCCCATCCGTCACCTTGGTCGCGCGCGCGCCCTCCAATACCAGCATGCGCTCGCTGACATCCAGGTTCAAGGCGTTGTCGTCCACCACCAACAGATGCAGACCGGCGAGACGCGCGCCGCGCGGAATGCGCCCCGCGATCTCTGGCAGGGCGAGCTCATCGGCAGCGGTCGCCCACGCGAAGGGGAGCTCGAACCAGAAGAGGCTGCCCTCGCCGACCTGGCTGCTCACCCCGATTTCACCACCCATCTGCTCGACCAGACGTTTACAGATGGAGAGCCCGAGACCCGTGCCACCGAAACGGCGGGTGATCCCCGAATCGGCCTGGGTGAAGGGCGCGAAGAGTGTGTCGATGACCCCGGGGCCGATCCCGATGCCGGTATCCTCGACCTCGCAGCGCAGACGCACGCGCGTCGCATCGGCGTCGATGACCTGAAGCCGCACCGCGATCCTGCCGTGCTCGGTGAATTTGACGGCGTTGCCGACCAGATTGGTGACGATCTGCTCCAGCCGCAGTGCATCGCCGATCAATGCACCGTCCAGCGTGGGTGCCGGCGCCACCTCCAGGACCAACCCCTTGGCACGTGCCGTCGGACCCAGCAGGGCCTCCAGATGCACCAGCAGCGGGGCCAGGGCAAAGGGGCGTGGCTCGAGCTGGAGCTGACCCGCCTCGATCTTGGACAGATCGAGGATGTCATTGATGATCGCCATCAACGAGCGACCAGCCACGCGGATCTGGCTCACCAGATCGCGTTGGTCGGCGGCGAGCGCGCCCTGCTCGAGCACCTGGGCCAGACCCAGCACCGCGTTCATCGGGGTGCGAATCTCGTGGCTCATGTTGGCGAGGAATTGGCTCTTGGCCGCGTTGGCAGCCTCGGCGGCCCGCATGGCGGCGCGCATCGCCGCCTCCTGCTCGCGCTGCGCCGTGATGTTGCGATTCAGACCGATCATCACCGCTTGATTGGTCACGGCATCCTCGACCACGACCCCCACCGCATGGATGTGACGCACCCGTCCATCTGGCAACTGGATCCGGTACAGGGTGTCGAGACGGCCGCGCTCGCGCACGGCCTGACTCAATTTGGCCTCGGCCTCAACCAGATCATCCGGATGCAAGCGTGAGCGCCAGAAGATGTCATCCAGACCTTGCTGGCGGATCGCCTCCGGCACCTCGTACCAGTCGAACAGACGCTGATCCCAATCGAGCCGACCCGTGGTGAGATTCCAGGTCCAGACGCCCAGATCGGCCGCGTCGATGGCCATCCGATAACGCTGCTCGCTGGCGCTGAGCGCCGCGGCCATCCGTCTGCGCTCGGTCTGATCCTGCATGACCAGGATGCAATGTCTGGATCCGTCACGCCAGATGCGTGTGCAGGCGACATCCACCGGGAGGCGCTTGCCATCCTGCCGGATCGCGACCACCGTTTCCCCTCGTGGGAAGGGGCAGTCCGCCCCTCGGCATGGCGCGTCCAGCGACAACGCGGGCAGCAGGCGCTCGATCGAGAGCGCGCGCAGTTGTGCTGCGTCATAGCCAAGGAGTTGCATGGTGGCCTGATTGAATAGACAGATCTGGCCAGTCTGCTCGGTCAGCAGCATGGGCAATGGACTGGCCTCGAAGATCTCGGCCGACTGCGCCTTGAGATGCAACATCCGCTCTTGCCTGGCCGAGCGATACAGACGCCACATGCCGACCGCCGCCCCCAGGATGATCACTAGACTGATCGCCAACCATTGGACGATGCTGGAGCGCAAGCTCACCAGGATGTCCGCGGTACTGCCCCCGACGATCACATAGAAGGGATAGGGATCGAGTCTGCGATAGGCGAGTACACGTTGGACATGATCGAGCGGAGCGGTCGCGACATAATGACCGCCGTGTGGTGAGTGCTCGATCCGCGCCTTGAATTGCGACGAGATCTTGCGATTGCCGACACCATTCTCCGGTCCCGAGACCTCGGGATAGCGAGCGACCTGCGCCAGATCCAGGGTGCGCAGCACGACCATGCCACCAACCCCCAGGTCGAGGTGTGAAAAGAGCTCGGTGAGCCTCTCGACCTCGATGTTGACATGGACAATGCCAGCAAATTGCCCGTCCCGCGCGGTCAAGCGTCGCGCCAGACGGATCATCCACTTCTTGCTGGACTTGCCTTGCAAAGGTCCCGCGACGATCAGACCAATGTCCGGGTCATCCCGGGCGCGCGCGAAATACTCACGATCGGCCACGCTGAAGGCTGGGATATCACCCGAGCCCAGGCTCACGATACCCTCTGAATCGACGATTCGAATATCCTGGAAACCAGTGAAGATCTTGGTGATCTGATTCAACCATGCGATGAATTGCGCATCATCGAAAGCCTCTTGCGCAACCGCCTCCTGATAATGATAGGCCACGGCTTGAATCACCCCATCGGCATGGGTCAGCAGATCGGTCAACTGCAGGCTGAGCAATTGGGCGAGATTCTGCGAGGCCGTCGTGGCTTGCTCCTGAGCATCTCGGTATGCCTGCCAGAGCGAGCCGACCGCAAAGACTAGGACCAGGATGAGGATCAGTGCAAAACCGGTCAGATAGGGCAAGCGGCTGGGCGCGGACCCGTCGGTGACTGAACCTCGCGGTTGACCCTTCAAGATGGCACCGGCGTGGCCGGATCGCTGGTACTGGGCAGGGTCGTCTGGATCCGATCCCACCCGCGCGTCAGATGACCCTCGCTCCACAGATACCCAGTACCCGCCATGAACAGGATCAGGAGCAGATTGAACAGACTGGCCAGGAGCGTGGCGAAGGCGGTGCAGATGGCGCCGACGGCCAATCCCAACGCGGCGAAGATACCGGCGAACTTGGCAATGTCGAAGGGGGCTGCCGGGGCCACGGCTGGTGTGCTGGCCACCGCGGTCAGACCTTCGCTGGCACTGGTGGTGACCGCCTGATCATGCGCCCCCGGGAACTTTTGGATCTGCTCGGTGAACATCCGGCCGATGCGCTTGTAAGGCCGCCAGAAGGCCTCGCCCACACCGATCGGCTGCTCGATCACCTTCACGATGGTAGCATCCCAGTCTCGTCCGCTGCGATCGTAGAAGCGGCCACAGCGAATCCAACCAGACGCAGAAAGCGCCAGCGGTGCTCTGAGTCTTCTCGTTGTCCTGCCATGAGACCGTCTCCTGGTGAATCACCACGCGCCGTCGTCGACAACGCTCGAACCTGCGCACTGGCGTGAGAGGGTTGGACAGATTCAACGCCAGCCCCAGGATCAGGCTGTATCGGTGGCGCATGTCAGCGGTCTGCTGAAACTCTGCCGATCTGGATCTTGATCGAGACCCAGCCGACGACCACTGGTCACTCCGAGCCGAAGTGGCCCCTGGGCCGCGATCCAGGCTCAGCCGAGCGGCACCCTTGCCTCGGCACGCTGGCGTTGGCGTCGCATCGAAAGATTCGTGATCAGGAAGGCCGTGAGGCTGATGGCCGTTCCGACGACGAATCCTTGCACTCCGGCGGGGCTATCCAGACCATAGCTCCAGACGAGCGTGGTGCCGCCACCGGCGATGACGGCGGCATAGAAGGCCGCGGGCACCACCTGCCAGCCGAGCAAGACGGCCACCAGCGGGACCAGCACCGTGGGCGCCCAGTAGTCGTAAGCGGCAATCAGGATGTCCAGCACGTTCGGGATCATGAGTGCGAAGGAGAGTGCCAATCCACCCGTGAGTAGATTGGTGAGCCTGGCGATGGTGAGTGACTGCCGCTCGCTCAGCGGTGTTTGACGCAGTGGCTTGATCACGTCCTGGACCAGCGCCACGGAGGAGGCATTCAGGAAGGAGTCGGCGGACGACATGACGATCGAGATGATGCCGGCGATGACCAGACCACTGAGACCGATCGGTACCACCTGCTTGACCACCTCCGGCAATGCGAGATTCGAGGCCAGATTCGGGTTCAGCTGCAGGGCGATCAAGCCGATCGCACCCGTGACGATGAAAAAAGGTGCTGAGACGATCCCGCTCCAGAAATTCCCTTTGGCCGTCACGGCAGCATCGCGACCAATCAGCAGACGTTGCAGATAAGGCGGCACCAGGGTCTCGCCGAGCAAGAAGACCAGGAAAAGCGACGCGAAGGCCAAGAGCGGTGTCTTGTCACCGATGATGGCGAGATGCGCCGTGGGGATGGCCGCGACGAATGCCCCCCATCCACCAAGATGCTGGATACCAAGGAAAAAGACCAGCGGTATGCCGATCAGCAACAACCAGAACTGCAGGATGTCGGTCTTGACCACGGCCGCCATGCCGCCGATGGTGGAGTAGAAGAAGACTACGGCGCAGCCAATGGCGATGCCCACCAGGTGTGGAACCCCGAAGAAGACGTTGAAGATGGCGCCCAGCGCGCCGATCTGGGCGCCAAGGATGCCGGCACAGATCAGGACCGCGAAGCCGCCGGTGATGATGCGCGCCTTGCGGCCATAAGAGGGCTCCATGATGTCGCCGACCGAGACCGCACCTGGAAATGACTTGATGCGGGGCGCGACGAACAGCGCAACCAGGAGGATCTGCAGGCTGAAGCCCAGCAGGGCCAAGGGATAGACGATTCCCGCATCGAAGGTCTTGGCCGCGTTGCCGGTGGAAAAGCCGCCACCGATGAAGGATGCCGACAGGGTGCAGAAGATCGCGAGCCAGCCATAGTTGCCATGGGAGATGGCGAATTCTTTGAACCCACCCAGTTTGCGGCTGCTGTAACCAAGGTAGAGGATGACGACGAGATAAGCGGTGATGACGATTTGGTCGATCATTGACGAGGCACCCTGGTTGGCGTGGCGAGCAAAGATAGCGCCGAGTTGCCTGGAGTGTCCAGGGAAACGCGGGTTCACAAGGGAGTCGGGGCGTCCTCGCCCAGAGCAAGGACAGAGGAGTCGGGGCGTCCTCGCCCCGAGCAAGGACGGTCGCGACGCGGATCTTGAGGCAGGACGCGCTTGGGGACGTCGATCTGGCCTGTCGGCGCGTGGCAATCCTCACTCGGGGCCTGGAGGCCCCGACTCCTTTGCGACCTGCAGCCCCCAGGGGAGTCGGGGCGTCCTCGCACCGAGGAAGGACAGAGGAGTCGGGGCGTCCTCGCCCCGAGCAAGGGCGGTCGCGACGCGGATCTTGAGGCAGGACGCGCTTGGGGACGTCGATCTGGCCTGTCGGCGCGTGGCAATCCTCACTCGGGGCCTGGAGGCCCCAACTCCTTTGCGACCTGCAGCCCCCAGGGGAGTCGGGGCGTCCTCGCCCCGAGGAAGGACAGAGGAGTCGGGGCGTCCTCGCCCCGAGCAAGGGCGGTCGCGACGCGGATCTTGAGGCAGGACGCGCCTGGAGACGTCGATCTGGCCTGTTGGCGCGTGGCAATCCTCACTCGGGGCCTGGAGGCCCCGACTCCTTTGCGACCTGCAGCCCCCAGGGGAGTCGGGGCGTCCTCGCCCCGAGGAAGGACAGAGGAGTCGGGGCGTCCTCGCCCCGAGGAAGGATGGTCGCGACGCGGATCTTGAGGCAGGACGCGCCTGGGGACGTCGATCTAGCCTGTCGGCGCGTGGCAATCCTCACTCGGGGCCTGGAGGCCCCGACTCCTTTGCGACCTGCAGCCCCCAGGGGAGTCGGGGCGTCCTCGCCCCGCGGAAGGATTCTCGCAACGACCATCGACGACGGGGCTATCATGGTCAGGCGATCACAGATAGCGACACGAGGTGCGCTCGATGGATGGAAAGACCGCTCAGCTCATCCACAATTGCCAGCTCATCCTGCTGGATTTCGATGGCGTCGTCACGACCGAGGCCGAAGACGTGTCGCTGAAGGCGCAAACACTATCGGTCTTCGCCGCGATCGCGGCACGTTTCGGCGAGCGCCCGTTGAAGATGGTCCGGCTGGCCAGCCGCGCGATCTACAATGCCGGCGGGACGGTCCAGCTCGGTCCGCTCCTCTACCACGCGGCGCAATTGTTGAAACCCCAGGACGAGCCACTCGAGCCGACCCTCGCGCGACTGATCGACGCCTGCACCAATGCGCTTGACTTTCGCGGGATCGCCGCCGCCGGAGCTGTGATCCATGATGGACTCGCGCATCTCGAGCGGCTGGGCATCGAGGTTGCCGTGTTCACCAATGGGTTGAGGGAAAACGTCCTTCGCGTGCTTGCGGTCAAACAGCTGACCCACCTGTTCGCCCCGGAGCACCTCTTCGACGCCATCTCGACACTCGACAAGCGCGGTCAGCTGCATCCCAAGCCCGATCCAGTGGGATATCGATTCGTGCTGGACGAGCTGGGTGTCAAGCCTCAGCACTGCGTGGTGGTGGACAACAGCCGCAAGAACGTGCGCGCGGCCAAACGCGATGTGGGATGCGGCAGGGTGGTCTACATCGGCAGTGGACTCAAGCGCAAGGACCGCCCCCTGATCGACCATGCCGCGCCCTCGCTCGAGCATCTCATGGCGGAGCTGGCGTTTGCGTAGGTGAAACTGGACTCGCTTGCTGGAGCACGAACAGAGACCACCAACCCAGCGATTCCAGACCCAAGGCTCCAGGTTCTTTGCGCCACGCGCGACGGGCGGGAAGTACTTCGTTTCCGCAGATCGCCTAAGTGGCCAGGACTCGCAGACGCTTCGCCAGACCCGCCGGCAATCGCTGCAGATCCTCCGGACGATCGATATCGGGTAGCGCGGGACGCTCCGACCAGCGCCAACCAAGCGAGACGAGTCGCTCACGGGTGAGCTGAGCGATGCGCTCGCTGCCCCAAGGCAGGTCGGCAAAGAGCATGGGATGCACTCGGCGCAGGGCCAGCATCACATAGCCGCCGTCCTCGGCCGGGCCGAGCACCGCATCGGCGTGCGCAAGCTCGGACAGGGTCGCTGCAAGATAGTCGCCGTCCAGGGCCGGGCAATCGGTCCCGAGGAGGATGACCGCGCGCACCGCGGGGTGCCCTGCCCCGCCGGCGCTGCCCAAGGCTTGGCCAGCCGCGGCGAGCATCCGGGCCCCGAGATCGGATCCCTGTTGCGGATGCAGACTGCACCCATGACGGCGCGCGAGCGCGCGTATGAATGGATGATCCAAGTCGGGCATCACCCAGAGCTGGACCGGCGCCAGGGCCGCCTCGGCGAGTCGGCTCAGCAGGTGACACGTGAGACGCCGCTGCAGACGCGCCGCGCCCTGGGGACCGAGCGCCGGGATCAGACGGGTCTTCACCCGCCCTGGCTCGGGGGCCTTGGTGAACACCAGGATCCGGGTGTCTGGATGGCGATAGACCCGGGCCAGGCGCGCCTCGGGCCCGTCGCCCCGCATGGCCAAGTCAGCCGCCCAAGGCACCCGAGCAGCTCGAGCCCTGTCCGGCGGTGCAGCCATAGCAGTGATCCGCGACCCGGATGGGCGCGCCGACCAGCGTCTCCGGATCCAAATCACGCAGGTGCGCACCAGCGGCGCCACACGCCATGTCCAGACCCAGCATCTGATTGAAATCGCAGTCATAGAGACGGCCGCGCCAGTCCACGCTGACGAGGTCGCGGCACATCACCGACGCGAGGTTGCGCTCGACATGGGCTGATTTGAGCAAGGCCAGATACTCGTCGAACCGTCCCTTGGAGATCAGCAGACTGCCGAAGCGCTGAATGGGCATGTTGACCAGGGTGTAGAGCCGGTCGAAGTGGATGCCGTATTGCGTCTGCAGATGCCTTTTGTAATCGTGCTCCAAGGCGCCTTGATCGGGTGGCAGCACAGGTCCCTGAGGGTTGTAGATCAGGGTCAGGACGAGACCGCGGTCGCCCTGCCCGTAGCCGAGCGCATTGAGTCGACGCAGCCCGGCCAGGCTGGCGGAGAAGACCCCCTTGCCGCGCTGGGCCTCGACATTCTCCTCCAGATAACAGGGGAGCGAGGCGATGACCTCCACCCCCTGCTCGGCCAGGAATTCAGCCAGGCCGGCCTGCTCGGACTCCTCCAGGATAGTGAGATTGCAACGGTCCATGACCCGCACCCCGAGCGCGCGGGCACCCCGGACCAGCTCGCGGAAATGTGGGTTGAGCTCGGGCGCGCCGCCGGTGAGGTCCAGGGTCTCGAAGACACCCGAGGCCAGTCGATCGAGGACGAGCCCAATGGTCTGCGCGTCCATCATCTCGGTCCGCTTGGGTCCGGCATCCACATGACAGTGCACGCAAGAGAGGTTGCAGCGATAGCCCAGGTTCACCTGCAGTGTCTTGGGCCGATGACGGCGGATCGCGGGGAAGTCGCTCGGGAGCAGGCGCGGGAGGGTTGGGAGCATGACGGATGACCCTTGTGCGAGGCGGAGTGGCCGAGGGCGAGCGCGACGACCTTCTCAGGCAGTGGGAGCCGGCCCGCATTCGACAAAGACGCGTTTCATGCAACTGGAACACTTCGTCTTGTCAAGCTTTTGGTAGATCGCATGGATGGCCGCATTCTTGGACTGGAAGATGTTGCGCCAACCGACGATCTCGGTGTTGCCGTAGCGATCGAGCGTCTCCCAAAGACCGGTCTTGACGTTGATCAGATAGAAACCGCCACCATCGGCGCGGCGTCGCAAGGACTCTCGCGCCAAGGTCTCGGCCCCCTGCAAATCGACGAAATTGATGCCATCGGCGAGGACGGCGAGATGTCTCTGCTCGGGCGCGGCCGCGCGCTGCCGATCGAAGGCGCTCTCCACGTGACCCACTGAGCCAAAGAACAGCGAGCCATCGATCCGCATCAGACACAGCTGGGGACATTGAGTGACGTCGGCCTCGCACGAGAAGGCCCGGTTGGGTGATCGCGGATCAGGCGCCATGGTGAGGATCCGCGGTTTGGAGGTACGATCGAGATAGAGCACCAGCGAGAGCAGGACGCCGGCGAAGATGGCGAACTCCAGCTCGAGGAAGAGCGCGGCGAAGAAGGTCACCAAGAGCACCCCGGTCTCGCCCTTGGAGGCCTTGAGGATATGGCCAATCTCCTTGAAATCGATCAGGCTCCAAGCGACCAGAAAGAGCAGACCGGCCATCGCGGCCGTCGGGAGATAGCTCGCGTAGGGGGCAACCAGAGGGACCACGCCGATCAGCAGCACGCCCGCCAGGATGGCCGCCAAGGGGGTGCGGGCGCCAGCGGCATAGTTGACACCGCTGCGGTTGAACGATCCGGTCGCGACATAGGCCGAGAAGAACGAGCCGGTGATGTTGGAGAGCCCCTGACCGATGAATTCCTGGTTGCCGTCGATGCGGTAGCCGCCGCGCGCGGCCAGCGCGCGGGCGATCGACACCGCCTCGGTCAGGGCGAACAGTGTCACCGCCAACGCGGTCGGTGCCAGCTGCTTGATGTGGTCCAGTGTCAGATCGGGCGCCGAGAGTGGTGGTAGACTCGCCGGTAATGCGCCGACCACGGCGATGCCAGTGTTCTCGCTGCCCAGCCATTGATTCAGGCCGAGCGCGACGAATGTGCCGCCGAGCATGGCGACGATCATATAGGGGATGCGCGGCAGCCAGCGCTTGGTGGCGATGCCGATCAGCAGGGTGGCGAGCGCCACCGCGGTCGTCGCCGGGTTGATCTCGGTGAGGTGGCGGGAGAGCTCGATGAGGATATCGTGCAGATGTCCGCTGCTATCCATCTCGATGCCGAAGAAATGCTCGATCTGCTTGGCGATGATCAGCAGCGCCGCGCCCGCGGTGAACCCCACGACCACCGAATGCGAGATGAAGTTGACCAGCGCGCCCATGCGCGCGAGACCGAGCATCAGCTCCATCACCCCAACCATGAAAGTCAGCGTGAGGGCAAGCACCACATAATCGGGCGAGCCCGGCAGGGCCATCACCGACAGGGCCGAGAAGAGGACGACCGAGGCCGCGGTGGTCGGCCCCGAGACCAGGTGACGCGATGATCCGAAGAGTGCGGCGATGATCGCTGGCACCATCCCGGCATAGAGTCCGTACTGGGGCGGCATGCCAGCGATGGTCGCAAAGGCCACCGCTTGCGGCAGCACCACCAACGCGCCCACCAGCGCGGCGACCGTATCCGCCTTGAGCTGCGCGCGCCCGATCCCAGGCAACCAGGACATGAAGGGATAGAGCCATGTGAGTCGATGCGAGTCAGGCCTGTACATCTTTGGCGCTCGGTCTATATTCAGTTGTGATCGAACGACGCAGCGGGCGTCGGATTGCTGTCATTGTCCACGATCAACCATCGGTCGATCCATGACCTGGCGCCCCCTCGACCCCGAACCCTCCGTGGTCCGGGAGACGCGGCTGGGATCCCAGTATGCAACCTTTTCGACTCAATGACGAAGACGTTTGCGGACTGCATCAGCCAACCCGGCTGGTCTTGGACTGGCTGCGCGAGGAGCGCGGTCTGACCGCGGCCAAGGATGCCTGCCGCGAGGGTGAGTGCGGCGCCTGCGCGGTGCTGCTGGGCACGCGCGAGCCCGGTGATTGGGTGCGCTATCGCCTGGTCAATGCCTGTCTGCTCCCAATGCAGGCATTGGAGGGACACCATCTCGTCACCCTGGAGGGGCTGAACCGAGCCGACGGCCAGCTCACCCCGGTCCAACAGGCGCTGGTGGACGAGGGGGCGATCCAGTGTGGTTTCTGCACCCCTGGCCTGGTGATGGCCCTCACGCACTGGCTGCTCAACGGGCGACGCTTCGATCGGACGGAGGGTCTCGCGGCGATCGGCGGGAATCTCTGCCGCTGCACCGGCTATCAAGCGATCAAGCGTGCGCTGACCCGATTGCAACCGCTGGGCAGCGCCCTGCCACCACCACACGCGCGCTTGGGTGCGCTGATCGCCGCCGGGGTGCTCCCGGCTTCATTCATCGGCGTGGGTGAGCGTCTGGCCAGTCTCCCCACGCCCACGCCAAGCGCGCCCCGCGCGGATGCGCTGCTGGTGGCGGGTGGGACCGATCTCTTTGCCCAGGCACGCGCCAGGCACTCCCGGCAACTGCTGGTGATGCTCGCCGATCGCCCGGAGCTGCGCGGCATTCAAGCAAGTGCCGAGCATTGCCACATCGGTGCCGCCACGACCGTGGAGGAGCTGCTGGAATCGGATCTGCTGGCCGCGCGCGTGCCACATCTGCATCAGGTGCTCGAGCGCTTCGGCGCGGCCCCAGTGCGCGGCCGGGCCACGCTGGGTGGGAACCTGGTCAACGCCTCGCCGATCGGCGATCTCAGCGTCTGTCTGCTGGCACTGGACGCGCAGGTGCGGATCAAGGGACCGCGCGGGACGCGTCACCTGCCATTGGCGCGCTTCTTCCTGGGCGACAAGCGGGTGGATTTGCATCCAGGAGAGTGGCTGACTGGCGTGACGCTCGGTCTCGCGCCCGGACCGACTCATCTGCATTTCGAGAAGGTGGCCCATCGCGAGCATCTCGACGTGGCCGCGGTCAATTCAGCCCTCGCCCTGGAGCTGAACGACGGCACCATCGGACGCGCGCGTTTGAGCGCCGGCGGTGTTGGCCCGGCCCCACGCGTGCTGGTGGCCACCTCCGACTGGCTCGCCGGCCGCACACTGAACGGGGCCACCGCCTGGTCGGCGGCCTGCCGAGCCCAGCAAGAGGCTGAGCCGATCGATGATGTGCGCGGCAGCGCGGCCTACAAGCGTCGCTTGCTGCGACAACTGGTGCTGGCCCATTTCCAGGCATTGGGACCGGATGGGATCAGCGCGCACTGGCCGCTGACCCCCGTCACTGGAGGGATGGCGCCATGACCGACCCAGGGCAGGACAGCAGGCGTCTGCATGTCTTGGGGCAGTCCCTGTTCGTCAACGACTTGCCGCTTCCGCCCAATACATTGCACGCGGCACCGGTCCCCGCGCCGATCGCCCATGGACAGGTGCGTGGACTCGACCCGCATCCGGCACTGGCCCTGCCCGGGGTCAGGGCAGTGATCACCGCCGCGGACATCCCGGGGGAGAACCAGATCGGGATCCAGGTCGATGATGAGCCACTGCTGGCAGAGGACCAATTCTGCTATGCCGGCGAGACCCTGGCCCTGGTGGTGGCGGACGACCCGGACACCGCCCGCGCTGGCGTGGCGGCGGTGGGTTTGGACCTGGAGCCCTTGCCCGCCATACTCGACCCGCTGGCCGCCAAGGCCGCGGGCGCACTCCTGCTGCCGCCCCGTCGCTTCGTCTCGGGTGACCTGGATCGGGCCTGGGGCGAGTGTGTCGCAAGCCTGTCGGGTCGGATCCTGATCGGCGCTCAGGAGCATCTCTATCTGGAGACCCAGGCCGCCCTGGCGATCCCGCGCGAGGACGGCGGGATGCTCGTGTATACCGCCACTCAGAGCCCGAGCGCCGCGCAAGCGGCGGTGGCGCGGGTGCTGGGGTTGCGGATGCATCAGGTCGAGATCGAGGTGCGCCGGCTCGGCGGCGGTTTCGGCGGCAAGGAGAGTCAAGCCACCCGCTTCGCGGTGCTCGCGGCCTTGGCCGCCAAGCGACTGGGGCGACCGGTCAAGCTGGTGCTGCGGCGTGACGAGGACATGACCCAAACCGGCAAGCGCCACCCCTATTGCGCCGACTTTCGCATCGGGCTGAGCCGAGAGGGGCGCATCCACGCCTACGCGGTCGAGCTCTACCAGAACGCCGGGGCCTACAGCGACCTGTCGCCGGCGGTCCTCGCCCGGACACTCTTGCACGCGAGCAATGCCTACGCCATCCCGCATCTCAAGGCCACCGCCTGGAGCTGCCGCACCCATCTGCCACCCTTCACCGCCATGCGGGGCTTCGGCGCGCCCCAGGGTGTCTTGGTGCTGGAGTGCGCGATCGACCGGCTGGCGCGGCAATGCGCGATCCCGGCCGCGACCATTCGCGCCCGCAGTCTGCTGGCCGAGGGTGATCGCTTTGCTTTCGGCATGCCGGCGGTGCGCTGTCGCGCGCGCGCCTGCTGGGAGCGCGCGCATGCGGACTACGACCTGACTGGCTGGCGGCAAGCGGTCACGGCATTCAATGCCGCCCATCGACTGGAGAAGAAGGGTCTGGCCTGCATGCCGATCGCCTTCGGCATCTCCTTCACGCACATCCCGCTCAACCAGGGCGAGGCACTGATTCATCTCTACCGCGATGGCAGTGTCGGGGTCTCGGCCGGCGCGGTGGAGATGGGCCAGGGGGTCGACCGCAAGCTGCGGCGGGTGGCCGCACAGACTCTGGGGCTGCCGGAGTCACTGATCCGGATCGAGAGCACCAATACCACCCGCACCGCCAACCTCTCGGCGAGTGCCGCCAGTGTCACCGCCGATCTGCATGGCCACGCGGTGCGGATCGCTTGCGAGACCTTGCGCGCGCGGTTGCTGGAGCTGGCGGCGCGCCTGTTGGGCGAGCCAGTGCAGACACTGCGCCTGGACTCAGGGGTGGCGCGCGCCGACTCGGCATCAGCCGCCATCCACTGGGTGGCGCTCCTGGAGGCGGCCTATGCGCAGCGGATCGGCCTCTCGGCCCAGGCCCACTATGCCGCCCCCGGTCTCTTCTTCGACCCGGAGCGCGAACAGGGCAGTCCTTTCGTTTACCATGTCTATGGCGCGGCCATCTGCGAGGCGACCCTGGACGGTCTGCGTGGCACCTATCGCATCGATCGGATGGCGGTGGTGCACGATGTTGGGCGCAGCCTCGACGCCGAGATCGATCGTGGACAGGTGGAAGGCGCCATCGTGCAGGGCATCGGCTGGTTGACCTCGGAGGAAGTACGCTTCGATCCAGAGGGCCGGCTGCTCACCAGCCGCCTGTCCACCTACAAGCCGCCGGACATCCATGCCGCCCCCGAGATCCTGGTACACTTCCTGGAGGACGTCCCGGAGCCCGCTGGCCTCTTGGAGGCCAAGGCGGTGGGCGAGCCGCCATTCCTCTATGGCATTGCCGCCTGGCTGGCCCTGATCGAGGCGATGCACGCCTTGCGACCCGATCGCGACATCCAATGGGTGACGCCACTGACCCCCGAGCGAGTGCTGATGGCACTCCATGGCGAGGACGAGGATGCCAACCGCGGCGACCCTGCATACTGATCCAGTGAGCACCACGAGCCTGCGTCTGCGCGCGGCAACCGCCGCCGACGCCGAGACCTGCGCTCGGATCGCGCATGCCGCCTTCCTCGACATCGCGCAACGTCATCAATTGCCCGCGGACATCCCGACACTCGACCTGGCCGTGCGCCTGTTCGGCCACTGGATCACACACCCGAATTTCCATGTGATCGTCGCCGAGCTGGCGGGACGCCTGGTCGGTAGCGTCGTGATCGATGAGCGCGCTTGCATCGCCGGCCTGGGACCCTTCACGGTCGAGCCCGCCCTCCAGAACCGCGCGCTGGGGCGCCAGCTCACCCAGGCCGTGGCGGCCCGTCTGGCCGAGCGCGCCGCGCGCGGGGCGCGGCTGGTGCAGGCCCCGCACAATTTCACGACCCTGAGTCTCTGTATCCAGGCGGGGTTCGAGGTCCGCGAGCCCCTGGTCTCACTGCAGGGCGCGGCCTTGGGGATCAGCCTTCCCGGCCATGTCGTACGGGTGGCGACCCTGGATGATCTGGCGGCCTGCAACAGGCTGTGCCAGCAGGTGCACGGCCATGACCGCGGCGGCGAGCTGGCCGATGCCATCAGCACGGGGCGTGCCCGCCTGGTCGAGCGGGATGGGCGGATCAGCGGCTACGCCAGCGAGATCGGCTTTGCCGGCCATGCCGTGGGAGAGACCAATGCCGATCTCCAGGCACTGATCGGCGCGGCCACTCACTTCAGTGGCCAAGGCTTTCTACTCCCGACCCGCAACGGCGAGCTGTTCCGTTGGTGCCTGGGACATGGGCTGCGCATCATGCAGTCACTGACCCTGATGAGCATCGGGTTCTATCAAGAGCCGCGCGGCGCCTTCCTGCCCTCGATCGCCTACTGACACACGCGGAGGCCATCACCATGACCGGCATGCTCGGCCAGATCAAAGACAGCATCCAAGACGCCCGTGGCGGCAAGCTGATCTTCATCGCGCATTGTCTGCTCAACCAGAACGCCTGCGTGCGTGGCCTGGCGAGCCAGCCGGCGGTCATCCGTCCACTGCTCGACCGGCTACTCGAGCATCAGGTCGGGATCCATCAGATGACCTGCCCAGAGGTCAGCTATCTGGGCTCGATGCGTTGGGGGCAGATCAAGGCGCAGTATGGAAGCCCCATGTTTCGCCGGCATTGCCGCCAGATCGCCCAGATGGTCTGCGACCATATCCAGACCTATCGCGACACTGGCCACCGGGTGATCGGCATCGTGCTGCGCGACGGCAGTCCAACCTGCGGTCTGCGCTGCGCGGCGGTGAGTGCCGATGACGATCAGGTTTGGGGTGGCATGGTGTGGAATGCCTCGCCGCGACAACGCTTCGGTGCGACGCCGGGTGTCTTCAGCGAGGAATTACAGGCTGAGATCGGCGCCCGCGAGGGGTTTTCGGTCCGCCTGCTCGCCCTACCGGAAGTGCCCGAGGCAGGGTCGTTCGAGACCGCCCTGGAAGAGATCGAGCAGGCGCTCGAGGCAGACTCAACACCCGCATGATCCTGTGAGCATCAGATCGGTCTGCCGTCCGCCGGACTCCACCCGCACCTGCGCCTCATAGTCGAGTGTCTCGCACTCGTAGTAGGCTGGGCAGCGATCGCCCGCGCTCAGCCTGACGTGCGCGGTGACACCCGAGCCGCGATAGGTGCACTGGTGCCGATCACAGCTCGGCGATGGTTTCATCACGACATCACCTGAATCGATGTTCATCACGGCATCGCCGCTGCTCATGTCGATGAAGAGGAGCACCGGATTGGGCGCGCCGCGCCCACTCATGAGCGCGCGGCCGAAGGTGCAGCGACACCCCTCCGAGCGCAGACGCGCATCGCGCACCGCGCCCAAGATCAATCCCGAGGGCGGCGTCGCGGTCGAGGGCCGCGTCACCGTTGCGCCCGGCCCAGTGACGACGGCGCCGCCGGGTGAGGAGGATTTGCCGCCACAACCGGCGAGCATGAAGAGCGTGATCGAGAGTACGACCATGACGACCGCGGCGGCCATGGGTGTGTTGTCCGGATGAGGCATCAGGGTCTGGGCCGAGTGGTTGATACTTGAGTCAGGCGCGCGGCCAGGGAGTCGTGCGGGATCGCGCGCGCCTGGACCAGTTTAGATGAAGGCTTGCGAAAGCGTAAAGCGCGCCAGGCGTTTCGCCAGAGGATTCGGGGCATCCTCGACCCGAGGAAGGATGCTCGCGACACGGATCCCGAGGCCGAGCGCGCATGGCGTCGGCGGTCTGGGCGGATGGCGTGGGAAGATCCTCACTCGGGGCCGGGAGGCCCCGACTCCTTTAGTGCCCAGCCTGGCGGCTCAAATCCGCGACCATCGCGAACGATCCGATCCGGACTCCCTCGGCATCGAACAATGGACTCGCATGCATCAGGCAAGGCACCTGGGTTGCGTCAGGGCGAAGCAAGGCGATCTCGTAGGCGCTTCGCTCGCCCTGCTCGCGGCGCTGCATCTGCTCGCGCAGGATGACCCGATTGGCATCGTCCAGGAATTCGAAAACGGTTCGACCCAGGATCTCCTCGCGCGGTCGGCCCAGAATGGTCGTCATCGCTGGATTGAGATCCTGGGTCCGGGCCTCGGTATCGATGACCCAGATGCCCTCGTTGGAGGTCTCGAAGATGGTGCGCAGCTTCGCCTCGCTCTCCATCAGCTGACGCTCGCGTCGCGCCAGCGCGCGCCGGGTCTCCATATCCTCGCCGATATCGCGAAAGCTCGTCACCGCACCGCTCGCGACCCCGTTGCGCATGACCGGGCCGACCCGGTATTCGACCGCGAGCGCCGACCCATCCTTGCGCCAGAAGACCTCGCCCTCGACTGTGCGGATCTGACCGTCGCGTAGACATCGGGCGATCACGCACTCCTCGGGTGGATAGACCCGACCATCCGGGTAGTGATGGTGGGTCAGCGCATGCAGTGACTGGCCAAGCAGCTCGCACTCCTCGAAGCCGAGCATCTCCAGGGCCGCCGCGTTGGCGAAGGTGACACGGCCGTGTGAATCCTGGCCGATGATGCCCTCGCGCACGCTGGCGAGGATTCGCCCCTGGAGCTCTTCCATCGCGCGATAGCGGGCGAATTCATCCAGTGTGCGCAGCTTCGCCACCAGCACATCCAGACTGAGCGCCACCACCGGCAGGACCTCATCGAGCAGACCACTGATCTCCTCTTGGTCGTGCGCATCGAGCGCGCGCATCAAGGCCAGCTCGACCACCCCCGGCACCCGCTCCCCCGTCAGGATGGGCGCGATGACAAGGCTCAGGGGCGTGCTGCTCAGGGTCGCGCTCTCGACCCACAGCCAGTCCTGGGCCTGACCGGCGCAGATCAGGACCCGACGCTCGCGCACCGCCTGACCGGCGAGACCCTCGCCAGGCGCGTAGGCCGCGGTGAAGGCGGGGCTGGCGCCAGTGGCATAGCTGGCGGTGAGCTGATACGCGCCCCCGGGAGATGATTGATGATGAAACACCCCGGCCTTGGCATCGAGTCGACGGCAGATCTGCTCCAGGAGCTTGATGCCAAAGGCCTCCAGTGTCTCCAGACCCTGCAGGCTCAGCGCGAGATCCTTGCCGAAATGCTCGATCTCAGCGCGCGCCGATTCGCGAGCGGTCGCCGCGCGGGCCGCGGTTTCAGCCTCGCGCATGGCCGCGCGCAGGCCTTCCTCACGCCGTTTGGCGGCACTCCACAGCAGGGCGAAGAGCAGGGCCGTGCCCAGTGCCCAGACCCCCAGGGCCACCCGTCTCTCGGCCGGCGCCTGCGCCGGATTGACCGACGGGCCGGATGGCCAGGCCAGGGCCGGCTCGGCGATGTCTGCCGCGGGTAGGCTCGCGGGGATCAGCAGAACGGCCAGACCGAGCACCGCCAGCGCCCCTGATCGCCTCATGCGTCGATCCTCAGGAGTGCCTCGACGAGCGCCTGTGCCTGCTCGAAGTCGAATTCATCCACCGCTCGCTC
This sequence comes from Gammaproteobacteria bacterium, assembly GCA_009929855.1. Classification (GTDB taxonomy): domain Bacteria; phylum Pseudomonadota; class Gammaproteobacteria; order Chromatiales; family Chromatiaceae; genus Thiocapsa. Next base: position 31,784 of record RZZN01000011.1, read on the forward strand.
GAGCATCGCAACCCGTGCCGGCGGCACGGCGTGCCGCAATCGAGCCGCCAACTCGGCGAGACAGTCGCGGGCCTCGCCCGATCCGCTCGTCAGATGTTCGAGCAGCTGTTCAAGACCGGCGCGCAAGGGGGCCAGACGCGCCGCATCGACAGGCTCCTCGACCCTGTCGACTGATGCCTCGGAGACAGGCACCATCCCCAGGGCGGTGGCAATCGCGCTGATCTGTCGTGTCAGGATCTGCTCGAAATCGGCCAGGCTGGTCTCGAGCGTCCGCGCATCGGTGCCGGCTTGCAGCTGCCGCTCCAAGACTGTCGCGGCCTCGCTGAGCGCAGCGGCGCCGAGGTTGCCCGCCACTCCACGCAGGGTATGCAGGGTCTGCAAGGCCAACCCGCGGTCAGCATCGGCCAGCGCTTGGCGCACGATCCGCGCCGCCTGCGACTGGTTGTCGACGAACATGCGCAGCAGCTTGAGATAGATGAGCGGCTTGTTGGCCACGCGCGCCAGTCCCTCGGCCAGGTCGAGACCCGCGATCGCGGCTGGGAGCGGATGCTCGGCCGGGGCCGCGAGCAGTTGCACCTCCTCGGTGGCGTCACCCCAGCTGCCCGACTCATCGGTCGGCATCCCCCAGTGCACGACACAGCGATAGAGCGTATCCGGATCGATCGGCTTGGTGACCTGATCATTCATGCCCTCGGCAAGACAGCGCGCCTGCTCCGAGGCCATCGCGTGCGCGGTCATGGCGATGATCGGGAGCCTATCGAAGCGGGCATGGCGGCGGATCTCCAAGGTCGCCTGATGACCGTCCATCACCGGCATCTGGATGTCCATGAAGACCAGCGACCAGGGCAGCGGGTCGGATGCCGCCAAGAGCCTGTCGACCGCCTCACGGCCATTGGCGGCGACATCGACATCGACCCCGGCTGCGTTCAACAGCTCGATGGCGACCTGTTGATTGATCTCATTGTCCTCGACCAGTAGGACACGGATCCCCCGACCCGCCAAACCGTGACGGTCGCCGGTTGCGTGACCCTGCTCGGTCAGCCTCCCCCGCTCCTCCGGGGCCAGGCTGCTGATCACCGCGTCCCACAGCAGGGACTGGGTGACCGGCTTCGACAAGAAGGCACCGACAGCGAGCGACTCGGCCTCCTCGCGGACATCCTCGACGCCGAACGCGGTCACCATGACCACATTCGGTTGACCAGCGAGGAGCGGCATGGCGCGCAGCCGTCGGATCGTCTCGATGCCACCCATGACCGGCATGCGCCAGTCCATGAAGATGAGCTTGTAGGGATCGCTCTCATCGGCCTGCTGCACAGCGATCAGACACTCCTCGCCCCCACCGACCGCGGCGACGCGCATCCCCAGACCCGTGACCTGCTCGGCGAGGATCTCGCGCGCCACCGGGTTGTCGTCGACGATCAGAGTGCGCAGCCCCTTGACCGAGACAGGGATCACGCGGCGTTTCACCTCCTTGCCGATCCCAAGCCAGATCAAGAACTTGAACTGACTCCCAACACCTGGAGTGGATTCCACCCAGATACGCCCATCCATCATCTCCACCAGCCGCTTGCAGATGGTCAGACCGAGACCGGTTCCGCCATATTTGCGCGTGGTGCTGCCATCGACCTGGCCGAACGGCTGGAACAGGCGGCTGGTCTGCTCGGCGTCCATGCCGATTCCGCTGTCCTCGACCGCGACCGCGAGCTCGATCCGCTCCGGCATTCGGGAGGCCACGGCGATGTCGATCTTGATCTGGCCGGTGGGGGTGAACTTGACCGCGTTGTTGACCAGGTTGGTGAGGATCTGCGCGACCCGCAACGGGTCGCCGACCAGATTGTCCGGGACCTCGGGCGCGACGTGCATCAACAGCTCCAAGCCCTTTTCATGCGCCTTCAGACCGACCACCGTGGTGACATTGCCGAGCACGTCATCGAGCCAGAAGGGGATGCGCTCCAGCTCCAGCTTGTCGGCCTCGATCTTGGAGAAGTCCAGGATATCGTTGATCACGCCCAGCAAGGAGGTACCAGCCCCATTGATCTTCTGGACATAGTCACGCTGCTTGGTGCTCAGGTCGGTCTTGAGACAGAGATGCGACAGACCGATGATGGCGTTCATCGGCGTGCGGATCTCATGGCTCATATTGGCGAGGAACATGCTCTTGGCCTGGGTCGCCGCCTCGGCCTGGGCGCGCGCGCTCTCCAGCTCGGAGGACTTGGCGCTGATCTCGGCGTTGGCCGCGAGCAATTCCTCGCGCTGGCGCAGCAGCTCGTCCTGCTGCTTGCGCATCTCATCGCTGGAGGCCTTCAGCTTGGCGGTCTGTTGCTCGAGGATCTCGGCTTGGTGACGGGTCTCGTCCAAGAGCTGACGGGTGCGCTGATTGCGCTCGAAGATCTCGAGATTCATCGCCAGTGGGCCAAGCAGATTGTCGACCAGCTCGCGCCCACGCGCATCGAAGGGGGTCAGCGCCGCCAATTCGACGACCGCCAGCACCTGACCATCCGGACCGAGCACCGGTGCGGCCAGCAGGGCGCGTGGCACCGCCTCGCCCAGCCCGGAGCTGATCCGCACATAGTCCGGGGGGATCTCGCTGATCTCGATGGGCTGTTTCTCGCGCGCACACTGGCCCACCAGTCCCTCGCCCGGACGAAAGCGCGTGGCCAGACCCTTGCGCTGGCGGTAGCCGTAGCTGCCCACCAAGCGCAGCGCTTCCGTGCGTGGATCGAAATGGAAGAAGACGCCAATCTGGGCGCCGACCTGTGGGGTCAGGCGAGCCATCAACACTCGGGCGAAATCATCGATGCTCTGCTGCCCTTGCAGCGCAGCGGCGATATCGGCGAGCTGGGTCTTGATCCAGGCCGAGCGCTCCTGTGCCTGCGCCGCTAGGCGCAGCGTGCCGAGCGCGTCGGTCATGGCGCCGATCTCGTCGCGACGACGCTGCGCCGGCAGTGGGGTATCGAGCTCGCCGGTGGCGATGCGTCCCATGGCCGCGGTGAGGATGCGGATCGGCCCCAGCACGGTGCGATACAGGGCCAGGGTGATCAAGCTGATCACCAAGAGGGTCAAGGCGTTGCCGAACAGCACCCAGCGCTGCGTCGCGGCGTGCAGCGCGCCAGCCTGCAAGGTGGTCTGCTCGGCGCCACGCTGATTGAACTCGAGCAGCGCTTGCATGGCGCTGGTGGCCTCCTGGTAGAGCGGCTCGATCTCGCCCTGCAAGAGCCGGAATGCCTCCGTCTGCCGATCCGCGTTGGAGAGCGCGAAGACCGGGGCGAGGCGATCCTGGAAGCGGTCGAATGCGCTGGTGAAGCGCTGCGCCAGGTCCATCTCGGCAGGGTCGACGACGGTCGCCTTGAAACCGATCCAGGCCCTCGTGATGCGATCGTTCTGTGACTCGATCGCCTGCTCCCGACTCGCCTTCTCAGGCGCCGTCGGCGCCAGCAGATGACCGTTGAGCTTACGCCGCTGCTCGGACAAGGCATCGCGCACCTCGTTGAGATGCCGTATCGCGGTGAGCCAGTTGCCATAAGTCTCCTCGACGGCCTCGTTGATGACGGCCAAGCGCGAGAACGCCAGGAAGGCATTGCCCAGGACCAGGAGCGCGACCAGACTGACCGCCAAGAGCAGCTTCTTAGTGATGGAGAGATTGTTGAGCGAGGCGATGACGGACATGGCGAACTCGAGGGCGAATGCCGAGCGATGGTCGACCCCGCTGGCCAACCGGGCGGGCCGTGCGCGGGCGAGCATACAGGATCGCACCAGAGCAAGCCAGAAAGCGCCCACCCGAGGCGGACGAGTGGCATCAATTTGAGAGAGGACCGCCTTGTCCACTATACTTAGCCCTCGAAGCTCTGCGACTCTGCTCGCGGAGAAAACCAGGAATCCACTGATGCGATTATCCCATTCGATCCTGATTGCCGTCCTCTCGTGCGGCCTCTCGACGGTCACATCCGCCGAGGATCTGCTGCAGATCTACGACATGGCGGTGCAGAGCGATCCACGTCTGCGCGAGGCCGAGCAGAACCTGTTCGCGACCCGCGAGGTCAAGCCGCAAGCGCGCGCACTGCTCTTGCCGAACCTCAACATGGTCGGCAGCGCCGATTACAAGACCATCGACGCACGCACCTCCACCGAGCTGGGCCGGATCGATAGCAACGAAAGTTTCGGCACCCAGGGCGTGCAGGCGGTCGTCAGGCAGACCATCTACAACCGGGCGAGCTGGATGACGCTCGATCAGTCCGACAACATCATCGCCGAGGCCGAGGCGCGCTACCGCGACACCCAGATCGCCTTGATGGTCGACACCACCCAGGCCTATTTTGGCGTGCTGAGGGCCGCCGACCTGGTCACGGTCCAGGAATCATTGGTGCGCGCCAATGAGCGCCAGCTCGAGCAGTCCAGGCAGCGTTTCGACGTTGGTCTGGTGGCCATCACCGATGTCAACGAGAGCCAGGCTGAGTTCGATCGCTCACGCGCCGATCTGATCAGCGCCCAGAATGCGCTCAACAATGCCTGGGAGGCGCTGCGCAAGATCGTGGGTCCGATCCAGGTGCCATTGGCGAAGCTCGGTGACACCATGCCGCTCACCCCGCCCGAGCCCAACGAGATCGGGGCCTGGGCCGAGACGGCGGTGCGCAACAACTTTGGCATCATCGCCGCCAGCGAGGCGGTCAACACGGCCAAGAAGACGATCGAGATCCAGCGCTCCGGGTTCTATCCCTCGCTCGACCTCAACGCGGGCTATGATCTGGCGCGCTCCGGGGCCGAGCGAGGGACCGACAGCGACACCGGCTTCGTCGGCCTGAGTGTGAATGTTCCGATCTATCAGGGTGGCGCGGTCTCCTCGCGCACGCGCCAGGCCGAATACAGCTTCCGCGCGGCGCAGGATCGGCTCGACCAGACCCGTCGCAGTGTCGACCAGCAGGTGAAGGATGCCTTCCGCGGCATCCTGAGCAGTATCGAGGATGTCAAGGCGCGACAGGCCGCGGTGGTCTCGGCGCGCTCCTCGCTGGAATCCACGCAGGCCGGCCAAGAGGTCGGCACTCGCACCCAGGTCGACGTCCTCGACGAGCAGCGCAAGCTCTTCCAGGCCGAGTTCGACTATCTGAGCTCACGCTACAACTACATCATCAACGGGATCCTGCTCCACCAAGCGACCAGTACCTTGACCCGCGACGTTCTCGCCCGCGGCAATGCCTGGCTCGATCCGGCGGACACGATCGCGCCACTGGCGGATTGAGATGTCGGGAAACAGCCTCGGACGGCTCTTCGTCCTCACCAGCTTCGGCGAGAGCCATGGGCCGGCCATCGGCGGGATCGTCGATGGCTGTCCACCTGGACTCGCCCTGTCAGCCGCCGATCTGCAGGTCGATCTGGACCGACGCAAGCCAGGCCAATCACGTCACACCACCCAGCGGCGCGAATCCGACAGTGTCGAGATCCTCTCTGGAGTCTTCGAGGGCTACACGACCGGGGCGCCGATCGGTCTGCTGATCCGCAACGAGGATCAGCGCTCGCGCGACTATGCCGAGATCGCCGCACGCTACCGCCCCGGCCACGCCGACTATACCTACGACCAGAAATACGGCCGGCGCGACTACCGTGGCGGCGGCCGCTCATCGGCGCGCGAGACCGCGATTCGGGTCGCCGCCGGGGGGATCGCGAAGAAATATCTGCTGGAGCATGCCAGGATCCGGATCCGCGGCTATCTGTCACAGCTCGGACCCATCCGACCAGTGGGCTTCGATTGGGATGAGGTCGAGCGCAACCCTTTCTTCTGCCCCTGCGCCGAGACGGTTCCGCGGCTGGCGGACTACATGGATGCGTTGCGCAAGGCGGGCGACTCGATCGGGGCCGCTGTCACCGTGATCGCGACCGGGATGCCAACGGGTCTGGGTGAGCCGGTCTTCGATCGGCTCGACGCCGACATCGCCCATGCCATGATGAGCATCAATGCCGTCAAGGGTGTCGAGATCGGTGACGGCTTCGCCGCCATCGAGCAGAAGGGGACCGAGCATCGCGACGAGATGACACCGACGGGTTTTCTCTCCAATTCGGCCGGCGGCATCCTTGGCGGAATCTCGACCGGGCAGGATCTGGTCGTGCGGATCGCACTCAAACCCACCTCGAGCATCCGTCTGCCCGGCCGGACCATCGACACCTGTGGACAGGCGACCGAGGTGGTCACCAAGGGTCGTCATGACCCCTGCGTCGGGATCCGTGCCACACCGATCGCGGAGGCCATGCTGGCACTCGTCCTGATGGACCATCTGCTGCGTCAGCGCGGACAGAACGCCGGGGTGATCCCCCCGACGGCGCCCATCCCGGCCGCACGCGCCGATTGAGCGCGCCGCGCGCGGTGCCTGAACGGTCACCGCACCGGCGCTCATGTCCAGATGCGCGGCGCTGATTCAGCGGCCACCGCCACGCCCGATCCTCGAGCCCCCGCGATGACTCACTCGGCGAGCCGATCAGACGCGATGCCTTACTGGCGCCTCTCCGGTTTCTATTTCTTCTATTTCGCCTCGCTCGGCGCAATGCTGCCCTTTTGGGGACCCTATCTGCAAGCGCGTGGACTGGACGCGCTGGCGATCGGTCAGCTCATGGCGATCCTGGCGGCGACCAAGATCGTGGCTCCGATGCTGTGGGGTCATATCGCCGATCTGACTGGGCGGCGTATGCCGATCGTGCGGCTCGCCAGCCTGCTGTCGGTCATCGCCTTCTCTGGGATCTTCCTCGCCGACGGCTTTTGGTCGATCGCCGCCGTCATGGTCGCCTTCAGCTTCTTCTGGAATGCCTCGCTGCCGCAGGTGGAGGCGGTCACCTTCAACCATCTGAGACTCCAGGTCTCGCGTTATGCCTTGGTGCGTCTCTGGGGCTCGGTCGGCTTCATCCTGATGGTCGCGCTTCTGGGCGCGCTGCTTGAATCGGCACCCTTGCGGATCGTCCCGGTCTGGACCCTGGTCCTGTTCATCGGGATCCTGATGATCAGTCTGATCGTGCCAGACAGCCCGCCGGTCAGCGGCCAGCAGATGAGCGCGTCACTGCGCAGTCTGTTGCGCCGTGGCGATGTCATCGCCTTTTTGATCGCCTGTTTCCTGATGCAAACGAGTCACGGCATCTATTACGCCTTCTATTCGATCCATCTCGGTGATGTGGGCTACTCGACCTCGACGATCGGCGTGCTGTGGGCGATCGGCGTCGTGGCGGAGGTCTTGATCTTCCTGGTCATGCATCAGTTGATCGATCGGTTCGGGGCGCGCCGGGTGCTGCTGTGGAGCCTGGGGCTGGCGGCGCTGCGCTGGCTGCTCATCGGTGCCTTCGTCGAGATCCTGGCCCTGGCGGTCCTCGCCCAGATCCTGCACGCCGCAAGCTTCGGAACCTTCCATGCCGCGGCGATCCATCTGGTCCATCAATTGTTCCAAGGGCGCACCCAGGGGCGTGGTCAAGCACTCTACAGCAGTCTCAGCTTCGGTGCGGGCGGCGCACTCGGCAGCTTGATCGGCGGACTGCTCTGGGCTGATCAGGGCGCGCTGGTGACCTTCGGGGTCGGCGCCATCTTCGCCGTCCTGGGACTGATCACGGCCTGGTCCGGCCCCCATCCGCGGCTTGCCTGAGCCATCATGAGCGAGCCGCGCTTCCCGACCGACACCGATCTGGCCGCCTGTCTGATCCAGGATCGCGAGCGTCTGCGCGGGCGCGCGCGCGCGCTGAGTCGGCGTGCCCGCGCCGGTCAGCCCTTCGAGCGCGGTCTGGTCGCGCTCTGGGCGGCGGTGCACGACTCCCAGGCTCGCGTGGCCGAGCGTCTGGCCTTGGTGCCCGGTCACATCGAGTATCCGCCCGAGCTGCCGGTCAGCGAGCGCCGCGAGGAGGTAGCCGACTCCATCCGTGCCCATCAGGTGCTGGTGCTGTGCGGCGAGACCGGCTCGGGCAAGTCGACCCAGCTGCCCAAGATCTGTCTGGAACTCGGCCGGGGGGTGCAGGGGCGCATCGGTCATACCCAGCCACGGCGGATCGCCGCGCGCAGCCTGGCCAGCCGCATCGCCCGCGAGCTGGGCGGGACGGTCGGCGCACTGGTCGGCGACAAGGTCCGCTTCCATGATCGGGTGCGTCCCGAGACCGCGATCAAGCTGATGACCGACGGCATCCTGCTTGCCGAGATCCAGCAGGATCGGCTCCTGCGCGAATACGACACACTCATCATCGACGAGGCCCACGAGCGCAGTCTCAACATCGACTTCCTGCTCGGCTATCTCAAGAAGCTGCTGCCGCGCCGCCCGGATCTCAAGCTCATCATCACCTCGGCGACCATCGACCCGCGCCGCTTCGCCGTCCATTTCGCCGATGCCCGGGGGCGTCACGCCCCCATCCTGGAGATCTCGGGGCGCACCTATCCGGTCGAGGTCCACTATCGTCCGCCCGCCGAGGAGTCCGCCGGCGAGCGCGACGAGTCCATGCAGCAGGCGATCTCGGAGGCGGTCGAGGAGCTCTCGCGCGCGGGTCGAGGCGATGTCCTGGTCTTTCTCTCGGGCGAGCGCGAGATCCGCGAGACCGCCGAGACCCTGCGCCGTCATCATCCGCCCGGCACCGAGATCCTGCCGCTCTATGCCCGCCAAGGGCCGCGCGAGCAGGCGCGTATCTTCGCACCGCACGGTGCTCGGCGGGTGGTGCTCGCCACCAATGTCGCCGAGACCTCGCTCACCGTGCCCGGCATCCATTATGTCGTCGACCCCGGGTTTGCGCGGATCAGTCGCTACAGCCATCGTCGTCAGCTCCAGCGTCTGCCGGTCGAGCGCATCTCGCAGGCCTCGGCCGAGCAGCGCAAGGGACGCTGCGGGCGGGTCGCCGCCGGGATCTGTATCCGGCTCTATACCCCGGACAATCTGAGCGCCCGCGCGCCCTATACCGAGCCCGAGATCCAACGCACCAACCTGGCAGCGGTCATCCTGCGCATGAAGCTGCTCGGATTCGGCGCGGTCGCGACCTTCCCATTCATCGACCCGCCCGATCCGCGGCTGGTCGCCGACGGGATGCGCACCCTGGAGGAGCTGGCCGCCCTCGATGCGGCGGGCGAGCTGACCGCGCTCGGTCGCCAGCTCGCCCGGCTGCCGGTCGATCCACGCATCGGCCGCATGCTGCTCGCCGCCACCGAGCTGAGGTGTTTGGCCGAGATGTTGGTGATCGCCGCCGCGCTCAGCGTGCAGGATCCGCGCGAGCGCCCGCTCGAGCAGCGCGGCGCGGCCGATCAGATCCATGCGACCTTCGCGCACCCGGATTCGGACTTCCTGACCTTCCTCAATCTCTGGCGCTTCCTGGAGCAGGAGCGCAAGGCGCGCTCGCGCAACCAGTTCAGGCTGCTCTGCGAGCGTCATTTTCTCTCCTTCACCCGGGTCCAGGAATGGCATGACATCTACACCCAGCTGCGCGAGCAGCTGCTGGAGATGGGTTTCAAGGAGAACCAGTCAGCGGGCACGGATGAGGAGATCCACCGCGCACTGCTGAGCGGTCTGCTCGGACACATCGGCGCGCTCGAGTCCAACCATGAGTATCTGGGCGCGCGTCAGGCACGCTTTCGCATCCATCCCAGCTCGGGGCTCTTCAAGACCCCGCCCAAATGGATCCTGGCCGCCGAGCGGGTCGAGACCACCCGCGCCTACGGCCGCATCGTCGCGCGCGTGCAACCGGGCTGGATCGAGGCGGCCGGCCAGCATCTTCTGCAGCGTCGCTATTTCGAGCCGCACTGGCAGGCCAAATCCGGGCAGGTCGCGGCCTATGAGAAGGTGAGCCTCTTCGGGGTCACCCTGGTGCCCAAGCGGCGTGTCAACTATGGCCCCATCAATCCGGCCGAGTCGCGCGAGATCTTCATCCGCTTCGCCCTGGTGGAGGGTGATTTCAACACCCGCGCGCCTTTCTGGCGACACAATCAGGAGCTGATCGAGTCGATCCATCGGCTCGAGGCCAAGTCGCGTCGGCGCGACATCCTGGTCGATGAGGAGGCGATCTATTCATTCTATGCCGCGCGCATCCCCTCAGGGATCTATGCCACGCCGCAATTCGAGCAATGGCTGCGCGCGGCGACCCGTCAGGATCCCAAGATCCTGCACCTGCGCCCGGCCGATCTGATGCGACACGCGGCGCCCGGGATCACCCCCGAGCGCTTTCCCGATCGCTTGCAGGTCGGGGCCACCGCGCTGCCGCTGCAATACCGCCTCGCGCCGGGCGAGGACGACGATGGCCTGACCCTGGTGGTGCCCTTGCCGCTGATCAATCAGGTGACCCCGGAACGGCTCGACTGGCTGGTCCCGGGTCTCTTGGAGGCGCGGATCACCGCACTGCTGCGAGGTCTGCCCAAGGCGATCCGCACCGCGCTCGTCCCGGTGCCGGACACCGCCGCCCGGCTCGCCGCGGTCCTCGAGCCGAGCGAGCGACCCCTGACCCGGGCGATCGCCGAGCAGCTTGCGGTCACTCAGGGCGTGCACATCCCGGAGGACGCCTGGGATCTGCAGTCCGTGCCGGCGCATCTGCGCATGAAGGTCCGCCTGGTCGACGAGCAGGGGCGTGCGCTGGCGCTCGATGAGGACCCCCTGCGGCTGCGCCGACGCTTCGGTCAAGCCGGCCAGGTCAGATTCGCGCAGATCCCAGATCAGGCGCTGGAGCGCACCGGCATCACCCGCTGGGACTTCGGCGATCTGCCCGAGCAGGTCGAGCTCGAGCGCGCCGGGATCCGCCTGCTGGGCTTCCCGGCGCTGGTCGAGGAGGGCGACAACCTGGCGATCCGGGTGCTGGATTCGAGCGCACGCGCGGCACAGGCGCACCGCGCCGGGTTGCGTCGTCTCATCCTCTTGGAGCTCGGCCAGCGCCTGCGCCCCATCCGTCAGTCCTTGCGCAACCTCGACCGGCTACGCCTGCTCTATGCCAAGGCACCGACCGAAGAGCCAGTGCATTCCGCCCCCCTAGGAGTCGGGGCGTCTCGCCCCCAGGAACGACATCCTGACCCGGGGCCAGCAGCCACGGCGCCATTGGCGCCGCAGCCACCCGATCTCGCCGACGAGCTCATGACACTGATCCTCGATCACGCCTTTCTCGACGAACGGCCCACCCCGCCACGGACTCAGGCCGATTTCACTGACTGTCTCGCCGCGGGTCAGCCGCGTCTGCAAGAGACACTCACCGAGGTCTCCAAACTCACAGGCGAGATCCTGACCGCCTACCATGAGCTGCGCCAGCGTCTCGCCGCCACTACCCAGATCAACTGGCAGCCCATGGTCACGGATCTACGCATTCAGCTCGACGGCCTGGTCTTTCGCGGTTGTTTCCAAAGCATCCCTTACGCTCGGCTCAAACAATATCCGCGTTATCTCAAGGCCGCCACCCAGCGACTGGAGCGCCTGACCCATGCCGCCGCCCGCGATCGTGAGCGCATGGCCGCCATGGCCGATCTGCTCGGACGCTGGCGCGAGCGCACCGCGGCGGCACGGGCCGCCGGTCGCGAGGATCCGCGCCTGGACGAGATCCGTTGGCTCATCGAAGAGCTCCGAGTCTCCTTCTTCGCCCAGGCACTCGGCACCGCCGAACCGGTCTCGATCAAGCGCATCGAGACACGTTGGCGCGAGCTGGGGCTTTAGTCGAACTCCCAATGGAGACGGGGCGTCCTCGCCCCGAGGAAGAACAGTCGCGACGCGCATCCTGAGGCAGGGCACTCTTGCAGACCGCGCGTCGAGTTGGCCTGATGGCACGCGAAGATCCTCACTCGGGGCCTGGAGGCCCCGACTCCTCTGAGGCCTGGAGGCCCCGACTCCTCTGGGTGGAGGCCCCGACGCCCAATGGAGACGGGGCGTCCTCGCCCCGAGAAAGGAGATTCGTGACGCGGATCCAGACGACCGTCGGTGCGAATGGCTCAGTTCACGCCGAGTCGATCAGCGCGTTGAGTCTGAGCAGGCGGGCCACCCGCGGCTCGGAGAGCGTGAGCCCATAGTCGCTGCTCAGACGGGCGCTCGCCTCGGCGGCATCCGCGGGCGGGGGCTGCATGCTGCGGAGAAATCCGCCGACATCCTCGACCACCGCCCAGGGATAGATGAGCCAGCGCCATTCATTGATGACCGCGGCGGCATAGTCGGCGCGGATCGGCGAGGTCACCTTCTCATGCAACACCGCCGTGCGAATCTCGACCGGCCCGAGTGTCTCCAGATGCGCACGCGCCACACGCAAGGTATCGCCGGTGTCATTGACGTCATCCACCACCAGGACCCGCAGTCCACACACCGGGATGCTCATCGGATACTGAACGGTGGCGGCGCGCTCCTTGGTCGCGGCTTGCCGATAGTGCTTGATCCGGATGCTGGTGAGGTTGAACAACCCCAAAACGTCGCACAGCAGGCGCGCTGGGGTGAAACCGCCACGCGAAACGGCCACCACCAGGTCCGGGGTGAAGCCAGAGGCGCGAATCAGCTCACTCAAGGTGTCGGTCAAGTCAGCGACCGACTCTGATGAAATCAGCTCGCATTGGAGTTTATGGTTCATGGCGATCGGCCTCCTCTTGCGACGATCGTGCGTTGGCTCGGCATCCTCGCCGACTCGGGTGACGGCCATTCCATTGGCCCCACGCCGGGGCGAGACACTGGGGCGTCGCCATGGTCACCGCTGCGGGGCGCTTGGCTCAGTGAACGAGCCGGATCCGTCCAGCCATTGCTCAGAGGCGACCACGTGCCAGCAAGGCGGTGCCATAGGCGGCATCCTGATGGGGCGCGGCGCACACCGGGATGCCGATGATGCGCTCGCGCATCTGGGTCCAGACCGGATTGGCCGCGCCACCGCCGATACTCAGTATACGCCTTGGTCGAGGCGCGCCAAGCTCGGCCAGTCGCGCATAGCCCTCGGCCTCGATGCGCGCGATCCCCTCCAAGAGCCCATGCAGAAAGGCCTGCGGCTGCGCTGGACGGGGCAGGAGGCGCGGTGCCAGGGCCGGATCGTTGCGCGGAAAGCGCTCGCCCACAGCGCTCAGCGGATAGTAGTCGAGTCCGGAGGGTGACGCGGGATCGATCGCCGCACTGAGTGTCACAAGCTCGCTCGCGCTGAAATGGCGGCTCAGCACCGCACCGCCACTGTTGGATGCACCACCGACCAGCCACACGTCACCCAACCGGTGACTATAGACGCCAAAATCAGAGGCGGTCACTGGATGCGCTGACACGACCTTGAGCACCAGCGTGCTCCCCAAGGAGGTCACCGCATCGCCGGGCCGAGCGACCCCGGCGGCGATCGCGGCGGCGGTGCTGTCCGTGGTGCCTGCCACGACCTCGAGTGTCCGCGGCCAGCCAAGCTGGTCGGCGAGCGGCGCGTCCAGTTGGCCAATGCGCGTGCCGGGGGTGAGGATCCATGGCAGGCGCACGCGCGCCGGGACCAGGGCACGGACCCAGTCCGGCCAACGCGCGCTCGCCGCGTCATAGCCGAGCTTCAAGGCATTGTTCCAGTCGCTGACGCCATGGCTGGCGCACAGCCGACCCGCCACCCAATCGGCCTGGTGCAAGGCCAGCAGCGGCTTCCCGTGACCGAGCTGGGACTGAAGATGGAGCAGCTTGGCGAGACTGGAGCTGGCTCCGCGCGCGGCGCTCTCGGATGGGGCGGCCCGCGCGATCCGTGCCGCCGCGGCATGCGCGCGTTGGTCGTTGTACATGAGCGCGGGCGTGCATGGCGTCCCATCCGGGGTCGCGAGCAGCAGGGTGGCCGAGGTCGCATCGACACCCAGTGCCACCGGGCGCGCATCCGCCGGCAGTGCCACGGCCAGTGCGCTCAGGCTTGCCAGGACCGCGTCCCACCAGAGCGCTGGATCCTGCTCGGCCCAGCCTGGCTGAGGGCAGCGTGGCGCGGGCAATGGCTGGCGCGCGACGGCCAGGATCTGACCCGCGGCATCGATGGCCAGCGCCCGACAGCCCGAAGTTCCCACATCGACCCCGATCCAGACCGAGCGTGTGGGCTCATGGAATCGCGCGCTCATCCGCGGCTGCGGCGGGTCAGACGCACGTGCCGCGCGAGCGTCAGGATCCGGTGGCGCGCGGATCGAGCGATCAGGGTAGGGTGACCGGCTCGGGCGCCTGCCACCCGGCGGCACGATGCTCGACGACCACCGTCGTATAGACACCGCCACGCACATTGAATGCGGCGGTCAAACGCATGAAGCGTGGCTCGGTCGCCGCGACCAGATCGCCGAGGATCTGATTGGTCACCGCCTCGTGGAAGGCACCCTCGTCACGGAAGGACCAGATATAGAGCTTCAGCGATTTGAGCTCGACGCAGCGCGCCTCCGGGACATACTCCAGGGTCAGTTCGGCAAAGTCGGGTTGGCCGGTTTTGGGGCAGAGACAGGTGAACTCCGGAAGACGAATGCGGATGCTGTAGTCACGCTCGGGCTGGGGGTTGGGAAAGGTCTCGAGCGCGCGGCTCGGTTGACTGGGCATGGGTTTGGACTCCTGCGAAAATTAGACACCACCCGAATGCACGATCTCATAGTAGACCTTTTCAAGCTCGCCCTTGTGCTTGGTCTCCTCGTCGGCGAGATATTGGAAGAGGTCGTGAATCGGGCCAGGCGCGGTGTCTTCAGTGAGTGAGCGGTAATGTTCCATGGCGATCTGTTCGCGCCCCATCGCATACTGGAGCACCGACTGATCGTCTGGATTGGGCCCCAGATCGGGCAGCTGGATGCAGTCTGAGAAGCGTGAATCATTGGGTGGAGTGCGTACCTCGGACTTGATCTGCTCGGCGATGTCCTCGCGGCTGGCGAGTCGGGTCAGCATGTCGAAATGGTCCTGCTCCTCGGCCGCCAGCTCCTCCACGACCCAACGGACGTTCTTGCTGACCTTGGGGATGAGGTCGGTGTAGAAGTTGCGCGCGCTCTCCTCGAATGAGCAGGCGACCTCGAGGATCTCGCGCAGGGAGGTCTTGGATTTGATCTTCTCGTAACTGCTGACGGCCCCTTCGATCATGGCGCGTACTCCTTCATTTGGACAGCGATTGAAGACGCTAGACCCAGACCGCGGGTCTGAGCGGGTTGCTCGAGGCGCATCGCCTGGCGCGCGCCGACTGCTGGAATGGCGCTCCGATCGCCGCCAGGACGCGCGCTTGTGGGCGTCTTGGCGGCTGCTGCATGAGGCACGTTAGGACAGCTGAGCGTGGATGCTGGCGGCCACCCGATGACCATCGGCGACGGCCGAAACGACATCCGGTCCGCGCACCATGTCACCCGCGGCCCAGAGCCAGGGCAGATTGGTGCGTCCCTGGGCGTCGACCTTGAGCCGTCCACGCTGCCATTCGAGTCGCTCGGTCAGCGAGGCGCCGAGACACTCGACATCGGCGCTCTGCCCGATCGCCTCGACGACCATGTCGCACTCATGGATCTGCTCGTCGGTGGGATCATAGACCGGGGCGAAGCGACCCTGCTCGTCGAAGATGGAGAGCACCCGCCAGGTGCGCAAGCCATGGAGCTTGTCCTCGGACAAGGTGCGCGGCTTGAAAATGATCTCCTGTGGGCCGCGCGCATCGAGGATCTCGATCCCCTCCTCCAGCGCCTCGCGGATCTCGTCGGGATCGGCGAGGAAATGGGTCAAATCCTCGAGCGCGGTCACCGTGACCTTGACCGCCCCATGGGTGCGCTTTTGTAGACGCGCGATGGTGCGGGCGATGTCCATGGCCACATTGCCGCCACCGATGACCACCGCGGACTCGGGCACCGTGATCTTGATCTGCTCGGCGACATCGCGCAGCAGGGTCACGGCACGCTTGACCCTGGGCTGATCGGCGCCGGGGACGCGGGTCGAGCGCCCCATCCAGAGCCCGATCGAGAGCACCACGGCATCATAGTCGCGCTCCAGATCCTCCATGGTCAGATCCTTGCCAATCCGGGTGTCGTACTGGATCTTCACGCCCAGCGAGGTGATGACATCCACATCGCGGTCGAGCCGATCTTGCGGCAGCCGATAATCCGGGATCCCGTAGCGCACCATGCCGCCGGACTTGGACTGGGCCTCGAAGACGGTGACCTCATGACCTTCCTTGACCAGGTCGAAGGCCGCCGTCAGCCCGGCCGGACCCGCGCCAATGATGGCCACCCGTTTGCCCGAGAGGAAACGCGCCTTGCCCTCGGCCGCGATCGCCTTCACTCGCTCGTGATCGAGCGCATCCATCGCATAGCGCTTGAGCCAACGGATGGCGATCGGCGCGCCACGCCGCCCGATCGAGCAGGCCTCCTCGCAGCGATGGGTGCAGACGCGTCCGCAGGTGTGCGCGAATGGATTGGTGCGGTAGATCTGGCGCACCGCCTCCTCGGTATCGCCCTGCCAGATCGCGCGGATGTACTCGGGCGCATTCATGTGGGTCGGGCAGGCGTCGAAGCACATGCCGCACTGCACGCAGCGCGAGGCCTCCATGATCGCTTGGTTGGTGTCATAGCCGGCAACGATCTCGGCAAAGCCAGTGATGCGCTCGGCCGGTGGGAGCTCGGTCATGTGCTCGCGCGCCAGCGCGATCATGTCCGCGTCATCGGATTTCGCCCAGCCCTTCGGGAAGGGCGTGCCATGGATGCCCTTGCTGTCGGGTAGGATGAAATAGCTGTCGAGCTCGTCGTCGCGGCAGGTGTGGACATACTCGCGCGACAGTGAGATGGAGCCGGTCGGACAGAGATCCACGCAGAGCGCGCACCAGCAGCAGCGGCCATAGTCGATCGCCGGGCGCAGATTGCGGATGCCCTTGGCCGGATCCTCCGGCAGATCGGCGATGCGCACCATCGTGATGGCCGCGTTGTCGCAGACCTTCTGGCAGGTGCTGCAGCCGATGCAGGTCTCCCAGTCGTTGAGATGGAAGCCGCGATAATTGGCCGAGGCCGGACGCGGATCGAGCCCGACCGTGACCGGCTTGCGCGCGAAGAATGACAGATTCTTGAGCGGGCTGAGGATCCCACCCTGCTCCTGATAATCGATGTCGCGCATCAGCGATCCACCTCCGGGGGACAAGCGTCGAGCGAGAACATGGTCTGGGCGACGTCCTCCAGACGACAGCCGATCGAGAGCTTTTCCAGGACCTGGACGGCATGCATCTGCGAGGGTCCGCGCACCTGGGTCCGATAGGGCCGCTCGCCACCATTGGAAACCACGTACCAGGCGAGCTCGCCCTTGGAAGACTCCACTCGGGTGTAGACCGAGCCAGCAGGGACGTTCCAGGCCAATGGATTCGGGATGGAACAGCGGATCGGTCCAGGGATGGAGGGCAGTGCCGCGATGACCTGACGGCAGATGCGGATGCTCTGCACCAGCTCCTTGCGCCGCACCAATGTGCGTGCCCAGGCATCGCCCGCCTCCTCGGTCGGAATCTCGAAGTCGAGCTCAGGATAGACCAGATAGGGATCGTCGCGGCGCACGTCGAGCGCCAGACCGGTCGCCCGCAGGTTCGGCCCGGTCACGCCCCATTCGAGCGCCTGCTGTCGGCTCATGACGCCGATCCCCTTGGCACGCTCGACGAACACCCGATTGGTGAAGAGCAGGTTGTCGTAGTCGCTCAAACGCGAGTCCAGATAATCGAGCGTGCTCTCGACGCGCTCCAGGAAACCCGCCGGGACATCGCGCCGGACCCCACCGGGGATGTTGTAGATATGATAGACCCGTCCGCCGGTCAGCTCCTCGAAGAGATCCAGCACCAGGTCGCGATCGGCCATGCCCCAGAACATGGTGCTGTACATGCCGGTGGTCGCCGCATGTCCACCGAAAGTGAAGAGATGGGCGGTGATGCGCGAGAGCTCGAGCTGGAGCACCCGCAGCCATTGCGCGCGCACCGGCACCTCCAGCCCACAGAGCTCCTCGACCGCGAGCGCGTAGCTCACCTCCATCGGGGCCGGATCGGGCACGCAGATGCGCGGCGTGATGGCCAGGTTCTGGATCCAAAGCCGCCCCTCCATGAGCTTCTCGAAGCCGCGATGCAGATAGCCCGCATCGGTCCGGGCCGAGAGCACGGTATCGCCATGCAGCCGCATCTTGATCGCATAGTTGCCCTCGATCCCGGGGTGATTGGGACCGATGTTGAGCTCGTATTCGTGACTCGGCGGCTGACGCTGGGCCTCGTAGTTCTCAGGACGCATCGATCTCCCTCCGGCTGAAGCGCTGCTCGTCGGGACGGACGGCCACACCGCCGCCCTTGGACTCGATCTCCTTGAGCCAATCGGGCTGATAGTCCTGGAAATCGAAATGCGCGTTGACCCAAGCCTCCGAATCGAAATCCTTGCGCATGGGCGGTGGTCCATCCCATTCGGTCAGGATGAACTTGCTCATGTCCGGACTGCCCTCGAAGTAGACCCCGAACATCTCGTGGATGTCGCGCTCGAAGAAGGCCGCCGGCGTATAGAGGTCATAGACCGACAGATAGACACCAGGGTCGCGCGCGATGCGGGTGTGGGCCGACACCAGCGCGCCCGTCTCGTAGGACCACACATGATAGACCAGCTCGAATTCACCCTCCTCGATCCAATCCACGCAGCTGATCGACGAGAGATGCACATAGGAGGCCCGCCCACGCAGCAGCTCCAAGAGCGCCGGCAGTGCATCCGGGGCCACGTCGACACGGATCCGCCGGCTGCTCATTCGCCGCACCTCGATGCCCCGCAGCTCGCCGAGCAGTGTATCCAGCCAGGTCGAGAGGTCTTTACTCATGCTCAAACCCAATGAATGCTCACAAATCCATTCAAGTGAAAATGTCTCGCGACACGACCAGGCTCACGCCCGGTGGAATAGGGCGCGTCCGGTCTCGAGTGTGTCGCGCGCGGTCCCGAGATGGCTGGCGTCTCGCCCAGGTCAGAGTGCGAGTCGCGCTCCACATGGGCGCCTCGGACACCTCAGCGGCGCGCCGCCAACTCGGGGATGTCGATCTTCATCTCCAGCGCCTGCAGCGGCCGTTGATGCTGCTCCAGGAGCGCGGTGTGCTCGCCGAGTGTCTGTGGACCGAACAGTCCGTAGTGGCGCGACTCGGCGATGACATCGGTCGGGGTCTGCCAATCCGCGCCGAACAGACGCTGCTGATTGCCGAGATAATGATCGTATCTCTGGTAATAGTCCTGCCACGCGGTGGCGCGGCCATGACGGATATCCTCGATGAGGTCGCGCAGTCCAGCGATCACCGCCTCGGGTCGCGGCATGCAGCCCGCGATATAGACATCGACCGGGAGATAATCGTTGAGCTTCTTGGCCGTGGCATAGCTCTGCCAATACATGCCGCCATTGACCGTACAGGAGCAGATGCCGATGACATACTTGGGCGAATTCATCTGCTCGTAGGTCAAGATCACCCGCTTGAGCGTCTTGACCGAGACATAGCCGGTGATCAGCAGGATATCGGCCTGGCGCGGCGAGACCATCGGCTGGATGCCCAGACGCTCCATGTCGAAGCGCGAGGTCATGGCCGGCGGCAGCTCGATCGCCCCGCAGCCGGTGCAGTAGTGCAGCATGAACAGCGAGCGCGACTGTGCGAAGCGGATCAGCTCGTCGAAGACATTGGCGAGTGGATTGGTGCGCTTACCGGCCTTCACCGGTAGCGGGTCACCCGCGTTGGCGGTCTTGATCAGCTCGGTCATGAGGATGGCCTATTCGAAGTCGAGGTTGATGGTCGTCTGTGTTCAGGGTCGTCCGGCTGACAGGGCCAGCCCCACCGTGAGCGCGCGGGCACGACACAGGCTAGCGCCATGCCCGAGACACGCACCGGCCATTTGCCGCCATGCGAGCGCCACCAGGATGCAGACGCATGCGCGATGAAGACACGGCTGATCAGGGCTCAATACATGAGGAATGCAATCCCCAGCAGACCGATCATCGCCGGCCATTTCCAGACCAAGCGCACGACATCCTCGGTGCGATAGCGTGGAAAGAGGAAGGCGATGCTCATCGGGATGGCCACCACGGCGAAGACTTTGACCAAGAAGGTGAGCCAATTTTCCCCTCCCCCAAGGAACAAGAGGGTATAGAGCGCACCAGCGGCATAGAGCTGGAAGCACTGCATGATGAAGAGACCACCGAGGAACTTGCCTCCCATCTCCACCATGGGTCCGGTGGCAATCTCGGCGGGGGCGATGTAGAGCTCGAAGGGTTGCTTGCCGAGCATGGCCTGCATTGCAAAGAGTCCGGCGATGGCCAACAGCGGCATCTCGACGATCCCCCAGGTGGCGATCCCGCCAGCCTGCTGGGCCTCGACGACCTGCACCAGATTGGTCGAGCCATGGAAGAAGGCCACGCCGAAGACCACGATCACCATGGGGATGTCATAGGCGAGCATCGCGGTCAAGGCGCGCGAGATACCGATCGAGCCGTTGGGATTGGCGCATTGACCGACACCCAGCGCCAGGCCCAGCGAGGGCACCATCATCATGTAGAGCAAGGCGATCGCTCCGGCCTTCTCGGCCAAACCGTTCATGCCCGGCATGGGGATGAGTGTGACCGCGGCGACGAAGCCGCCGATCGCCATCACGATGCCGAACTCATGGATGAGACCATGCGAGGTCTGGGTTGCCTTGCCATGCAGCTTGATGATGTCCCACAGTGGCTGCATGAGCCGCGGACCGACACGCCGTTGTAAGCGCGCGCCGATCTTGCGCATCATCAGCACCATGAAGAGCCCGATGACAAAGGCGATCAAGGGCATCAAGGCCAGCTCGATCAGGGTCGGGATCAGATCCATCGGCGATTTCCTCTCAAACCTTCAGTATGGCCAACAGTACGACCGCGGTGACCAACACGAAGAGCGTCGGCTGGACATAGCGGTAGATCCCATTCATGCCCTCGGAGACGAATGACACGGTGGCCGTGAGCGCACGCTCCAGCCAGAGGAAGGCGCCGCGATACCAGGGTCCGATCAGATGCATGAGGCCGGCATAGAAGTTGTCGCTGTAGTGATAACGCGTCTCGGCGGTGAGGAAATGTCCACCAGCATAGTTGTCGAGCTGGTGGATGCGCTTGGACTTGCCGCCAAGACCGAAGAAGACGAGGGCGCCCACGCCGAAGCCGGCCATCATGACGCCCACCAGCCAGAGCATGTCGAGCCCGCCACGTGGATCGACCACACCACCCATGCTGTAGGTCACCACCGGCAGCCCGAGCGAGGACTGCACCGCCGCGACCCAGCTCAGTGCCGGCCCCGGAGCCAGACCCGCCAGGAAGATCAGGGTCGCCAGACCCAGCATGGGCAGCAGCATGCTGATCGGCGCCTCGCCGACCTGCTCGTGCTCGAGACGCAGCTGACCGAGGAAGATGTTGTGGATCAACTTGTAGACCGACAGGATGGTACCGAGCGTGCCGACGATCGCGGCGACGAAGAGCAAGGGCATGCCCTCGGTGATGAGCGAGCGGTAGACCATCCATTTGGAGACGAAGCCGGCCATCGGCGGCAGACCTGCCAGACTGATGATCCCGATCAAGAGGACCAGGAAGGTCAGCGGCATGCGTGTGACCAGACCACCGAGCTTGTTCAGATCGGCGGTGCCGGTGCGGTGCACGACCGCAAAGACCGCCATCAACAACGCCGCTTGAGTCAGGGCGTAGTTGAAGACATGCAGCAGACCGCCCGCCGACCCGACGGCATTGCCGACCATCAGACCCAGGAGCATGTAGCCGCCCTGCCCGATCCCGTGCCAGGCGAGCAGATAGCGCGCATCGTGTTGCTGCAACGCGATATAGGTCGGAATGATCAGGGTCAAGGCGGCGATCCAGGCGATCAGGTCACGCGCGCTCATGAAGGTGAAGGGGATCTCCATGGCGCTCAGCCGA
Organism: Gammaproteobacteria bacterium; assembly: GCA_009929855.1. Classification (GTDB taxonomy): domain Bacteria; phylum Pseudomonadota; class Gammaproteobacteria; order Chromatiales; family Chromatiaceae; genus Thiocapsa. The sequence continues at coordinate 53,563 of RZZN01000011.1, forward strand.
CCCAGCCCCAGGAGCGCGATGAGCACCAGGATGATGGCATAGAGACCCATGCGCGCCGAGATGGCGCCCAGGAAGCTCGAGCCCGGACCAGGGGTCTCGGCATAGGCTGGGGCCTGCCAGAGATGGAAGGGCAAGAGACCCATCTTGACCGCGAAGCCACCCCCGATCAGCAGCAACAGGATCCAGACCTGGTCGTTGGACAGCTCGGCCAGCAGGGCCGCCACTGGACCATACTCGAGTGTGCCGATCCGCGCATAGATCAACATGAGTCCGGCCAGAATCGCCATGGCACCGGAGAAGGCGTAGACCAGATAACGCAACGCCGCGCGTCCCGCGGCCGCCCCACCGAGCGCCATCAGCAGGAAGCTCGCCCAGCTCACCAGCTCCCAGCCGATGAACAAGGAGAGCAGATCACCGCTGCCGAGCAACACCAGCATGCTGAAGACATTGGCGGCGAGCGCCACGTGAAAGAGCCGCGGGCTGCGGCCCGATTCGCGATAGCGCTCCTGCCAGACACCGGCGGCATACCAGGCGCAGACTAGACCCGCGCCGATGGTGATCATGGCGAAGAACCAGGAGAGCGCGTCGTAGCGCCACTGCAGGGTCAGATCCAGTACACCGATGCGCAGCGCCGATTCGACCGGATCGCCGAGGAGCGCCCCGGTCCGCGTCAACAGCCAGAGCTGGAGGCCGTAGAGCACGACCGCGACCGATCCGGCGAGGCGCCAGCGGCCGATCAAGAGCATCAAGGCCAGCGTCAGCCCAGATGCCAGCAGAAGGTGATCCAAAGGGGTGAGTGTGCTCGTCATGCTCAATCCTTAACGGCGAGATGCAGCGGGAAGACGGTCTCGATATAGCGGGTTCGATCGTTCAGCTGCTCGGCCAGGTCACCGAGTCGATCGGCCACCGGCTGCATGCCGAGCGTCGCGGCCAAGAGCACGCAGCCGAGCAGCGCGGCCGCGCCCAGGTCACGCCGACCATGGGGCGCGACTGGCGTGGGTACGTCCTGATAGAGCCGGATGGCGATCCGGAACAGATAGCTCGCCTCCACCGCGGTCGCCAGCAGGATGAGCAACAGGACGGTGAGCGCCAGCGCGCCACCCGTCTCGGCCAGGCCGATCAAGACCAGGAGCTTGGCCCAGAAGCCGGGCAGCGGTGGGATCCCGACCAATGAGAGGGCGAACAGGACGAAGAGCGCGCCCGCCAGTGGCGAGCTGCGCGCGGCCCCGGCCAGCGCCTCGATCGACCCGCGCCAACGCACCGCCAGGCCGAAGAGCGCGGACTTGATGACCAAATGGTGGAGCGCGAGCGCCAGGCCAGCCAGCAGACCCAGCTCACCGCCGAGCGAGAAGGCGATGAAGATCAACCCGAGCTGACCGATGGAGGAGAAGGCGAGCATGCGCGGGAAGTCCTTGGCGCGCCAGGCGGCCAGCTCGCCGGTCAGGATGCCGAGCAGGCCCAGGACCAACATGATCTGAGCCATCTCGGGCTGCGGGAAGGCCAGCACCAGCAGCCGGATGATGATGAGCACCGCCAGCTTGGAGACCAGGCCGGCCAGCAAGGCCGCGACCCGTGCCGGCGCGCCGGCATAGACCTCGGGCACCCAGGTGTTGACTGGGAACAGCTCGGCCTTGACGCCGAAGCCGATCAGCATCAGCGCGAAGGCCGCCAGACCGATGGGGTTGTGCAGCGTCTCGGGAGCGAGCAGCGCGATCTGGGCCAGACTCAGTGTGCCGGTCTGAAGATAGACGATCGCGATCCCGACCAGGATCAGCACCGAGCCGAATGCGCTCACCATCAGATAGCGGAAGGTCGCGATCTGGGCACGACCGGTATCGCTCAAGGCGACCAGGCCGAAGGAGGCGACCGCCGCCAGCTCGTAGAAGACATACAGATTGAAGAGGTCGCCCGAGAGCGCGAGCCCGGTCGTCGCAGCGACCAGCAGCAGCGTCAGTGCATCGCGGCGCGCGCCCTGATCGCGGTCATCCCCACCACCGGAGGCGGTCCCTGGCCAGAAGAGCAGCGCGAAGACTGGCACGGCCAACGCGAACAGGAACGCGACCCCGTCGGCATGGAAGAGGATGCCCAGAGGCGAGGCGAAACCGCCGATCGTCAGACTGAAGGGCGTCGCCCCGAGCTGCAGCCACAGATTGAGCGTGATCGCCGCCGAGAGCAGCAACACCAGCGGACCCAGGAGCCGTGCCAGAGGCACCGCGACCCGCGCGAGCGGCTGCATCAGGAAGGCCGCCAGGAGCGGCAGGACGACCGGCAGGACCAGGTTGGCTGGGCTTGCGGCCCAGAGGGTGGAGAGCTGAAGATCCGGGATCATGCGCGTCGCTCCAGGGCGGGAAGCGGACCAGTGCGTCCGGCTCCATGGGTCACACCGACCGGCACGGGCGGCAAGGGGCGCGCGCCCAACGGGGCCTCCTGACTGGCATCGGGCGCGACACCGGCGGCCGCCGCGACCTCGGCATCCATGCGATCGCGCAGCGCGCGCAGGTCCAGGGTCCCATAGGCGCGATGGATCCGCAGCAGCAGCGCCACGGCCAGCGCCTGCACCCCGACCCCGATGACGATCGCGGTCAGCACCAAGACCTGCGGGATGGGATCGACCATGGCCGCGCCCGGCTCGCCGACACCCAGGATGGGCGCGACCCCGCCCACGCGATAGCCGACCAGCACGATCAATAGATTGCCCCCAGCCTCGGCGATCACCAAGGCCAGCAGCATGCGCATCAGATGATTCGTGGCCACCATGCCGAGCGCGCCGATGACGATCAGACCGAGTGCGCCGATCAAGGCGATGCTTTCGAGATTGAAGCCGATCATGCGTCGGGCGCCTCCGCGTCGCTGAGATGGGCCATGATCCCGGCAAGCTCGGCGCCGACCTTGAGTCCGATGGCCAACGAGAGGAATGGAAGGGTCCCGGCCGAGATCAGCTCGCCCATCACGCCCTGCCCGAGCAGGGGGGCGAGGAAGTGGCCGTCCTCGAGCAGCGCCCACAGCCCGATCAGAATGAAGGCCGCGCCGGCCAGACCCTCGATCCAGGCGATCAGTGCATGACTGAGATGCCGGGCCGGCTGGGCCAGGATCGCCGTGAAGAAGGCCGCGGCCAGGATGACGCCGCCCTGGAAGCCACCGCCCGGGGTGAGATGACCATGCGCGATCACATAGAAGCCAACGACCAGCAACAAGGGGAAGAGCAGATCGGCGCCGGTGCGCAGCACCTCGCCTCCAGGTGGGTCGCGGCGGACATCGGCGGCGCGCCGCCGCCCCAGGACCACCCCGGCCGCGGTGGCCGCGGCGAAGAGGATCGCCAGCTCGCCGAGCGTGTCGAAGCCACGATAACCCAAGAGCACGGCAGTCACGATATTGGCCGCGCCGACCTCCTGTGGCGCGACCGCGAGGATCTCGGAGCCGACGCGCATAGGCGGGGTGCCGAGCGCGAGCTGCGCGCCGAGCGCCAGAAGCAGGAAGACGAGACCCCCGGCGAATACGAGCGAGGCGAGATTACGCATCCTCGCGACCCCCCCTGGTCTCCTCGATTCGCCACAGACCCAGCCGTCGCAAGGCCAACGCCAGGATGACCCCGCTCAGGCCAGCGCCCACCGCCGCCTCGGTCATGGCCACGTCGGGCGCCTGCAAGAGCACGAACAGTACCGTGAGCCCCAGGCCGACCACCGAGGTCGCCGCCACCGCCGCCACGAAGCTGCGCAAGCGCAGCACGGCGACCGCCGCGACCAGCATGAGCACGACCACCACCAACGCCACCCAGGCCGTCATGACCGACCCTCCGGCGCGCGCGCGCGCCACGGCTTGACACCGGCCAGGTGCACGGCACGGGCGATCGTCGAGGAGGAGACCGGGCTGGTGAAGAGGACGAATCCAAGGATGCAGAGCAGCTTCGCCCACCATTGCGGGTAAAGCAGCGCCGCCCCGATCAGGAAGGCCAGCGCGCCTAGCGTGACCGCCTTGGTCCCAGCCTGGATCCGGTTGTAGACGTCGGGCATGCGTACCAGACCGAGCGCCCCGAGGAGGCAGAAGATCGCCCCGATGAGCAGGAAGAGATCGGCGAGGAGTCTCATGAGCGCCCCCCCTCGATGGCGCGCGCGATCGCGACCACCCCGACAAAGGCCAGGACTCCGAAGACCAGCGCGATATCCAGATAGACCGGATTCACGAACAGAAGGGCCAGACCAACAATCACCAGGGTCATGATGATGGTCAGTGTATCGGCCGCCACGACGCGATCGGGGGCAGTCGGGCCCAAGACCAGCCGCAACAGGGCGAGGATGACCGCCGCCCCCATGAGGATGGCGGCGGAGAGTTCAATCAGGTTCAGGGTCATTTCAGGAATCCGCGAATCTGGCGCTCGAAGGTCTCCGAGATCGCCCGAGTGGACTCGGTGAGATCGCTGCCGGGTGGGCAGTCGATCCAGTGCACCAGGAGCCGATCCTCGAGGATGTCGATGGTGAGTGTGCCGGGGGTCAAGGTGATGCTGTTGGCGAGCAGCATGCGCCCGAGCGAGGACTGGAGTCCGGTCTCGACCTCGACCACGGCCGGACGCAGCGGCAGACCGGGCGAGAGCACCCGCCGCGCCATGTCCAGGTTGGCCCGCACCAAGGCCGTCAGGAAGACGGCGAGATAGCGGACGAGGTAGTAAGGTGCGGCGGGCGAGAGTCTGACCCCACTCAACACCGCGAGACGGGGACCCGCGATCAGGGTGACTAGGAGACCCACGGCGAATGCCGCGATCACCTCGGAGAGCGCGAGATTGCCGACCAGCAGCAACCACAGCAGCGCAAGCACGAGGATCGAGAAGAGAAAGTGGCCAAATGATGGCCGGGGATCACGCGAGGTCTGATCCATTCGTCTGCCTCAAAACAACGGGGCTGGTGTCGTGGAATCGCGATGCCGGGGCCATGTATTCATCCCGGATCGCCGGCACCACGAATGACAGGCTGCAAGTCTACGCCGAAACCGCGCACTCTACCTATCGGAAGATCAATACATTGATTCGGACTCGCCGAAGGTACGCATGAGGGGTTACACTTTCAGTTCAGTATCAAGACGATTCGGTGAACATGGGCCAGCATATCCGGTCCAATGCCCACAATCGCCCGATCGAGGGTGTCGCCGCGTTGAGCCCAAGAGACGCCATGACTCGCATCTGCATCTTCTTCGAGCGCCACCGCTTGCTCGCCTGGGTGGCCGCGCTCTCGCTCGTCCTGCTCTGGTACCTGGCCGTCCAGGGCGCCATGGGGCTGCTGTTCAACGCCACGCCTGGACCGCAGGCGTGGCGCGCCGACCTGCTCGCCCATCTACTGCTCGCCGCGCTGCTGTTCGGCATGGCACACAACCTCCGGCGCTTCATCCTCGGCACGCTCGCGCTCTTCACCACGCTCACACTCGGCAATGCGCTCAAGCTCTCGATCCTGGGCGGCCCACTGATGCCGGATGACTTCCTCGCCGCCCGCAACATGCTGCTGCTCCTCGACGGCTGGCAGCTCGTCGGGGCCGTGCTGATGGTGGTGGTCCCGGCGTTCCTGCTCTGGTGGATGATCGCCTGGCGACGACTCTGGTCCTGGGTCAACCTGGGCGCCATCGCGACTGGGGTCGGTCTACTCCTGCTCTTCCCCGAGCCCTCGCTGCGCGCCCTGGATCAGCGCTTCGGCGACTGGATCTGGAACCAACGCGGCAATTTCGAGGCACGCGGCCTACCGATCCACCTCCTGCAAGAAGGCGTACGCACGCGTGCGCGGCGTGAGCCCGCGCCGAGCGCCAACGAGGTCGCCACGGCACTCGTTCGGCTCGGCGTCCCGATCACGACCGATCTGGTCAGGGTCGGTGCATCCACGCAACCGCGTCGCAACCTGCACATGATCGTCCTCGAGTCGTTCTGGGATCCACTGCCCTTGACCGCCTCCAAGCTCTCGGCCGATCCGCTCGACCCCAGGTTTCGCGAGCTCTGGGCCGCCGCGGATCACTCCCAAGCACTCGCGCCGGTCTTCGGCGGCTACACGGCCAATACCGAGCTGGAGATCCTCTGCGGTTTTCCGGTCGAGCGCGACAATGTCTTCTTCGAGGGCGGACTCAGACGCAGCGCACCCTGTCTGCCGCGCCATCTCGGGGCGATCGGCTATCACTCATTCGCCTCTCACCCCAACACGGCGAGCTTCTGGAACCGGGTCAACGCCTACCAGCGCATCGGTTTCCAGACCTATTGGTCGGATGGCGATTTCGAGCTCGACGACATGAATCGCGAGTTCCTGAGCGATGCATCACTCTATCGCCAGGTCCTGGAACGCCTGGGTCCCAGGCTCCAGGAGCCTGCCCCGATCTTCAACTATGTGCTGACCTACTTCGGCCATCTCCCCTACCCGCTCAACGCCCAGCGTCCGCCCATCATCACCGCGGCCGAAGGGCACGACACGGTCGCGGCCTATGCCAACACCCTGTATTACAAGTCGCGCGAGCTGATGGATTTTCTCGGCGAGTTGCGCCAGCGCGACCCGGACGCGCTGGTCGTGCTCTTCGGCGACCATCTACCGGCGCTCGGCAATCAATTCGGTGGCTATCGTGAATCGGGACTGCTCGCAAAAGATCGGGCTGCATTCAGCGATGACATGTTCCGCACGCTCGTGGCGACCCCGCTGATCCTGATCGATGGTCGCCGGGGAGTCCTGAGCCTGGGCGATCTGCCGCTCTATCAGCTTCCGGGTCTAGTGCTGCGCCTACTCGGCGACACCCGCCCCTCGATGATGGCTTGGACCGCCCCCACGGGCGACTCAGCGGCGCTCCGCCCGCTCCCAGGGCTGCATTTCGTCAGTGACGGTCAAGGGGTCAGGGTTTGTCGCGACAGCGCCAGCGAGGATCCACCCGCCCACTGCACCGACTCGACCGCCTGGCTCGCGGCGATCCGGATCCTGATGCGCGACATCTTCGGCGGCGCGCAGCATGCGCTGCGCCATCTCACGACGCCAACCGGGATGCGCGCGGCGGCGCTTGGCGAGGATCCCGGCACACCCACCCAACTGACGCTCGGCGAGGAGCGCGGCCCAACCCGACTCTAGGGACCAGCCACCGCACGCGGCTCAGTCGACGCCGGCGGCGATTCCTCGACAGCGCACCCTGTGGATCAGCCGCGTGACTGGCGAGACGACGGCCTCAGACAGGCGTGTGCTCGCCCGCCCCATCCTGCTCGGGCAGCGGCTCGCGAAAACCGCAGTCCTTCTGCGGACAGACCTTGGCGGCGCCCTTGGTCTTGGTGGTCTTGATGGTGATGACGGCCCAGCCGCAGCGTGGACAGGGTTCGGCGATCGGCTCGTCCCAGACCGCGTAGTCGCATTTGGGATAGGTCGAACAGGAATAGAAGATCTTGCCCTTGCGCGATTTCTTTTTCTGCAACGTGCCCTTGGTGCATTTGGGGCAGGTCACGCCGGTGTCCTCGGGCTTCTCCAGCGGCTCGATGTGCTTGCAGCTTGGGTAGGCGCTACAACCGATGAACTTGCCGTAACGACCACGCTTGATCTCGAGCGCCGCGCCACACAATGGACAGGCGCGCCCTTCGATGCGCTCGGGCGTCTCGCCGTCGGCCTTGTCTGGATTGAGATCACGCGTGTAATCACAATCGGGGTAGTGGGTGCAGCCGATGAATCGCCCGTTGCGACCAAGCCGGATCGCCAACTGTCCGCCACATTTGGGACAGGTCTCATCGATCGGCTCCTGCGTGACATCGCTGCGCTTGACGAACTCCTCGGTATGGTCGACCCGCTCCTTGAAGGGCTTCCAGAATTGCTCCAACAGCGGGATCCAATCCTCCTCGCCGCGCGAGACCGCGTCGAGCTCATCCTCGAGTCGCGCGGTGAAGTCGTAATCGACATAGGCGGTGAAGTACTCGGTCAGGAACCGATTGACCACGCGCCCGACATCGGTCGGGTGGAAGCGCTTGGCCTCCAGGAGGACGTACTCGCGATCCTGCAGCGTGGAGATGATCGAGGCGTAGGTCGAGGGGCGACCGATGCCGAACTCCTCCAGTGCCTTGACCAGCGAGGCCTCGGAATAGCGCGGTGGAGGTTCGGTGAAATGCTGCTCGGGACGGATCGCCAAGAGCGCAACCGCATCGCCGACCTGCATCTCGGGCAACATCCGCTCCTCGTCGTCGTCCGACCCGGTCGCATCGTCGCGCCCTTCCAGGTAGACCCGCATGAAACCCGGCGCGGCGACCGTCGAACCGGTCGCGCGCAAGAGGTTGCCGGGTCCGGCGCTGAGGTTGATCGCGACCTGATCGATCAGCGCATGGGCCATCTGACAGGCCAGGGTGCGTTTCCAGACCAGCTCGTAGAGACGCAATTGTTCAGGACTCAGATGGGCGCGGAGCGCGGCTGGCTCGAGATTGATCGAGGTCGGACGGATCGCCTCATGGGCCTCTTGGGCATTCTTGGCCTTGGTCTTGTAGTGTCGCGCCTGCTCCGGCAGATGATCGGCGCCATAGCGCTCGGCGACATAGTCGCGGATCTCGACGATTGCCTCCTGGGCGAGATTGACCGAGTCGGTGCGCATGTAGGTGATGAGTCCGATCGGGCCGGTCCCGACGTCGATCCCCTCGTAGAGCTGCTGGGCGACCCGCATGGTCCGCTGGGCGGTGAAGCCGAGCTTGCGCGCGGCCTCCTGCTGCAAGGTCGAGGTGATGAAGGGGGGCGCCGGATTGCGCTTGCGCTGCTTGCGCTCGACCGCCTCCACCCGCAGTCGACCGTCGGCGGCCGCGATGAGCATGGCTTGGACGTCGGCGGCGCGCGCGGCGTCGGTGATCGTGAACTGCTCGAGCTTGTCCCCGGCTAGCTCGATGAGCTTGGCCGTGAAGCGCCGACCCGACCGCTCGGCATCGGCCTCGATGGTCCAGTATTCCTGAACGACGAAGGCCTCGATCTGGTCCTCGCGCTCGCAGATCAGACGCAGTGCCGGGCTCTGCACGCGACCGGCGGAGAGCCCGCGCCGGATCTTCTTCCACAACAAGGGTGAGAGATTGAAACCGACCAGATAATCCAGTGCGCGGCGCGCCTGCTGGGCATTGACCAGGTCGAGCGACAGATCGCGCGGGTTGGCGATCGCTTCCTGCACGGCACGCTTGGTGATCTCGTTGAAGACCACCCGATGCACTGGACGCTGACCGAGCTGACGCCGGCTCTTGAGCAGCTCATAGAGATGCCAGGAGATGGCCTCACCCTCGCGGTCCGGGTCGGTGGCGAGATAGAGTGCCTCGGCCTCCTTGAGCTTCTTGGCGATCGCCTGAACGTGCTTCTCGTTGCGGTCGATGATCTGATACTTCATCGCGAAGCCCTGCCGCGGATCGACCGCGCCCTCCTTGGGCACCAGATCGCGGACATGACCATAGGAGGCGACGACCTCGAAATCAGGCCCGAGGTATTTCTTGATGGTCTTGGCCTTGGCCGGGGATTCGACGATGACGAGATTCATGTCAAGGGAGCAAGAGATGCCTGGAAGGAGATTAAAGCCATGAGGAGCCGTCGCGCGCTGGTCCGTCTGCGGCTGTTCGAGTGCGCTGGATCCACCAGCAGGGCACGGGCATCGCGGGTTGGCCTTGGGTCAGAGGCGATGGCGGGGGCAGCACATCGCAGCCCGCGCCCCCGCGGCGAGGATCCCGCCTGGTCGGCGTCGCGTCGCCTCAGTGCAGATAGATCGGCTCATCGTTGTAGACGAGATCCTCCATCCGCGAGAAGGCATCCTCGCGCCCGGGACGGCTCATCAGGACCAGCAGCACCACCCACTTGACCTCCTCCAGCGAGACCGAGGCGTGCTCGATGGCCAACAGCCGATCGATCACCAGCTCCCGGCTGACCGGATCCAGGATGCCGATTTGCTCCAGAAAGAGCAAGAGCCCGCGCGCGTCCACGTCGAGCTTGCGCGACTCGGCCTCGTCATAGACACGGATGGAGCCGAGGGTGTGATCGTGATACTGGGGTCGCTCGACACCAGCGGCCAGCTCGTCGAGCCAGGTCAGTGCCTGCTCGATCTCGGCTGGGGTGAAACCGGCCTGAACCAGCTCATCCTCCAACTCGCCCTGATCAGCTGGCGGGCTCGTCTCGCCATCCATGTAGTTCTCATAGAGGTAGATCAAGACATCGACCATGTTTTCGTACATCAAGCCAACCTCGTGGGCGACATCGGCCGGTGGCCGAGGAAATCGGGCGCGATCACGGCGCCGGTAAGGGCCTGCTAACCTCCAATCCGATGAAAGCGTCCTCCAGGACTGGATGATACATGACCCTCTAGCTCCAAGACCAACAACATCGAGGCGACCTCGCGTGCCGAACGGCCGCTGCGTGCGATCAGCTCATCGGGTGCAACAGGCTCGAATCCCATCGTCTCGAGCAATGCGCGATAGTCCGCATCGAGACCGGCGACGGCCGACCCCGCCTGGGCGCACATGCAGGATGGCGCATCCGCTGGCGTGAGCGCTGGATCGGCGCGCAAGGCATCGCGCAAGGCATCGCGCAAGAGCGGGGCCAGCTCGGCGAGGATCTCGCCCGGCTCCTCCACCAACCGCGCACCCTCGCGAATCAACAGATGACAGCCGCGCGCGAGCGGATTGCGGATCGAACCGGGGATGGCAAAGACCTCGCGGCCTTGCTCCAAGGCGAAGCGGGCGGTGATCAGCGAGCCACTCTTGGGGGCCGCCTCGGTGATGAGCACACCGAGACTGAGCGCGCTGATGATGCGGTTGCGCCGCGGAAAATGGCTGGCCAAGGGTCCTTGGCCCGGCGGGAATTCACTGACCAGGGCACCGCGCGCGGCGATCTCCAGGGCCAAGTCGCGATGCATGGCGGGATAGACCCGATCCGGTCCGGTGCCCAGCACCGCGATGGTCCGGCCGGTCTCCAGCGCCCCGCGGTGCGCGGCGCCATCGATGCCGACCGCCATGCCGCTGGTCACCACGATGCCGCGCGCCGCCAGCCAACGGGCAAACTCGCGGGTGATGTCGATCCCGGCGGGGGTCGGGTTGCGGCTGCCGACGATCGCGATCTGCGGCTCGGCGAGCAGCTCGGGCGCGCCGCGCACATAGAGCAGGAGTGGCGCGCCAGGGGCCTCGGCCAGGCGCGGTGGATAGCGCGGATCGTCGCGCGTGAGGATGTGCGTGTCGGGCCGCTCGGCCCATTCGAGGATGCGACTCAAGAGCTCGACATCGGGCTCGTGCAGCGCGGCGATCGTGATGTCGGACAGACCGCACTCGAGCAGCTCGCGCCGCGCGGCCGCGATGACCGCCGGCGGACTGCCGAAGCGATCGAGCAACCGCGCGGCCGTGCGCGGACCCACGCTCGGGGCGAGTGCGAGGGTGAGCCAGGGCAGTAACGGCGGCATGGGTGCCGGGCGCACCGATGCGCCCAGGTCCGTCATGGTCGGCCCCCGCGCCTCACCACTCAGACGTCCGGCGGCGCGACCAGGTCGCCGACCTGCATGGGACGCTGGGCGCTCAGGATCAACGCGAAGCTGACCCGATCGAAGACCCTGAAGACCATCAGGACACCGGCACGCTCGAAGGGCGTGATGAAGCTGGTGCGCTCGCGGCGAATCTCGACGTGCGGCGGGAAGGGCGCATCCGGGCTCGGCTCATCGACTCGCCAGCCCACGACCCGATGATCGCTGCCCAGCCACAGCTCGCTCGCGAGCGGTCCCTCGTGCCGCCAGTTCCAGTCGATATCGCCGCGCTGGACCAGATCGCGACGCTGCTCGCCGCCGCGAAAGACCTCGAACACATGACCCGGCTCCACACCATCGCGCTGACCGCGATTGAGCGTGACGACACTGTATTGTCCGATCTGCGTGACCCCGTCCATCACCGAGAGGATGCGCCCACGCATCCCCGTCGGCGCTGCTTGTGGGTAGAAGTTGCCAAGCGGGGTCTCGAGGCTGGCCGGGATGACCCGATCGCCGATACTGACCTCGCGCTCGGCGCGCACGATCCGCAAGGTGGCTGGATCACCCGGTCGCTCCAGTCTGGCGTTGGCGACCAGGACCGCCTCGAAGCCGAGGATCTGGTTGGTCTCGGGATCGCGCAGTGCCTCCCCGGGGCGCAGCACGTCGAAGGTGCTGGGATCGGCGCTCTCGATGCGCCTGACATAGATGTTGTCATGGACCCCGACGACGAGCCGCTCATCGGGAAAGCCGACCACGGTCGGCGCGTGCCTGATCTGATCGGAATCGGCGAGCCAGGGCTGGGTCAGGAACGGGGCGATCGACGCGATGGGAATGGTGGGCACCGCGGCGTCGAGCGCCGTCACCCGCACGCGCGGACTGAGTCGCACGGTGCGCATGGTCCCAGTCCCACTGGCGGTGTCACGCTGGATGCGCGCTCCCGTGGCGGTGCGGGTGAGACGCAGACGATCGCCCGGATAGATGAGATTGGGATCACCATGCACGTCGCTCGACTGCCAGACCTCGGGCCAGCGCCAGGGGTCGCGCAGGAAGCGCCCGGCGATGCCCCAGAGGGTGTCGCCGGCGCGCACCTCATAGAGCTCAGGGGCGTCGCCGGCCAGCTCGACCTGACTGGCCAGCACCGCTGGCACCGTGCTGAGCATGAGGAGCACCAAAACAGCGTGGATCTGGACAGGCGCAGCGTGCATTGGACCTCCCGCACGGTCGAAACGGGATTCACCCGCCCCCATTCAAGGGTATGGTATCGTTGGATACTAACCCATGCCCACAACCGCTTCCACTCTCGGTTCAGCACCCTGACAACACGCAATGGCCATACTCGATATCCTGACCTTCCCCGACCCCAGATTGCGTCGTCACGCCCTGCCGGTCACGCACGTCGACGACAAGATCAGACGCATCGTCGATGACATGCTCGAGACCATGTACGCCGCGCCGGGCATCGGTCTGGCCGCGATCCAGGTCGACATCCCCAAGCGGATCATCGTCATCGACATCTCCGAGAACCATGACGCGCCCTTGTGTCTGATCAACCCGGTCATCCTCACGAGCACGGGCGAGGAGCAAATGGACGAGGGCTGTCTCTCGGTCCCAGGTTTCTTCGAGAGCGTGACCCGCGCCGAGCGCGTGCGGGTCGAGGCACTCGATCGCGACGGCAAACCATTCACACTCGATGCCGACGGTCTGCTCGCGGTCTGTATCCAGCATGAGATCGACCATCTCAACGGCAAGCTCTTCGTCGATCACATCTCGATGCTCAAGCGCCAGCGCATTCGGCGCAAGCTCGAGAAGGAGCAGCGCCAGCGCGTGACACCACCACCCAGCGCCCTGCCCGAGCCGCGCCGGAGCGTGATCTGATGGTCACAGTCACCTGGCGCGACCCACCAAGGCGGGTGATCGGATGAGTCCGCTGCGGGTCCTCTTCGCGGGTACGCCCGAGTTCGCGGTCCCGACGCTCAGTGCACTGTTGGGGGCCAATGCTACCGAGGCACCCGAACCACCCGTGCGCGTGCTCGGCGTCTACACCCAGCCCGACCGCCCGGCCGGGCGCGGACGCCAGCTGCAGGCCAGCCCGATCAAGCGCCTGGCGCTCGCGCATGATCTCCCGGTGGCCCAGCCCGAGAGCCTCAAGAAGGACCCCGCGGCGTGCGAGCGACTGCACGCCTTCGGCGCCGATCTGCTGGTGGTGGTCGCCTACGGACTCCTGCTCCCGGAGGCCGTGCTCGCGGCCCCGCGGCTGGGCTGCGTCAATGTGCATGCCTCGCTGCTGCCACGCTGGCGCGGCGCCGCCCCCATCCAGCGCGCGATCCTGGCGGGGGATCCCGAGACCGGGGTCTGTATCATGCGCATGGCGGCGGGGCTCGACACCGGGCCCGTCTATCATCGGCTGCACACCCCGATCGAGCCCACGGATACGGGCGCGACGTTGCATGATCGACTCGCCAGGCTCGGGGCCCGTGCCCTCCTCGAGGCCCTGCCCGGGATCGCGGATGGCTCGCTCGTCCCGCGCGCGCAAGACGAGGCGCAGGCCACCTATGCCCACAAGCTGTCCAAGGACGAGGCGTTGATCGACTGGGGGCAACCGGCCGAGACGATCGCCCGTCGGGTGCGCGCATTCGATCCCTGGCCGGTGGCCCAGACCCGGCTCGGCGCCGAAACCCTGCGGATCTGGGCGGCGGAGGCTGACCCCGAGACGGCCACGACGCACCCGACCGGGAGTGTCGTCGGCACCTCGCGCGCCGGCATCGCCGTCGCCACCGGCCATGGGGTGCTGCGCATCACGCGCCTGCAGCCCCCGGGCAAGCGCAACATGAGCGCCGCCGATTATCTACTTGCCCGCACGCTGGACGGGGTGCGCCTTGGCTGAGCCGCGTCGTCCCGCCCCACGCACGCCCCGTCACCCAAGCGGCGCCGAGCCGCGCGCGGCCGCCGCGTTGGCCCTGTTCGGCGTGCGCCAGCGCGGGCGCTCGCTCACCCGCGTGCTCGAGCACCGCCGGCTCGCCGCACTCTCCCCGGCCGACCGCGCGCTTTCGCAAGAGATGGTCTACGGCACCTTGCGCACCCTGCCGCGTCTCGAGGCACTCTTGGCCCGGCTGCTCAAGCATCCGATGAAGGCCGCGGATCAGGATCTGGAGTCCCTGATCCTGATCGGACTCTACCAGCTCGATGCGATGGCCACGCCCGCGCACGCGGCGGTCGCCGCGACAGTGGAGGCCAGTCGACTGCTCGGCAAGCCCGAGAAGGCCGCGCTGGTCAATGCCCTGCTACGGCGCTTCCTGCGCGAGCGTGCCGAGCTGCTGGAGGCGATCGCGAAGGATCCGGCCGTGCACTGGCTGTTCCCCCAATGGTTGCTCGAGCGACTGCGTCAAGACTGGCCGGAGGATTGGGAGCGGATCATCCTGGCGAGCAATGGACGCGCGCCCATGAGCCTGCGCGTCAATCGCCGGCTGGGCGATCGGCGCGCGTACGCGGCACGCCTGGCCGCCGCCGGCATGACGGCACGTCCGATCCCGGAATGCGAGATGGGACTGACGCTCGATCGCCCCTGCCCGACCCGCGAGCTGCCGGGCTTTGCCGAGGGCTGGGTGTCGGTCCAGGACGGCGGTGCCCAGCTCGCGGCCCAGCTCCTGGACGCCGCGCCGGGACAGCGTGTACTCGATGCCTGCGCGGCCCCTGGAGGCAAGACCGCCAGCATCCTGGAGCGCGCCGACGATCAGCTCGACCTGGTGGCCATCGACAATGCGCCACTGCGCATCAAGTCGATCCATGAGACACTCGCGCGCCTCGGACTGACCGCCACGGTCGTGCTGGCCGACGCCAGCGAGCCGCGCGGTAGCTGGACCCACCCCCCCTTCGAACGCATCCTCTTGGATGTCCCCTGCTCGGCCACCGGCGTGATCCGGCGGCACCCGGACATCAAGTGGCTGCGTCGCGAGACCGACATCCACGCGCTCTGCGACCTCCAGGATCGCTTGCTCGAGGCGGTCTGGCCCCTGCTCGCGCCTGGCGGACGGCTGCTGTACGCCACCTGCTCCCTGCTGCCCGCCGAGAATCAGGAACGGGTGTCGGCCTTTCTGGGGCGTCACGCCGAGGCGCGCGAATGCCCCCTTCCAGTCACCTGGGGCCGGGCCTGCACGATCGGTCGACAGCTGCTGCCGACCGAGGACGCCCATGACGGATTCTATTACGCACTGATCGAGCAGACCGCCTCATGATTCGATCCGCGGCGTCAGACCACGCGCGTCTCCTGGTGCTCGTCCTGGCTTGCGCGCTCATCTATGGGCTCGAGCCACTGACTCCAGCCCTCGCGCGCAGTGACTTCCACGTCCAACAGGTTCAGACCCGGCTGCTCGATGACCTCTACCGCATGGATGCGCGTCTGGATTTCAGCTTCAGCGCCGAGGCGCTAGAGGCACTCGACAACGGCGTGCCCCTGACCATCCTGGCGCAGATCCAGATCCGGCGGGTCGGCGCGCGCATCTGGGAGGACAGCCTGCTGGACCTGCAGCTGCGCTACGCCATTCGCTACAAGCCGCTTGCCGAGCGCTACGAGGTCTCGCGTCTACCCGATCGCGAGGGACGCGGCTTCGTCAGCCGGGACGCGGCGATCCGAGCACTGGGCGAAATCTCCGACCTGGTTCTGATCGACGCCGCCAGGCTCGATCCGAACAGCACCTACGAGATTCATTTGCGCGCCTCGCTCGACATCGAGGAGCTGCCCCTGCCGCTGCGTCCGATCGCCTATCTGAAACCATCTTGGAAACTCTCGAGCGGGTGGAGCCGATGGCCATTGACGCCATAGCCCGCGTGCGTGCGCTGGGCGCCTTGCCGGTCGCGGGATTGATCCTCGGACTCTTCGTCGTGCTCGTCTTGATGCGCGACGCGATCGAAAATTCCGAGGCACTGAGCCGGGCATTCGTCCCCTTGTTGACCCTCGTGCTGAGCGGACTCGTCATCCTGGCGATCCTGGTGGCCGTGAACATCATCCGATTGGTGCGCCGCTATCGCCGACAGGCCGCCGGCTCGCGTCTCACGGGTCGGATCCTGGTGCTGTTCGTGCTGATCTCGCTGCTGCCGGTTGGCGTCGTCTACTATTTCTCGCTGGGCTTCTTGCTGCGCGGCATCGACAGCTGGTTCGACGTCGAGGTCGGGCGTGCCATGCAGGATGCGCTCGAGCTCAATCAGGCCTCGTTCGATCTCAATCAACGGGTACTTGGACGCTACACCGAGCAGCTCCTCGCCGGAATCCAGGATCGCTCGGTGACAGCCATCGCCTTGAGCCTCAACAGCCTGCGCCGTCAGGCCGGGGCGATCGAGCTGACCGTCTATGGTCCAAACGGACAGGTGCTCGGCACCGCCAACGAGGATCCCACCAAACTGGTGCCCAATCAGGCCGAGCGCGAGATCCAGCAAAGCGTGCGCGCCGGAACCAACTATGTCGGTCTGGAGAGTGATGTCAACGGCGAGTTGGTGGTGCGCGCGCTGGTCCTGGATCCGCTCGGGCGCGAGATGCAGATGCAGGCACTCTTCCCGACCTCGGTGCGAATCACCGAGCTCGCCGAGCGCCTGGAGGAGGCCTACAATCGCTACACCGAGCTGGCCTATCTGCGTCAATCCTTGAAACTGAGCTTTTCGCTCACCCTCTCGCTGGTCCTCTTGTTCGGCGTGATGGCCGCGGTCATTGCCGCATTCCACACCGCGCGCCGCCTGGTCGCGCCGGTGGCCGACATCGCGCGCGGCACTCGCGCGGTGGCCGAGGGCGACTACGAGCAACAGCTGCCGCTCCCCAAGCATGACGACGAGCTGGCCTTCCTGGTCGCTTCCTTCAACGCCATGACCCGACGCATCGCCCGTGCGCGCGATGCCGCCACGCGCAGTCAGCTCGCCGTCGAGACCCAGCGCAATTATCTGGAGACCGTGCTCGGTCGTCTCTCCTCCGGCGTCATCGCGCTGGATGCCGAGCATCGGCTGAGGACCGCCAACCCAGCCGCGCGCCAGATCCTCGACCTCGGCAACATGGAGGATCAAGGACCGACGCTGGCCCGCATCGAGCGCGAGCGGCCTTGGCTGACCCCCTGGAGCGAGACGGTGCGCCGCCAGATCGCCAGTGGAGAAGACTGGCGCGCCGAGGTCGAGCTCGACCGCGGCGAGACCCGCCAGACCCTGATGTGCCGCGGCAGCACACTGCCACTGCCCGACTCGGAGCAGCGTGGACACGTGGTCGTCTTCGACGACATCACCTCACTGATCACCGCCCAGCGCAACGCCGCCTGGGGCGAGGTCGCGCGACGCCTGGCCCATGAGATCAAGAATCCCCTGACCCCCATCCAGCTCTCGGCCGAGCGACTGCGTCACAAGCTCCTCGCCAAGGCCGATGAGAACGACGCCCGGGTCATCGATCGCTCCACGCGCACCATCATCCAGCAGGTCGAGGCGATGAAGGCGATGGTGAACGATTTCTCCGACTACGCTCGATCAGCGGGCATCCGGGCCGAGCCGATCGAGCTCGACCGCCTCGTTCAGGAGGTCCTCGATCTCTATCGCAGCGCGGGCAACACAGCGCTGGAGGTCGATCTCGACGCGCCCAAGGCATTCATCCGCGGCGACCCATTGCGTCTGCGCCAGGTTGTTCATAATCTCATCAAGAATGCACAGGAGGCACTCGATGGCCGTGCCGATGCCTGTATCCAGGTCGCCAGCCGAATCGTTCGCGATGGGGACGGCGAGACGATCGAGCTGACGGTGACCGACAATGGACCAGGCTTCGATGAGCGTCTGTTCGAGCGTCTCTTCGAGCCCTATGTCACCACCAAGGCCAAGGGCACCGGGCTCGGCCTGGCCATCGTCAAAAAGATCATCGAAGAACATCGGGGCGTCATCCGAGTCGACAATCGCGGCCCTGGCGCCTCGATCAAGATCCATCTGCCGATTCGGCCGTCTGGGCCGGTGGCGCCGGCGCGAGAGCGAGACGAGAGTCCATGAGTACAATGCACGTCCTGGTGGTCGACGACGAGCCGGATATTCGAGATCTCGTGCAGGAGATCCTCGAGGACGAGGGCTATGCGGTGGTCACCGCAGCCAATGGCGAGGCGGCGCGACACGCCCTGCGCGACGGTCGACCCGACCTCATCCTGCTCGACATCTGGATGCCGGATCTCGACGGCATCACACTGCTGCGCGAGTGGTCGGAGGAGGACGACGGGTTACCCTGTCCGGTCATCATGATGTCGGGCCATGGCACCGTCGAGACCGCGGTCGAGGCCACGCGACTCGGCGCCTATGACTTCCTCGAGAAGCCACTCTCGATGGCCAAGCTGCTGCTGACCGTGGCGCGCGCGCTCGAGGCCGACAAGCTCCAGCGCGAGAATGTCGGACTCAAGCGTCGTGCTCCACTTGTACACGAGCCAGTCGGACGCAGCGCGACCATGCAGCGTCTGCGCGAGCAGGTCAGGCGTATCGCCCAGCACGACACCTGGGTGCTGATCACCGGCGACGCCGGCAGCGGGCGCGAGACCTTCGCGCGTTATCTGCATTCACAATCACCACGACGCGACCGCCCATTCATCGATCTCGGCGTCTCGACGCTGGCAGGCGAGAACACGGCCCGCGAACTGTTCGGCACGGAGGACGGCGAGCACATCCATTACGGCACGCTGGAGAAGGCCGCGGGCGGGACGCTTCTGCTCGATGAGGTCGCCGACATGGAGCTGGAGGCCCAGACCAAGCTCCTGGGCGCGCTCGACACCGGTTCCTTCAGCCGGGTCGGCGGAGCCGATCCGGTGCATATCGACGTGCGCATCATCGCCGTCACCCAACGCAATCTGGAGGACGAGGTCCGGGCGGGACGGTTCCGCGAGGATCTCTTCTACCATCTCAACGTCGTGCCACTGCACATCCCGCCGCTGCGCGAGCACGCCGAGGACGTCCCGGATCTGCTCAACTATTATCTGGACTATTTCGCCACCCACGAAAAGCTGCCCTATCGGCGCTTCAGCGTGGGGGCGCAAAATTTTCTGCGCAACTATCCCTGGCCCGGCAATGTCCGCGAGCTCAAGAATCTGGTGCAGCGCGTCCAGATCCTGGGCGCGGGCGATGAGATCAGCCAAAAGGAGGTCGAGGCGGCACTCGGCGCACCACCACCCGTGCAGATCCAGGCACTGGATGGTCTGGTCTCGTTCGACCAGCCGCTCCGCCAGGCGCGCGAGCAATTCGAGAAGGCCTATCTCGACTATCAACTCGAGAAGCACACCGGCAACGTCAGCAAGATGGCGAAGGAGGCCGGCATGGAGCGCACCCATCTCTATCGCAAGCTGCGTTCGCTGGGGATCGAGATCAAGGAGCGGCGGTGACGTCGCTCACCGCGTGCCCCCATGCTGGCCGTGACGCCGCCTTGCACTGGACGACGCACGCCGCGCCTCCATCGCGGAGAGGCCCAGGACGCCGCACATGAAGATCATCATCCTCGGCGCCGGCCAGGTCGGCACCTCGGTCGCCGCCAATCTGGTCAGTGAGGCCAACGACATCACCATCGTCGATCGCAACCCTGACCTACTGCGCGAGCTGCAGGATCGATTCGATCTGAGCACGGTGACCGGTCACGGTGCCCACCCAGATATCCTGCGACGCGCGGGGGCCGAGGACGCCGACATGATCATCGCGGTCACCGACAGCGACGAGACCAACATGGTCGCCTGTCAGGTCGCCTACACACTCTTCAAGACCCCAACCAAGATCGCAAGGGTGCGCGCTCAGAGCTTCCTCGACAATCCCAAGCTGTTCAGCACGGATGCGCTGCCAATCGATGTTCCGATCAGCCCCGAGGCACTCGTCACCGACTACATCATCCGCCTGATCGAGAATCCAGGCACGCTCCAGGTGCTCGACTTCGCCGGCGGACGCATCCGTCTGGTGGCCGTCAAGGCCTACTATGGCGGGCCGCTGGTCGGTCACGAGCTCAAGACGCTCCACGAGCACATGCCCAAGGTCGAGACCCGGGTCGCGGCCATCTACCGTCAGGATCGCGCGATCGAGCCGCACGGCGACACCGTGATCGAGCCCGACGACGAGATCTTCTTCGTCGCGGCGCCCCAGCATATCCGCGCCGTGATGAGCGAGCTCAGACGTCTGGATCAGCCCTACAAGCGGCTCATCATCGCCGGTGGTGGCAACATCGGGACGCGCTTGGCGCGCATCCTGGAGCGTGGCTATCGGGTGAAGATCATCGAGCGCGACCTGGCACGCTGCAAACGGATCGCCGAGAGCTTGGAAAAGACCATCGTGCTCCACGGTGACGGGGCCGACCGTGACCTGCTCCAGGAGGAGAACGTCGAGAGCTGCGATGTCTTCTGCGCTGTGACCAACGACGACGAGACGAACATCCTCTCGGCGATGCTGGCCAAACGACTCGGAGCGCGCAAGGTGATGGCCTTGATCAATCGACCCTCCTACGTCGATCTCGTGCAGTCCGGGGTCATCGACATCGCCATCTCGCCACAGCAGGCGACCATCGGCAGCCTCTTGAAGCATATCCGCCGCGGCGATGTGGTCATGGTCCATTCGTTGCGCCGCGGGGCCGCCGAGGCGATCGAGGCGATCGCCCACGGCGACGAGACCTCCAGCAAGGTCATCGGGCGGCGGATCGAGGATCTGCGTCTGCCCAAGGGCACGAGCATCGGCGCCATCGTGCGTGGCGAGCAGGTTCTGATGGCGCACCACGACACGCTCATCGAGCCCGAGGACCATGTCATCCTCTTCCTTCAGGACAAGGCGCGAGTCCGCGATGTCGAGCGGCTCTTCCAAGTCGGCGTGACCTATCTGTAGCACCGGCCCTGGCCGCGCTCAGGTCCGGGCGCGCAGGCATCGCGACGCATCCGCACCGGACTGGGGCAAGTTCAGGCGCCCGCGCGCGGCGGGCGTCTCGAACCTGCCGCTCCGCGCATCAGGCGCGCATCAGGCGTGACTCAGGCGCGCGGCACGTCGAGCGCGCCCTCGAGCTGCTCGAGGATGTCCCCATGGCCTGCCGTGCGGGCATGATCGGCCGCGCGCTCACCGCCAAAATCCTTCAGCGTGCGGTCCGCGCCATGGCGCAGCAAGGTTTCGACGCTGCGACCATTCCCCTTTCCAGCGGCCCAGATCAGGGCCGTCCAGCCCTTGGTGCTCTCCTGATGGTCGACCATCGCGCCCTGATTCAAGAGTAGCTCCAGGATCTCGACATGATCGTTGGAGGCGGCGAGCATCATGGCGGTATAGCCACCATTGTCCACCGCGTCGACGTCCGCGCCCGCGGCGATCAATCGCTCCACGACGGTGTGATGACCGTTGAGCGCGGCCTTCATCAGCGGGGTCCAGTCGCAATGGTCGCGCACGTCCACCGTGGCCGCGCGTTTCAAGAGTGCATCGAGTGTCGAGACATCGCCCTGCTCGGCACTCTCGAGCAGGGCCTCGGTGCGCTGACCTGGATCGCCTTGACCACAGGCGGCGATCAGGATTGGGAGGAGGATGGCCGTGATGAGTAAGGGTCGTCTGTTCATGAGTGCTATTGTCTGGATCGGCGCGCCCCCCGCCAATGCGAATTGACAAGCATGCGCCGGCCGCCTGCGCGCCGCGGCG
Organism: Gammaproteobacteria bacterium; assembly: GCA_009929855.1. Classification (GTDB taxonomy): domain Bacteria; phylum Pseudomonadota; class Gammaproteobacteria; order Chromatiales; family Chromatiaceae; genus Thiocapsa. The sequence continues at coordinate 75,625 of RZZN01000011.1, forward strand.
TGATGGGACGGGCCGCCGCGCCCCGCGCTTGCAGCACCCACCAACCGCCCCGACGTCAACGGCTATCACCATCCATTCGGACATCCCAGACGGAGAACGACATTGAGCCGCAAAGACCGGATCACCGACATCCTCACCCGGACCTTCCAACCGATGCATCTGGAGGTCCTCGACGAAAGCCACATGCACGCCGTCGCGCCCGGCGCCGAATCGCACTTCAGGGTGTTAGTGGTCAGTGAGTCATTCGTCGATACGGGACTGCTCGCCCGTCACCGACTGGTCAATCGGGTACTGGATCCGGAGCTCGGCGCGGGTCTGCACGCGCTCGCGCTACACACTTGGACGCCTGAGGAATGGTTCATCAAAGGCGGCCAAGCCCCGGAATCACCGCCCTGTCAGGGGGGTGCCCGCCCCCTGTCGGCAGCCCCTCGGGAGGGTACTTCGTCAACTTCTCAGTAACCCGATCGACACAGCATCTAGTTCGAGCTATAGTCTTTAACACAATATCTAGTGTTTAGTGGACGAGACGCCCGATGGGACACGCCCCCGCCAATCTATTCGCCCTGCCATTGCGCGTGCGTAAGCGCGACGGCACTGAGGTGCGCTTCGATGGCGCCAAGATCGAATCGGCCATCCTGCGCGCCGGTCAGGCGAGTGGCGAATACGGGGCCATGGAGGCGAGTCTGCTCACCGCCCAGGTGGTCAAGGTGCTGGCCCACCGGTTCGGCAGCGAGCGCCTGCCCGACATCGAGAGCATCCAGGACGTGGTCGAGCAGACCCTGATCAGCGCCAACCATTTCGAGACGGCGCGCGCCTACATCGTCTATCGCGAGCAGCACAAGAAGCTGCGTGACGAGCGGCGCACCCTGGTGGACGTCGCCGGCTCGATCGACGAGTATCTCGACCGCTCGGATTGGCGGGTCGCGGCAAACGCCAATCAGGGCTACTCGCTCGGTGGGCTCATCCTCAATACTTCGGGCAAGATGATCGCCAACTATTGGCTCAGTCATGTCTATCCGCCCGAGGTCGGCGCGGCCCATCGCGCGGGCGACATCCACATCCATGACCTGGACATGCTCTCCGGCTATTGCGCTGGCTGGTCGCTGCGTACATTGCTCAACGAGGGTCTGAACGGGGTGACCGGCAAGGTCGAGGCCGGCCCGCCCAAGCATCTCTCCTCGGCGGTGGGTCAGATCGTCAATTTCCTGGGCACGCTGCAGAACGAATGGGCGGGCGCCCAGGCATTCTCGAGCTTCGATACTTATCTGGCGCCATTCGTGAGGACCGATCGACTGGACTACGAACAGGTCAAGCAGTCGATTCAGGAGCTGATCTACAACCTCAATGTCCCCTCGCGTTGGGGCTGCCAAACGCCCTTCACCAACCTGACCTTCGATTGGGTCTGTCCCGAGGATCTGCGCGAGCAGGTGCCAGTGATCGCGGGCGTCGAGCAGCCATTCACCTATGGCGAGCTCCAGGCCGAGATGGATCTCATCAATCGCGCCTACATCGAGGTCATGACCGAGGGCGACGCCAAGGGCCGGATCTTCACCTTCCCGATCCCGACCTACAACATCACGCCGGATTTCCCTTGGGAGAGCGAGAACGCCGAGCGACTCTTCGAGATGACGGCGAAATATGGTCTACCCTATTTCCAGAACTTCATCAACTCGGAGCTCTCGCCGAACATGGTTCGCTCCATGTGCTGTCGGCTGCAGCTGGATCTGCGCGAGCTGCTCAAGCGCGGCAATGGGCTCTTCGGCTCCGCCGAGCAGACCGGCTCGCTCGGTGTGGTGACCATCAACTGCGCGCGCCTCGGCTACACCCATCGCGGCGACGAGGCCGGTCTGATGGCTCGACTCGACGACTTGTTGGAGCTGGCGCGCAACAGTCTCGAGATCAAGCGCAAGGTCATCCAGCGGCACATGGACGCCGGACTCTTTCCCTATACCCGTCGGTATCTGGGAACACTGCGCAATCACTTCTCGACCATCGGCGTGAACGGCATCAACGAGATGATCCGCAACTTCACGCACGACGCCGAGGACATCACCACCGTGCGCGGCCATGCGCTGGCCTGCCGGCTGCTCGACCATGTCCGCGCCCGCATGGTGGAGTTCCAGGAGGCGACCGGGCACATGTACAACCTGGAAGCAACCCCGGCCGAGGGCACGACCTATCGTTTCGCGCGCGAGGACCAGAGACGCTACCCAGACATCATCCAGGCCGGCACTCCCGAGACACCCTATTACACCAATAGCTCACAGCTGCCGGTGGGCTTCACCGACGATCCATTCGAGGCCCTGGCCCGGCAGGAAGAGCTGCAGGGCAAATACACCGGCGGGACGGTCCTGCACCTCTACATGGGTGAGCAGATCTCATCGACCGAGGCGTGCAAACGGCTGGTGCGACGGGCACTGGAGCGATTCAGACTACCCTACATCACCATCACGCCGGTCTTTTCGATCTGTCCCAAGCACGGTTACATCGCCGGCGAGCACCAGTTCTGCCCCGTGTGCGATCAGGAGCTGCTGGCGCGCAAGCAACAGAGTCAAGGGTGTCAGGCCGAGCGACCAGGGGTGGCCATCGGCGGCGACACCCATCGCCCCGCACCGGTGGTCTGACAGCGACCGACCAAAACCACAGAGCCACACGAGACGAACGACCGCGTCGAACCGAGGAGAACGATCAAGATGAGCAAGCAGCCGATCGAGTTGACTGATGAAGAGCGCACCCGCTGCGAGGTGTGGACCCGAGTCATGGGCTATCACCGTCCGGTCTCGGCCTTCAACGGCGGCAAGCGTGCCGAGCATGCCGAGCGGCGTTATTTCAGCGAAACCCCGACCGGCTCGGGCGTGCGCCGCGAGCATCGCGCCGCGGCCTAGGGCTGGGTTGCGCCGGATCGGCCGGCGCGCTCACCCACGCTGCCGATCGTTCGCGAAGTGAAACAGGACGGATCGGATCCGGTCGCTCTCACCACCGCGACGTCACTTCCTTGAGCCAAGAGCCCTCATCCCATGAGCCACCCCACGCGTCCACCTCGGATCGGTGGCCTGCTCCCGCTCACGACGATCGACTATCCCGGTGAGCTGGCCGCGGTGGTCTTCTGTCAGGGATGCCCCTGGCACTGCGGCTACTGTCATAATCCCGAGCTCATCGATCCCCGCACCGAGGCCCCACTGGACTGGGCGGACATCCGCGCCTTCCTCCAGCAACGCCGTGGACTACTCGACGCAGTGGTCTTCAGCGGTGGCGAACCGACACTGCAGGCCGACCTGGCCGAGACACTGGCCGAGGTGCGTGCGCTCGGTTTCAAGGTGGGGCTGCACACCGCCGGCCCCTATCCGCGACGACTGGCCGAGCTGCTCCCACGGCTGGACTGGATCGCACTGGACATCAAGGCACTGCCCGCGGACTACCCCGCGATCACCGGTGTCCTCGGCTCGGGCGAGGCGGCCTGGGAAAGCCTGCGACTGGTCCTGGGCTCGGGTGTCGCGCACGAGATCCGGACCACGGTGCCACCCGACTGGTCAGCGGACAGACTCGCGGCCGTGGCGCGCGGACTCGCGGAGGCTGGCGTGCGACACTATGCCGTCCAAGCCTGTACCTGGCGACCAGGCGCGCCACCGCCACCGTCGATCCAGACACTCGCTGCCGCGATCGATGCACGCCCCTTCCACCAGCTGCTGCTGCGTGGTCGCTAGGTCAGGCGCTCCCCCTCGACGACCAGCCAGACCTTGAGACCACGGGCATCCACCCTCAGATCTCCTCCATGCGCGACATCCTGCTGATCGACAATGGCTCCACTCAGCCCAATGCCACGCTGAGCCTGCGCGCCATCGCCGCGAGTCTCGCCGAGCACATCGGCGAACCGGTCCACCCGCTGTCACTGCTGCACTCGGACCGCATCCCGGCCGACGCGCTCGCCGGACACGCCGCGGAGACCCTCGAGCCCTTCCTGAGACGACGCCTGACGGCTGGGGTGCGCGACCTGGTCATCCTGCCGCTCTTCTTCGGCCCCAGCCGAGCACTGACCGACTTCATCCCAGAACGGTTGGCACCCCTGCGCGATGCGTTCGGTCCATTCGAGGCACGCATCGCACGTGCGCTCTGTCCGCTGCCCGAGGGCGAGCCCGCGCTGGTCGAGATCCTGCTGGAGCAGGTGCGCCAGACCGCCGCGCAAGAGCGGATCGTGCCGTCGCGGGTCATCCTGGTCGACCACGGTTCGCCGCTCCCCGCCGTCACCGAGGTCCGCCACTGGCTCGGCGCCCGGCTGGCCGAGCGGCTCGGGGGTGCGATCACGCTCGACGAGGCCGTGATGGAACGTCGCCCCGGCGCCGAATACGACTTCAACGGCGCGCTGTTGCAGACGCGGCTCAGTGACATGGCCAAGGCCGACCCCGCCAGTCCAGTGATCCTCGCCATGCTCTTCCTCTCACCCGGCCGGCATGCCGGACCCAATGGGGACATCGCCGAGATCTGCCGAGCGGTCGAGCAAGACCACCCCGGCTTCAGCGTACACCCATCGCCCCTGGTCGGCAGCCACCCGTCACTGATCCACATCCTCGCCACACGTCTCGCCGAGATCGAGCAGCGCGCCAGCAGCGCCGCTCGCGACTGATCGGCTGTGCCAGTCGGCATGGGCTGAGCGGGTGTCCCGGACAGGACTGGACCTGACCGGCTCATCAGCCGCACGGCGACTGCATGGCTGCATGAGCCTTTAGCTTTTGCTAAGGTAGGCGATTCATTCCGATCGACCGTATCAGGTCAACCATGTCTCTCGATCAGCGCACCGACGCAGGCCTTGCCGTCGCCTCGACTTATCTCTTGATCCCTGTGCTGCTGCGCGAGAAGATTCTCGATGACGCACCCGAGTGTCCGCCAGAGCCAACACGGCAACACCAGAATCGAGGTCTCGAATGCCCCTGCCCGGAGAACTGACTCGACCGGTCGTGAATACCCGGATCCGCATGCAGCCAATCGCAGGGACCGCGAGGTGAGCGGTCGAGACAGCATGCTCGGCGGCTGGTGCCTGCTCTTCGCGATCGTGCTGATGAGCGGCTGTGCCGAGCCCCCCCCCGAGCTCCTCGAGATCCATGGCGAGACCATGGGGACCAGCTATAGCATCAAGCTCATCGAGCTGCCCGCCGGCCAGACGCCAGAGACACTGCAAGCCGCGCTCGACGCGCGGCTCGAGCGGATCAACGATCTGATGTCGACCTATCGTCCGAGCTCGGCACTTTCGCGATTCAACGCGAGCCGCTCGACGGATTGGCAAAGTGTCGATGCCGAATTGGCCCACTTGGTCGAGCAGGCACGCTCGATCCACGCGCTGAGCGATGGGGCCTTCGACGTCACGGTCGGTCCGCTCGTCGATCTCTGGGGCTTCGGCCCGCGCATGCAGGCCTTTCAGATCCCCGAGGATCATCACATCGAGTCGGCGCGGGCGCGCATCGGGACCGAGAAGCTGAGCGTCAGTCTGGACCCGCCGGCATTGCGCAAGGATCACCCCGCGCTCGAGCTCGACCTCTCAGCCATCGCCAAGGGCTACGGCGTCGATCAGATCGCCGTTCTACTCGATGGACTGGGGTTGAGCGACTATCTGGTCGAGATCGGCGGCGAGCTCAGGGCGCGCGGCCATAAGCCCGATGGTCGTCCATGGCGGATCGCCATCGAGCGCCCCACGGCTGGATCGCGCGAGGTCTATCGGGTGATCGCGCTGGAGGATGCCGCGATGGCCACATCGGGCGACTATCGCAATTTCCACGAAATCGATGGTCGGCTCTACTCACATACCATTGACCCCGCAACCGGTCGGCCGGTCGAGCATACACTGGCATCCGTGACCGTCATCGCAGCCGACTGCGCGAGGGCAGACGCACTGGCCACCGCGTTGCTCGTGCTCGGACCCAGCCGCGGCTTCGAGCTGGCCGAATCAAACGGGATCGCCGCCTTCTTCGTCTCTCGCCAGGATAACCAGCTCGGGGACCGCGAAACGACGGCGTTTACGCAGCTGACCGACCATCCCTGATCACCCCCGCCGCTGACCGATCACCACTCATCGGTGAGCGATCAGCAGTGATCGGGTGTCAGTTGCAGACCGGCGACAGGCGGACCTGGATATTGGCCCGGGGTCTGGCCCAAACAACCTGACGGCACTCGTTGAAGCCCATGGTCGAGACGATGAGATATTGGCCCGGGTCGACCGTGATGGTGTGAGCCTCGTTGCGCGCTACCCGCAAGACCTCGCGCCCATCGATCTCCACCCGGATGGTCGCGAAAAACCCGACGAACGAGCCGTCTCGATAGAAGGTGATGTTCGCGGCCTCGGCGGGCCGCGTGACGACTGGCGTGGGACCGCTGAGCCCACCTGTCATGCCACAGCCAGCCGTCAGCGTCACCGACAGTAGCGCGGCCATCGCCCCATTGCGGATACTCTTCATCTCTACGACCTTCTCATGCTTCAGCGGCAACGATCGCGGCCTGGAGGCGCGGATTCGACCGCGTCGATCATGCACGCATCACCGCCATCCAGTCAAAAGCAATCACTGTAATCAGAGCAATCAATGGAGTCGACCGGATGAACAGCGCCACTCCCTGGGCACCACAGTCAGCGCCGCTGATCATGGGAATCCTCAATATCACCCCGGACAGCTTCTCGGACGGCGGGCGCTATCTCGAGCGTGAACAGGCCTGTGATCACGCCCTCCGCATGGTTGCTGAAGGCGCCGACCTGATCGACATCGGCGGCGAATCGACACGACCAGGCTCGCAGCCGGTCCCCGCTGCCGAGCAGATCCAACGGGTGGTGCCTGTGATCCGCGCGCTCCACGAGCACTTGCCCGAGCGGATCCGGATCAGTATCGATACCACCTCGGCCAAGGTCGCGTTGGCCGCACTCGCGGCCGGCGCCGCTTGGATCAACGATACCTCGGCCGGACGCGACGATCCCGACATGCTCCACTGCGCCGCCGAGCAGGCCGTGCCCATCGTCCTGATGCACCGTCGAGGGATGCCGGCCTCCATGCAGCAGTCACCACGTTATGATGATGTCGTCGCCGAAGTCGGCTCGTTTCTTGCTGACCGCATCGAGGCCGCGATAAGCGCGGGCGTGGCCGAGGATCGGATCCTGATCGATCCAGGAATCGGTTTTGGCAAGACCCTGGAGCACAACCTCGCGCTCCTCGCCGGCTTGAGCGAGCTGGTGCGGATCGGCCCGCCGCTGCTGCTCGGCGCCAGCCGCAAACGCTTCCTCGGCGCGCTCTGCCGCGAACCCGACGCGACCAGGCTGATGCCCGCGACCTGCGCCACCACGACGCTCGGTGTCATGGCTGGTGCTCGGATCTTTCGAGTGCACGACGTGGCGGGCAATCGCCAAGCCGCCGATGTCGCCTGGGCGGTCCGTCAGTCCGCGCAGGTCGAGGTCGGACACCGCTAGGCAAGAGCGGAGGCGCTTGAGTCGAGAATCGCCTGAGACTGCTATGCTGTCATCTCTTGGCACGTCCTGGCACTCCACACGAGGTCATCAGAATGCAAACGACTCGTTCATCCATCACCCGCCTGACCCTGGCCAGCCTGATGATCGGGCTCCCGCTTGGGCCACTTGTCGCGGATGCCTCGCTCCAGGTGACTGGCGAGCTGACCTATCTGGCACGCATCGCACTTCCCCCGGAGAGCCAGGTGGTCGTCGAGGTCAGCGACCCGGCGGTCCCCAACGGTCAGACACTGGTCGAGCAACGGATCGAGCTGGACGGCCGTCAGGTTCCGATCCCCTTCGCCCTGAGCATCGAACGTGCCGCGCTCACTGATGACGCGCCCGCGCCTGAGGTCCGTGGCGCGATCCTATCCGAGGGACTGGTGCGCTGGCTCCTGGAGCCGACACCGATCGATCTGACCTCCAACTCGATCGCGCTCGGGGCGCTCATCATGCGCCAATTCGAGCCGATCGAGATGACTCAGTCTCTCATCTGCGGCGAGCAGCCGATCCGCATGGGCTATCGCGACCAGTGGGCGCGCTTGGAGATTGGCACCCGTCAATTCGATCTGCGCCAAACAGTCGCCGCCTCGGGCGCGCGCTATGTGGCACTGGCCGATCCGACCACCTCATTCTGGAGCAAAGGCGAAGGTGGCTGGCTCGAGGTCGCTGGCATCGCCTTTCCACAGTGTGACCAGGTCAGCCCTGAACAGGCTCGCTTTCGCGCCATCGGTCACGAGCCATCTTGGGCGATCACCACCGACGCGACCCATGTCGAGCTGCTCGCCGACCTCGGCGAGACCCGGATCACGGTCGCGCGCAACCCACCCGAGCCGATCGAGGGTGGTCGTCTATACGCCGATCTCATCGAAGACGGCGACCTGAGCATCCGTATCCTCGACCAGATCTGTCACGACAGCATGACCGGGATGCCATTCCCGCATCGAGTCGAGGTCCAGCTCGATGAGCGTCGATTCACGGGCTGCGGTGGCGACCCCGCCCGCCTACTGCAAGGGGGTGAATGGGTGGTCGAGGACATTGGCGGAGGCGGCATCATCGACCGCTCACGGGTCACACTCAACTTCGGCACGGACGGCAGGATTTGGGGGCGCGGCTCATGCAACAACTACCATGGTGGCTACCAGATCACCGGAGAAGGGCTGAGCATCCAATCACCCGCCTCGACCATGATGGCCTGCGAGACCGCCCTGATGGACCAAGAACAGCGCTTCTACGAGATGCTGGCACGCATTCAGCGCTTTGAGATCGACCCCAACGGCGCACTCATCCTGTACACCGACGACGGTCGCACCCTGCTGGCACGCCGCGACTGATCGCATCAGGACAGGCATCCGGGCATCCAAGGTAACCTCCAAGGACGTCAGGGCGCCCTCGCCGCGAGGAAGGTCAGTCTCGACGCGGATCCTGAAGCAGCGCGCTCATGGGAGCGTCGATTTGGCTTGGCCTGATGGCGTGGAGGATCCTCACTCGGGGCCTGGAGGCCCCGACTCCCTTGGGACCTGGAGGCCGACTCACTTGGGGCCGGCAGCCCCCAGGGG
>RZZN01000273.1 GCA_009929855.1 Gammaproteobacteria bacterium
TCCCCGGATGGCCTGGTGATGCTCTCGCCATCCGGCTCGAAAATCATTACCGAGGCACGGTTCAACCGCACACAGTGGCAGGAGCTAAACCCGTCGAGCATGCACGGCTACGGGCACGACAACCAGTATTTTGGCTTCTTCAGCGGGGCCGACAGCACGAACAACCCATGGATTCCCGCGACCAACGGGGGGTTCGTCTACGACATCACGACCGGCGAGTTCTTTCTGCACGACCTCTACAGCCGCGCGGGCTACGCGGATCCGCGCAACGATACGTTCTACGTTGCCGACTCGACCGGCGTCAAAGCCTGGGAAGGCGGCACCACGGCGAGCACGGGCCGGTGGAAGTCCAAGCGTTTCACCATGCCGCGCGAGACCTTCTTCTCCTGCCTCCAGTTGGAGGCCGACGCCTACGGCAGCGCCGGCGACATCACGCTGCAAATCACCTGCGACGGCGTGGGCGTGTGGTCGGCGGCCCAGAACATCACCTCGCGCCGCCCGATCCGCCTCCCGGTAAAGGTCGGTCGCGACTGGGAGCTGGACATCACCACCAAGCACGAGGTGTTCAACCTGGTCATGGCCCAGTCGATGGCGGAGTTGGCTGATGCCTAACCGGAAGTTTCCTCTGCCGAGCGTCACCAGCGACATTCCGCGCGATTTGCGCCAATGGATCGAGCGCGTCGTCGATGCCCTGTCCAAAACGGCGACGACCGAAGAACTGGAGGCGTTGCGCCTGGAGGCCGCTGCCAGCGATGCCGAGCTGGCCGACGAGATCGCCAACCCGCCGGATCCGGATGGTTCGGGCGGCGACGGTGGCGGCGGTGGCGGCAGCGGGGGCGGCGGGCCGGGTGACCCGCGACCATGCGGCGAAACCCAGTACCCGACTGCCCCGACCGGTCTGCGCGGGGTCGGTACCTTCACCAACATCAAGCTGACCTGGGACGCTCCGCGCTACTGCGGGCACGCCTACACCAAGGTCTATGGCCACACCGTCGAGGGGGGCGAACGCGATGACCGCGGGCGTGCGGTGGAGCTCGGGTCTGCCATCGGCTCGGCGTTTTACATGGCCTCGCCCGAAGCGACCAAGTGGTACTTCTGGATCACCCACGTCAACGACCTCGGGCAGGAAGGTCCGGCCAATGCGATTGCCGGCACGTTCGTCGAGACCCAGCCCAACCCCACGTATGTGCTGGGTCAGATCAGCGGGCTGATCGCGGCGTCTGACCTGACGCAAGAGCTCCAGGCGCCACTGGCGCTGATCGAGCCGAATGACGCGGCTCTGACGACCGCCAAGAACGACATCATCGATTTGCAGAATGACCTGTCCAATGCATGGAGCGATATCGGGCTCATCCACACGGAGATCGAAGGTCTGACCGGCTCGTCGGAGTTCGACGAAGACGAGACCTACGCTGTCGGCGACGTCGTGAAGTATGACGCAGGCGCGGGCACCGGGCTTTACCGTTGCATCCTGGAGATCACCAGCACACCCGCCCCGGTCCCGACCAACACCACGTATTGGGAGAAGATCGGCGACTACGCGAGCCTCGGCGAAGCGGTCGCCGCGCACGCCCTGGCGATCGACGACTACGGCGCCTGGATCGAAGAGTACGAGGGGGTCATCACCGCCAATGCCGAGTCCGTCGAGGCACTCGAAACGGCGGTGTTCGACGACGAAACCGGCCTGGCAGCGACTTCGA
>RZZN01000274.1 GCA_009929855.1 Gammaproteobacteria bacterium
GTAAGCGTTCAGAGCCCCCCCTTGACCGTCACCCTCCGTCAGATCAGGATCAGCCCATCTTCGCCACCCGATGAACTCGCCCCCTGACCGATGCACCTGAGCGACCACAGCCTCAGCCAGCTCGATGAAACCTACGTCCAGGCCCTGGACGAGACTCGGTTGCGTGGTCTGTCGCTGCGACTGCTGGAGGATCTCAAAGAAGCGCGCGAGCGGCTACGGCAAAATCCGACTAACAGCTCGCGTCCACCCAGTAGCCGAGCGCCTTGGGAGCGCCCGCCAGTGGGCGACGAGGAGCCGAGCGACGACGTCGACGTCGAGGCGAGCCTCCCGGCGCAGGATCGGGACGCACCGGATGCGGCCAGCGCGCCCCCGGATGAGCCGTCTCATCCACCCGAGACCCCGGCCCCCGAGCACGCGGCCTCCAAGCCCGAGAAGCCCAAACGCAAGCCCGGCAAACAACCTGGCGCGCCGGGGTTCGGACGCACCCAGGTGTTCAAGGCTCATGAGACGATCATCCATCGTCCCGAGACCTGCGCGGCCTGCGCCGAGGCGCTGCCAGCGGATGCCCCCAGTGTCTGCTACGCCGGCTTCCAGTCGGTCGATCTGCCGTGGGGCGATGCCGAACAGCCGGGCCTGCACCTGCGCATCACCGACCATCGTTTCCATGACACCCTCTGCGGCTGTGGCCATCACACGCGCGCGCGTCCCGGCGAAGGGCGCGTCGATGACCCGGCCTTAGAACCGGTGGCCTTGAGCGAATGGCGTCTGGTCGGGCCGGGGCTGGCGACCCTGATCGTGGCCCTGCATCTGCGCTTTCGGATGTCGTACCGGCGCATCGCTGAGTTTCTGCACGACTGGCTCGGGTTGAGCCTGAGCGTGGGCACCCTGGATCGCACCCTGCGCGAGACCGGGGCGGCCGTGTCGCCGCTGGAACAGGAATTGATCACGTCCGTCGTCGCCAGCCACCTGCTGCACGCCGATGAGACCTCCTGGCCGCAAGGTGCCGAACTCCTCTGGCTGTGGGTCTTCACCAGCGCCACGACCACCCTGTTCGTGGTGGCCAAGCGCGGGCGCGAGGTGCTCGATCGCCTTCTGCCGGGCTTTGCCGGCTGGCTGATGAGCGACGGCTGGCAGGCGTATCGCCACTTCCCGCAACGGCTGCGTTGCTGGGCGCACCTCACGCGCAAGGCGCAGGGGCTGATCGACAGCTTCGATCGCGAGGCGCAAGCTTTCGGGCACCACGTCCAAACCACCTTCGACACCCTGATCGGTGCCATTCATGCCGCGCGCGACGGCCCCCCGGTCGATTTGCCGATCCGCCATGCCGTGTTGCTCAACGAGTTGCATGCCGCCTGCGTGCGTTTGCTCGGGCACCGCCATGCCAAGACGCGCGCCTTGGCGGTGGAGCTGTGGAACGACTGGGACGCCATTTTCCGGGTGCTGGAGAATCCCCAGTGGCCGCTCACCAACAACGACGCCGAGCGGGCTCTGCGCCATTGGGTCATCGCGCGACGCATCATGATGGGGACGCGTTGCGAGGCCGGGTCGCGGACCTTCACCCTGCTCGCCAGTGTTATCGACACCTGTCGCCAACGCGGCCATGTGCCTTGGCCCTATCTGGTCGGCGTGATCGCGGAGCGCCGCGCCGGTCGCGCAGCAGCTCCGCTACCAGCTCCAATGCCGGGTCTATGAACGGCTAC
>RZZN01000275.1 GCA_009929855.1 Gammaproteobacteria bacterium
CCGGATGACCGGATCGTCGTAGCGCGGCTTCTCGCCGCGCTCCAGCTTCTTCGCGTTCTCCTCGCGCAGTTTGCAGCGGATCTTCCCCTGCGCGCGCTCGTAGGCGAGCGCCCAGTCCTGAAGCTTGCGCTTTGAGTGCGGGAGATTGTTCGCCCGGCCCGTCTCCGGATGGATGCGGCTGACGAGGATATGGACATGCGGATGCGGCTCGTCGTCATGACAGACGATGAGGGCCTGGTGCTCGCCCAGCCCGAGCTTCTTCAGAACATCCCGCGCCTGCTCCGCCATATGCGCGCGGGTCGGGACCTCGTCCTGCGCCCAGGACAACGAGAAATGAAACACCGGGCTCACCACGCGCCGCCCGGTGGCCGCGAGCCCCGCTTCGGACTTCAGGCGGGTGGCCTCGTCGAAGGTGCGCGCCATCTGCCGGGCCGCCCGGCGCGGATTGTCCGACCAGATGTTGTCGGCCTCCATCCAGGCGACGCGCTTGTCGGTCCGGGCCTGCTTGTCGTGCAACAGGTAATCCGAAACCGCTGCAAAGCTTCGGGCGCTGTGTTGCTTGGCGATCATCGCGGCGCTAATCCCGCGCGATCCGGTCCAGGTGCGGCTCCAGCCGCACGAGAAGGGGAGGCAGGGCACCGGTCAGGCGCTTGTCGATGTTGGCCTGATGCGTGGCCTCGTTGATGCGCACGCCGATCGCCTTGAGATCGTCGAGGTCCGGGAACTCGGCTTCCCGGTCGGCAAACACGGTGACATGGCCGTGCGTGAGCATGTCGCGGGCATAAGCGGACAAGGTCATGCCGCAGCGCTGCGCGAGGGCCTCGATCACCTCGCGCTGATCGACGCTGAGGCGCACGGCGCGAACGATATCGAGCGGGTTGCCGTGCGCGTCCTCCGTGCCGCGCTCGGCGAAGAAGGCATCCAGCTCCACGGTGAGCATACGGTCGAGGCGCGCGTGAACGCGCCGCACCTCGGCGCGTACCCGCTCGTCACCGTCCAGCGCGCGAAGCTGGCGCAGGTTGACGGCGATGCGCTCAAGCTGAATTCGCAGGCGAAAGGGCAGACGCACGCGCTCGCGGCTGACGATCTTCCCGCAGATCAGCACATGGCGGGCGTAATCCGGAATCGACATCCGGGCCGCCCGCGCGTTCTCGCACAGCGCCGCGTCCTCGTCCGCGCTAAGGCGGACGGTGAGCGTCACGGTGCGCACTCTCGGCGCGGATGTCGTCTGCTGTGGCATGAGCTGCCTCAGGCGAATTCCGTTCGGACTTACCGCTCGCAGAGGCGAGCGGCGGGGGGATGCAACGGGGGGGCTTTGACCCCCCTTGCCAAGATGGCATTTGTTTACAAATGCACATCTTGCAAGAAAACCGCCGCCCCTTCAGTCTAGCACCGCCGCTTCAGGTCTGCGACACGGCCTGACCCGCTATGCACAGCATACGTCCGGATGACCCCTCAAGGGGGTCCTCCGGACGTTCGCGCGCCGCTCCCGGCTCCGGGATGACCGCTCGGCCATCAACCACGGACACCGCCGCGAGGAGCCGGGAGCAAGGCGCGCGGAAGGCGGCAAAGCCGCCTTCGCCCGGCCCGAAGAGGGGCCGGGCGATCAAGCGGCCAGTGGGAAAGGGAAAAGGCTTGTGGGAGGGGTACAGCGGGGCAGGGGAGGCGCTGAAGGGTGGCCTGCGAAT
>RZZN01000276.1 GCA_009929855.1 Gammaproteobacteria bacterium
ATTTAGTGCTAAGGTTAATAAGGATTTTAGTTTTAATAGTAAGAAAATATTTGACAGGCTTGTTAAACATTTTCAACTTGATTATACACGTCTTAATGAGATGGTACTATCGTGTTACCTTGATGAAGAAGATGATTATTTCTATGCTACTATGGCTTTAATAGATGATGAACTTCCTTATAAAGATATAGACAATGGTGATATGATGGATAATCAAGATGATCATGTAATGGAAGACTTTGATAATATCCACGAATCTTATTTACAAACAACTTAATTAAAATTTTAAAAATTTAAAAAAGAATTATGTATAATTTTTCAGACGACCAATTAAATTATCTTGGAGCGGGTATTCATAAAGAGGCTAAACTTGTAAAAATTAGTAAAGAACCTGCTAAGAATGATGGTACAGGACAAACTGTGCTTAGGTTTACTTACCAAAAAGATATTAAAATAGGTGAGAATACAACCCCTTATTTTTATATTTATACTGCATTTCCAGTTAATCCTGATAAGATTATTGAATTTAATGTTAATAAGCCTAATAGTAAATGGAGTGATGAACAAGCAGTACAAAATGAATTAAAGTGGTTCAGTAATAAAATTAAACACATCTTAGGCACTTTTGTACCTAAAGATAAGCTGGTATTCAAAATAAATGAGAAAGACCTTGAGAAGGCTTGGGATGCTTTCTGTGATAAAGTAATAGAATTGGCTGGTAAATCATATGAAGGACATAGTTTTGACTTCAAACTTGTACTTGATGGAAAAGATAGACCAGGATTTCCTAAGTATGCATTCCAACCATTCATTAAAAATAGTATGAACACTGCTGTTAAACTTGCTATTATTCCGCCCTATGAAAGGACAGAACCAATAGAGCAAGCAGATGATAGCAGTGAAGAATGGGGAACTGATAATAAAACAGAAGATAATAAAGAATCAAATGATTTACCTTTTTAAATAAATTAAAATAAAATTATGACAACTTTTAAATTTAAATTAACGTCACAAGTAGCGTTGGAAGTTTTAGAATCAAATGCAAGAACATTTGGAGAATTAAAAAGAGATATTCAAAATAGTCCTCTCGGTGATTTAATCAAATTTGATAAAAAAACTGAGATGCGTAATGGTGTTCAATGGGAAAGCACAATAAAACTTATTGAGAAAAACACTAAAGTGGAATATTATAATATTGATGAAGCAATTATTCCACAAGGTGAAACCGTTATTTTCTTTGTTCTTCCATTTGAACACAAGGGGGGTATGGTAGGTTATGAAGATATTGCAAGGGACATTCCTAATTGCAGCTATGATGAGTACCCTTCTCTTGAAGAAGAAATTATGGAACTTGGGTATAATGAAATCAGAAAACTTGCCACATTACTTAAAAAGGATCTTAATGCTGACATTGAGATTATAGGTAAAAGGGCTGATATTCTGTTTAATGTACTTAGTTGGTTACATGATTATCTTGAAAAAGATATTTTCAATCCAGATGAATTAGCTGAAGTCACACCAATAAGTGAAGCAATTGATTTACTTACACAAGCAATTGAAGTATTGAGGGGTTATGTAGATCCTGATGGTTATTATGCAGATACTACAACATTATCAGAACTTCATGTACAAGCTCTTGATTTACAAAGACGAATTAATAGCTAAATTTTGTTAATTGACTTGTT
>RZZN01000277.1 GCA_009929855.1 Gammaproteobacteria bacterium
CCCGAAGGCGCCGAAAACATCGTCAAGACCGCCAAGGGGCGCGAGGTGGCAACCGGGTTCACCGTGATCGAAGCCGCGGACCTGATCGTCTCGCACGACAACCAGGGCAACCCGAACCCGGACTATCCGCCCGAGCTGCAGCCGCGCGACCGTGGACGCGAGACCTCGATTGCCTGGATTCGCAAAACCGCCAACCAGCTCGACACGGACAGTCTGGGCAAGACGCGCCGGGCCGATACCGGAGCGCCGATCGTCGGACCGGACCGCGTGGTGGAGTCCGGCAACGGGCGCACCATGGCGATTCGCGAAGCCTACCGCACCGGCAAGGCCGATGAGTATCGCGATTGGCTGATCCAGGAAGCCGAATCTTTCCGGCTGAATCCCGCCAAGATTCGCGCCATGAAACACCCGGTCTTGGTGCGGGTGCGAACCTCCGAAATCGATCGCCGAACCTTTGCGATCGAAGCCAATCAGGACGATAAATTGAGCATGACCGGCACCGAGAAGGCGCGAGCCGATGCCGATCGCCTGGATGATGCTCTACTCTCCAAGCTCGGCAACGACGGCGATCTGCTTTCGGCGGCAAATCGTGATTTTATTCGCGGGTTCCTCGCCTCCCTGGGTGATACCGAGGCGGCGCAGTACCTCACGACCGACGGGCAGCCGACCGGAGCATTGATCGCGCGGGTTCAAGCCGCGGTGTTCGCCAAGGCATACCACGACGACCGTCTCCTTGAATTGACGGCGGATGCCAGCAAGCCCGATGTGGCGAACATCATCAACGCGCTCAACGCCAGCGCACCCGAGTTCATTCGCGCGCAAGCCGCCGACAAAGCAGGGACCGACGCGCTGAGTGAGAAGATCGCCGACAGTGTCGACGTGTCGCTGAATCAGAAGGTGATTCAGACGCTGATTGATGCGACGAACCTGGTCCGCAAAGCGAGAGCCGATGGCCAGGATGTCGCCGAGGCAATGTCGCAGATGGGCTTGTTCGAGAGCATTCCTCCGGCAACCGCGGCCATGGCGATCTTTATCTCCAAAAACAACCGCAGTTCCAAGCGGCTCGGGGTGGCGTTCACGGCGATGGCGCGGCATGTGCGGCGCGAAGCCGAGCGCGGGCAAACTGTGGATATGTTCGGTGATTCGGCTAAGGCGACCCTGGAGCAGATTATCGCCGCGGCCAACCTGGACCTGGACCGCGAGTATGGCGAGGGACAGTTTGCCATCGAAAACCTGGATCTGTTTTCGGTAAATCCTCCGCCTCCGCCCGAGCCTCCGCCCGAGCCGGCCATCGCACCGATTGAATACCGCTATGCGGCCGTCAATCGTCCGCCCGGTTACGCCACGGCGCCCGAGGGATACATCCGCATCGACCCGCAACCGCCTAAAGGCGCGGATCACCACGATCAGGCGCGCCACGGGATCGTGGTCTACCCGCGCAAGCTCACGGATCAGGAGGCCAACAGCTACGAGCTGGTGCCGATCATCGAAGGCGCGGCATTGGATGCGCTGGTGACCGAGACCGCGCGCAAGTTCGATGCAAGTCGCGCGGCCGAGTACATCGCCGCACAGCAAGAGCTTGATGCGGAGGAGTTCGCCAATGCGATGCGCAGCGCGGTCGAGCAAGAGGTGAAGGGCGCGAGTCGTTACGCCCCATCGGTCGGCAACTGGGACGTGTTCGC
>RZZN01000105.1 GCA_009929855.1 Gammaproteobacteria bacterium
TTCATCGCGAGCTTCGAGCGGCGCCTGGCCCAGGAGGTGACTCATCCCATCTTTCAGTATCGGGTGAGCTACCGGCGCCTGCTGGAAGTGCAAGCACGGCTATTGGCGCGCCACCTCCATGGCGAGCTTGCTGAATATCCCAACTTCACGCCGAGGTAGCCCATGCAGCAGCGCATCTACATCGTCACCTACGACATCGCCGACCCCAGCCGCTGGCGGCGCGTCTTCAAGCTCATGAAAGGGTACGGTGAATGGCTTCAGCTGTCCGTGTTCCAGTGCCGCCTCACAGCCGTACAACACGCCGAGCTGATCGCTCTACTCGACGGGATCATTCACCACGGTGAGGACCATGCGATCTTCATCGACTTAGGACTCGCCGACGCGGTCACCCCCCGCGTGCTCAGTCTAGGAAAACGGACCTTCAACCCGATCGAGCACGAGCCCATCATCGTCTGACACTGCCGACCCAGTGCGAGCGCTCCGGTGCCGTCTCAACCCCTTGGAAGCGCTCGTCAAAAAATGCTCTTTGACAATCAGACAAATACTGTTGCATGCTAACCCAACGCACGAAACCGGTACCCCACGACAAGAGTCGGCCCCCGAGAGCGCTCGAATTGCGCCTTGAAAACGGCGTCAGTCCTGGGCTCGGGGGCGAGCTGTATTCCGCGGCTATTCGCCGCGGCCTCATTGAAGCGCACTGGCCCATACGCGGGGGTATTTCCGTTTCCTGAATTCCGCGGCTATTCTCCGCGGCCTCATTGAGGCTCTCCCGGATCTCCTGGGGCTCTCCAGGAGCTCATGGGGTTCTGTCATGCCAAAACCAACAACTTGAGGACAATGCCGCGCTGAAACATCTTTCGAGCGCTTTTGACTATGACATTCGATCATCACACCATTCAGACCCTATTCAATCTTACTGATCTCGCGATTGACCGGGTGGTTCCAGATGAACGGAAAACGCTTAAAATTGACGTTCACAGTACCCTTGAGTGAACGCAGTGTCATCTTTGTGGAAATCCGGTTGATCATTATTATGGTCTGGGCCAGTCAATTGAGCCCCGCCATTTACCATGACTCGAATACCGCGTGTTTTTGATCTGGTACCCGAAGCGCTACCATCGCCGCTTCTGTGATGGTCATCCGACGACCTGTCAAATCCTGTCATGGTAGGCGCCCCTCCACTCGGTCACGAACGCGTTCGAGCAACCTCGATCTCCGGCAACACCAGCTCCCAGCGTGAGCAGCGCAACCCCGTCTCGTCCTTCGCCTCGCGCACCAGCACGGCGAATACCCGCACCGCCACGATCTCGCCCTCGGGCGGGCTGAAGCGGGCCGCCATGCGCGTGACGGCGATCCCCGTCCGATCCGTCAGCTCCCAACCCAGCATGCCGTCGGCGCGCTCGCGCAGCTCGAGCGGACTGCCGACATCGAGCGCGGCCAGGGCGCGGTGGATCGGTGCGCTCGGGGTGAAGTAGCCCGGCCAGGACAGCACGATCTGGCTCGGGTCGGCGGTCCAGGTGCGGTGATCGAGCCCTGGCTCGGGCGGTGGCGGCTTGGGCCGGGTGCGCAGCGCCAGGCCCTCGACCTCGCGCGTGAAGGGGTGGCGCCGCCCGATCGTCTCGCACAGGGTGAGGGTCGCACGTGCCCGGGTCATGGCCACGTAATAGAGCCGGCGCTCCTCGTCGCTGGCCTGTGCCCAGCCCCCCGCGTCGAGGATGAGCACATGGTCGAACTCGAGCCCCTTGGCGCGGTGGGCGGTCGTGAGCAGGAGCGGTCCGTTGGGCTGGGCATCGCCGAGTGCGCGCGCGCCGGTGCCGGTCTCGTAGAGTGAGTCGACCAGCTCGCTGGCGACCTGATAGCCGACGGGCGCGGCGGCCTCGGTCTCGACGATGAAGCGGGCGAGCGCGGCGCGGATGGGGTGCTTGATCAACCCCTCCGCAGGCGTGCCAAAGCGGCGCTGGAACCAGCGTGACAGGGCGCCCGCCCGGACCAGGAGACGGGGGGCGCGGCGCTGGCGTCCCTCCAGGAGATCGAGCAAGGCGCGGCCCTCGCGTGTGGCGTGCAGGCTCGGCTGACGATCCTCGCGTGGGAGCCGGGCCGGGATGCCACGCAGGCGACAGAGCGCGGCCAGCGGCTCCAGGTCGGTCCAGCGCCGGGCGATGACCGCGCAGCGCCCCCAGGCGCCGCCCTCGGAGTGGGCGAGCGCGCTCAGGCGGTGCAGCTCGGCCAGCGCGATCTGAACCTCCAGGCTCGGGTCGGGCGGCACCTCGAGCACCTGTACGCGCCCCCCGGCCACGGGGTCCAGGGTCGCGTAGGCCCCGCCCGCGGGCTGGTCGCGCCGGGCGTGGTCGACGGTGATCGTCTGCTCGGCCTTCATCCGGTCGCGAGCCGGGGCGATGACCTGGTTGGCGCACTGGATGATGTGCGCGGTGGAGCGGTAGTTCTCGATTAGATGGTGGCGCTGGGCCTGGTAGTCGGCCTCGAAGCGGCGGATGTAGCGCACGTTGGCGCCATCGAAGGCGTAGATGTTCTGGTCGTCATCGCCGACCGCGAACAGCGCCAGGCGGTCCTCCTCGCTCTGGAGTGTGCGCCCGGCCAAGGCGCTGATCAGGTCGTCGTGGTCGCCGTTGATGTCCTGGTACTCATCGACCAGCAGGACACGCAGCCCGGCGAGCGCGCGGTCGCGGGCGTGGATGATCCCCTCGTCATCCTCGGCGCGGCTCAGGTAGGCGCTCGCCTGACGGATCACCGCGTCGAAATCCGGGGTCTCGCCGCGCTCCATGGCCACCGCGTAGCTGGTGCCGGTCAGGCGCATCGCCAGACCGTGGAGGGTCTGCACCGTCACCCCGGCGGCGTCCGCGCCGACCAGCGCCCAGAGACGGCGGCGGATCTCGAGTGCGGCGGAGCGGTTGTAGGCCAGCACCATGATCGCCTGCGGCTGGATCATGGCCTCGCGCAGCAGCCAGGCGACGCGGTGCACGATGACACGGGTCTTGCCCGCGCCGGGACCCGCGAGAACCAGGTGGCTCTGCTCCAGTGGGGCGGCAACGATCGCCTGTTGGGCGGGGTTGCGCAGATCGACGAGGATGCGCCGGTGCGCGGTCTCGGTGGTGGCGATTGCCAGGATGTCTTGACGTCCGGCGAAGTAGCGCCGCACCAGCTCGGCACGATCGAGCCGGAAGTAGTCGAGGATGAAGGCCATGGCCGCCTGGATCTTGCGGATGCCGAGCTTGGCGTACTCGGCCATGACGTGCACCTGGACGATCTTGTCCTGATAGTGCAGAGCCAGCTCGGCATAGTCGGAGCGCTTGAATTGGTGACGGCGCCTGTCGGCATCGAGCACGATACGCATGGCGGCGCGGAAGACCGCCTTGCCGCGCGCCAGATGCAGGACCTCGTTGGCATCGAGATGCAGCAGGGCGGCGGCGAGCGCCCGGTCCCAGTCGCGGATGTCGAGATCCTGGAGCGCGATGTCGGCCTGGAGTGCGCGCTCGAGCTCGCCTTGCGTGCAGACCACCAGAAGGCTGTTGCCCTGCCGCCGCTGCTGGAACTGGCTCACCAGGGCCTGCGCGAGGCGCAGGCGCCGCTGGGCGATGGACTCGATGGCGCTCCAGGGGCGTTGCACCCGCACCCAGCGGTTGTCCAGCCCGGCCGGGCGCAGGGCGATGCAGGCGCGCCCGGCGCTCGACTCACCGAAGGGCTCGGCGAAGGACTTCAGCAGGCGCGTGAGCCGTGGCGGATCGATCGCGATGTCGGTGTCGCGCCGCAGGGTGTCGCAGAGCCGGCGCGCGTCGAGGATCTGCCAGTCGCCCTGGTCGGCGTCCGGCGCCAGCGTGCGCAGCCGCTCGATGAGCGCCTGCTCCAGGCGCTCGAGCCCCGCGAGACGTTGCGCGGTGCCGGGGTTGCGCTGGAAGGTGACGCCGATCTCGGTGTCGTTGGCGAGCAGCCCCCATTGGTCGAGCTCGCGCAGCATCGCGCGCAGGGTGCGCGAGTCCTTGCCGGTGGCCATCATCAGGCTGTCGGTCGAGATGCCCTGGTCGTCCGCGGACTCGATCAGCAGGGCGAGGATGCGCAGGTAGGGCGCGCTGTCGGCATCCCGCCCGAGGCGCTGGCTCAGCCGCGCGCGGGCTGCGTCGAGGTCGTCGACCCGCAGGCTGCCCGGAAACACTCGTGTGTGGTTTTCGTGGCGCTCCAGCAACCGCGCCTGCTCCAGCCAGGCCACCGCGATGCGCACCTTGGTGTCGGCGTCGCTGGCGTCCGGGTCGATCCGGTGCTGCTCGGGGATCTCCAGCAGGATCTCGCCGCTGGTGACCACCACCTCGCCGTCGCCACGGTCCTTGCGCTCGATGTGGCGCAGCGCCTTGAGGATGCTGTGGATGTCGTGCTGGGTGAGACGCGCGCTCTTCAGCAGGCGGAACTGCACATCGAGGTCCGCCTCGTCGTAGAGCAGGACACAGCGCGCCGGCCCCTGGTCGCGCCCGGCGCGTCCGGCCTCCTGGAGGTAGTTCTCCAACGAGCCCGGCGTGTCCAGGTGGATGACCAGGCGCACGTCGGACTTGTCCACGCCCATGCCGAAGGCGTTGGTGGCGGCGATCACGCGCGGCTGCCCCGCGATGAACCCCTCCTGGATGGCGCGCTTCTCCTCGCTGCTCAGGCCGCCGTGGAAATGGCCGCAGTCGATCCCCGCCTGATTGAGGAATTTGGCCAGGTCCTCGGTCGTGCGCTGGCGTGCGCAGAAGACGATCGCCCCGCCCTCCTCCCGCTGGGCCTCGCGCAGCAGTTCCAGGACCGCGCAGTATTTGGCCGCGGCCGGGACCGCGCGGACCTCGTAGTTGAGGTTGTCACGGCTGACGCCGCCCTCGAGCACCTCCAGGGTGAGCCCGAGCCGTGACTGGAAGTGCTCGCGGATGTCGGCGACCACATCGGGCTTGGCCGTGGCGGTGAAGCAGAACAGCGGGACCGTCGCCCCGTCGCGGTGGCGCTGTCTCACCAGGCGCGAGACATAGAGATAGTCCGGCCTGAAGTCGTGGCCCCACTTCGACAGACAGTGCGCCTCGTCGAAGACCCAGGCACCGATCTCGCGGTGGGCGAGCGCGTCGATGAAGCTCCTGTTGCGAAACTGCTCGGGGGCGACATAGATCAGCCCGAGGTCGCCGAGCCGGATCTTCTCCAGCATGGCGGCGCGCTCCAACGGGGTGAGCAGCCCGTTGAGATAGCCGGCGCAGGTGATGCCGCGTGCCTCCAGGTTGTCGACCTGATCCTTCATCAGCGATTGCAGCGGCGAGATCGCCACGGTGAGCGCACCGTTGCGATAGAAGCGGGACAGGGCCGGGAGCTGGAAGCACAGCGACTTGCCCCCGCCGGTCGGCAGGATGGCGAGCGTGGGGCGAGCGGCGAACCCGTTCTCGACGATCGCACGTTGCAGCGAGCGTCCGTCCGCGGCCGCGGGCGTGGGGCGGAAGTCGTTGATGCCGGGGAAGATGCGCGGCAGCACCCGCGCGAGGTCATGCTGCTCGCGGCACCAGACGCATCCAGGATCATCGCAGGGGATGTCGCGCAGCCGGGCGATCGCCTCGCGGGCCTGGGGGAAGCGATGACGCACCCAGGGCGGCAGGACCGAGTTGCCGCCTGCCACGCCCAGCCAGGCGAGCACATAGGCCAGCGCCATGCCCCAGGCGGGATCGGGGAGCCACTGCCCGAGCAGGTGGCGTTGCCCGCTGACACAGACCTTGCCGGCGCTCGCGCGCATCCAGGCCACGGCCGCCTCGCGGAAGGCGGGCGCGGGGGCGCCACGGACGGCGGCGAGGACCTTGCCCGCGGCGGTGTCCGGCTGTCGGGCGATCAGGAAATGCAGGCTGAGGATCTCGTCGGGGTGCTCGCGCGCACGCTCCGACAGCGCCTCGCGCTCGTCGAGATAGAGCCGGTAGGCCAGTTCAGCGTCGCGCACCGGGTCGTTGCGCGTGGTGGCGCAGAGGCGGTAATCCTTCACCAGGTGGTGATAGGGATTGCGCGGGAAGGCGAGCGGCGAGAGCTCCAGCGTGTCGATCAGGGGCAGGCGGTGCAGCGCCAGATCGGGATGGAGCACCGCGAGGGTCGGCCCGTCGAAGGCGACGATGTTGTGGCCGAGCACGGCCTCGGCCCCATCGGTCAGCGCGTCCAGGCGCGCCACCAGCGCCGGGTCGCGCCCGCTGATCCGCGCGCGGGCGCCGGTATCCGGCCGGTAGAGGCCGATCTCGTGGAGGATCAGGGCATCCTGACGCGCGGTCTCGATGTCGAGACAGAGATAGGGTGCGGGGGCGTCGGGCGTGGGAGCCATGCTTGCGCGGCGCGCGCGTCGTGGTTGCCGGAATGACTACGGCTACTATAGACGATCCGATCCGTGGACTCCAAGGCTCAGGGTCGGGCCATGTCTGGAGTCAATGGCCCAGCTCGGCCTGTGACTGGGCGAGCGTCTGCAGTCCGCCCAGGCTCGTTCGGTCGGCGCCCATCGATGATTCGCAAACTTGCACCGCCCCCCACTGGCTCCTATGGTTAGCCATGATGGCAACAGCAACATCGAAGAGAAGCCACTGACCGACTGGCTCCGGCGGCAGGGACACGACGATAAGCTCATCAACCGCCTGCTCTTCGAGCTGAACAAGGCCGCGGCGCTGCGCGGCAGCAAGACGCTCTACGACGCCAACCGCGAGGTCTACGGGCTGCTGCGCTACGGGGTGAAGGTCAGGCCCGCTATCCGTTGCCGATCAATAGTCCGGCGTGCCGAGCCTTGTATGACAACCTCAAGGGGATCGTCGGTCTCGATGATTTGACCACACCGAAAATCATGGCGGCAGATTCACCTGCCGACGCCGCGGAGGCCGCGGCATTGGCCGTGAATGACGCGATTCGCAGTGTCAAGAAGGCTGACTGGCGCCACCTGAGGTTCGAGTTGCACATCGAACCCCCAACTTGGGTTCTGGCCGATATGGTGCTGGCGCATGGCGACACCCGCATCCTCTTTCCGAGCCAGGCGCATGAAGGCGGAACAAATGTTGTCGTTTACTCAGACCGGCTCAAGGATGGCAACTCAGTCACCGTCAACGACTCCGACGGGCGACTCCCCCGCGACATGTCCAGTTGGTCGTGATCATTGGCTCCTTGGCGACCGGTTTCCAGTCTGCCATGCATGGCTGAGAACTGCAGACACGGCGCGCGAGGTCCAACTCATGACGCAGACCCCCGCGACCTCGACCCGTCAAGCGCGTCTGATCGCCCTGCCTCCGCTCGACTCACCGGAGCAGGCCGAGCGCTGCCGCCGTGACCTGAGCATCTCGCGCGAGCGCGCCGCGCGGATGCTCAACGACATCCCCGAGCTGAACCGTTTGGCCCAGGCCCACTGGAACTCACCGGCGAGCTTCAATCTGGGCTCCCTCATGCTGCTGCTGGCCCGCGCCAGGCTGCGGGTCCTGGGTGATCCAATCCTCGAGATCACTCACGGCCTGCAGTCGCTGCTGGGTGCCTCTGATCTTGCCGAGGGTCTGCCGGCACCTTCATTCGCCCGCCTTACCCACAGGTCTACATCGCCTTCCCGCGTCCCTGTGCGCTCCAGATCTATAACCGGGCCTCCGGGCTACATGAGGTGGAGGGCGCCTATGTCGGCAGCTATGCGGTCCAGCCGCATCAGCTGATACATGATCCGAGGTTCGTCGAGGTGGCCCAGGGGATCGCACCGGATCGCCCGACCCGGGTCATCGAGCTGATCTTCACCGGCTCGCCGATCGGCAAGCGCTATGCGCTCGACGATGCCTCGCAGGATCTGACCCTGCTCATTCAGGACGAGGACGAGTGTCTGAGCAGTGTGCTCGACCGGCATGTGGCTGAATACTCCAAGCCCCAATGGCACGAATCCGCACTCCTGTCACCGCTGCCGATCGAGATCCGCTGCATGACCGCGGCGATCGCGGCGCTATCCAAAGTGCTGCTCTATCTGAACCTGCCCGAGGCCGAGCAGCGGCGCATCACCGAGCGCGGGGATCTGGAGAAGGTAAGCGTCCGGCAAACTACCGGATTACCCCTTCCCGTTTCAGGTCGTCCATTTTCAGATTGTGGGGCAGCAGCGCCGCGACTGCTTCGGGGGAC
>RZZN01000278.1 GCA_009929855.1 Gammaproteobacteria bacterium
TGGGACGGAGAAGGAACGCCTCCTTCTACTGTAACCTTTGGTGGGCTTACCTACGGTGTCGTTCAGGCTTTGGACGGAAAGTATTGGCTGGATAGAAACTTAGGAGCAACGAGGGTTGCAACAGCAGTAAACGATACTCAGTCCTATGGACATTACTATCAATGGGGTCGTGGCACTGACGGGCACCAAATCCCAACTTCTAGCACAACTGCAACCTTGAGTAGTACCGATAGTCCTGGACACGGGAATTTTATTCTTAGTCCTACTGCTCCCTTTGACTGGCGTTCTCCACAAAACGATATGCTGTGGCAAAAAGCTGGAGCATATCAATCAACCTCTGCCAAACGTCCAGTATTGAGTGCAAGGGTAAATATGTTGGTCAATACGGATACACTTTCTACTCAAGATGTAACGGTAACAAAACAAGACTATACTTTGAGGTTTGAGGGTTCGGGAAGTGTGAGGGATACCGTGCCTTTGGGACAGACTTCGAGAGGGTGGAGATTTATGACTACACTTGGCGGTGATGTGTATGCTAGTGTCGCTGGCGGAGATATCTACAAACAAACAGGAGGTACAGGAAACTTTGTAGGGTTAGGTCAAACTACGAGAACGTGGCACGGAATGACTACTCTTGGGAGCGATGTATATGCTGTTGTCTATAATGGAGACATCTATAAGCAAACAGGAGGAACAGGAAACTTTGAGCCTTTGGGGCAGACTTCGAGAACGTGGCTAGAAATGACTACACTTGGAAATGATGTATATGCTAGTGTTGATGGTGGAGACATTTACAAGCAAACTAATGGTACAGGAGACTTTGTAGCCTTAAATCAGACTTCGAGATTGTGGAGAGGGATGACTACACTTGGAAATGATGTATATGCTAGTGTCTATAATGGAGACATCTACAAGCAAACAGGAGGTACAGGAAACTTTGTAGCTTTAAATCAGGCTTCGAGAAAGTGGACTGGTATGATCGCTCTTGGTAATGATGTGTATGCTAGTGTCAATGGTGGAGATATCTACAAGCAAACTAATGGTACAGGAGACTTTGTAGCCTTAAATCAGACTTCGAGATTGTGGATAGGAATGACTACCTTAGGTAATGATGTGTATGCTAGTGTCAATGGTGGAGATATCTACAAAATAGCAGGAACTCCCAAAACAGCAGGAAGCTATACGCTTTCTTCTGGAGCTGGAGCTATGAGCCTTGTCGTCTCTGGAACGGTTTCTAATGCTGATGTTCGTCCTTCTAATGTTGGTAACCTTCCACCGTATCAACGGGTAGGCAATGTAGGGGCGACACCTGCAGACTATGACACAGTAGGCTTTCCAAAGTATCTTCGATTTGATGGTGTGGATGACTTTTTACAAACGAATGATATTGACTTGAGTGGTGGTGATGAGATGACGGTTGTGGCTGGAGTAAGAAAACAGAGTGATACTTTGGCTGGAGTGGTTACCGAGTTGAGTGCTACAACTGCTTCTAACAATGGAAGTTTTGCCCTTCAAGCACCAGACGCTAACACAGCAAATACCTTTGAATACGAAAGCAAAGGGACTTCTCTTACTGACGCTAAGAAAACAGGGGTTATTGCTCCTCTTTCGGCAGTACTTTCAGGACAAAGTGATATTTCTGGAGATAGTACTGTTTTGAGGGTA
>RZZN01000106.1 GCA_009929855.1 Gammaproteobacteria bacterium
CCTCAGGACGCCGAGCAGGCTCGCGATCTTCGGAGTCGAGAAATATTTTAACCCATTGTTCTGCATGAATAAAGCGGTTTCCGTTCAGGCACTAACTATATGGACGGGACCTCGATGGCGACCCCACATGTTTCCGGTGTGGCCGCGCTGCTGATGGCCGCCGAGCCCGAGGCGCCGTTACGGCGGATTCTGGAGGTCTTGCGGGACACCGCGAAGCACCCCGCCGGATCAGCTGGACGGCCCGACAATCGTTGGGGCTATGGCATGATTCAGCCGTTGGAGGCATTGAAGGCATTGCGATCATAGCCAACACTGGCGGATCGATGACCTTCGCGCCAGAGATGTCACCAGTAGGGTTCAGGAAGCCAGAAGGTCGAGGAAAACGGCGCATAACGACTGTGATATTCGCAACAGACAGAGTAAAGGGTTCAACATGATGGCCGTGCCAGCGAGTCGCCTCGATCCAGCCGATCGCGGTCCAGAGGAGATCGCGTCGTCGCCTGATCTCATCCGCGCTGTGGTGCTCCTGTCGGGGGCTGGCGACGCCCCCGATGCGGGACGCCGCCCATCCCGCGATGAGCGTCGGCGAATGGCGGAGCTCCGAAGAGATGAGGCTCGGGATGCCATCCCCATCATCGACGCGGTGCTTGCCCGTTGCGGTGGACGCCGAATAGGCGAAGCCACCACGCTCGGAACACTCACCATCGAGACCACCGCGGAAGGCATCCAGATGCTCAGGCGCACGGCGAGCGTGAAGTCGGTGATCCGCGATCAGCCTGTCACGATGGGTCATTCGATCAGTCGCTTCAGCCTGACCGATTCCACAGGCTAGCCCGGCCGTGATGACGGCGGAGCGGGTGCGGCATTGCGTCCTCGTCATACCGGCAGACAGGATCGTCAAGCCCCAGAGCCCTCGGTTGACATGCGATTGCTCGTGAGCCAGCATTCGTCGACCTAATTTCGGTCTGAAACGGTTGACTAGCATGACTCAGTCCATCCTGACTCGGCCGCGTGCCCGCGGATGGGTGAGCGGCGGGTGCGGTGGACGGAAACCGCCCGCTGTGACCTGGATGCCATGATCTTAAATCCGGCGATTGACTCACGCAAAGACGCCAAGAACGCAAAGAAAACAGAATCTTGAGTCAGTGAAGTGACTCGCCGGTCAGGTGAAGGCATGGCACTGCTCACTGATTGAAAAATCTTTGCGTCTTTGCGCCTTTGCGTGAAAGTTGCTTTTTTTGGGATGATCGACTGCTCCACCGAAGCGCAGCCGATCAAGTGCTGGTGATGGCGGTACTCGACGGACGCAGGGACTTGAGATCGCTATTGCTGGAGCGCTTGGTGCGCAGCTGAGAGGCCACCCTAGCCGCCGCCAACCGCTGAGGAGCAACCCCACCGATGTCCTATCTGGAAGGCCACCGGCAGCGACTGCGAGACCGCTTCAACGGGAGCGGGTTGGGTGCGCTCGAGGATCACGAGGTGCTCGAGCTGCTGCTGACCTATGCCGTCCCTCGGAAGGACGTGAAGCCGATCGCGCGGGGGCTGCTCGATCGCTTCGGTACACTCTCCAACGTATTGGACGCACCGACGGCTGAGCTGACGCAACAAACAGGCGTCGCGGCGGCCGGTGCCACGCTGCTGCATCTGATGCCGGCCCTGACCCGCCGCTATCTGCGCGACCGTTGGGGTCACAAGCCGCAGCTGAATACCCGCGAAGACCTCGCGCGCTTCGTCGTGGACGAGCTGGCCACCACCAACAATGAGGTCTTCCTGCTCATCCTGCTGACGCACGAGAACCAGGTCCTGCGCGCGCTCCATCTCCACGAGGGCAGCATCGCCAGCACCCCCGTCTACCCCCGTCTCGTCGTCGAGGCCGCGCTGCGCCACCATGCCGCGCGGGTCGTCTTCGCCCATAACCACCCGGGTGGCGTCGCCCAGCCGTCGGACGCCGACGTCGCGGTGACCCAGACCCTGGTGAGCCTCTTCGATCTGCTCGCCATCCCGGTGGTGGATCACATCATCGTGGCGGGTCCGCGGACCTTCAGCATGGCCGAGGCCGGGCTGCTGCGCGGCGACGGCGCGCCGCGGGCGAGCGGCTCGACATGACCACCGCCATCGCGAAGGACATGGTGCTCGCGGGGCCAGTGTGGCCGGAGCCGGTGCGCGTCTTGGGCGTCGACCACTTCGGGACCATGCTGCAGGTCGACGCGGTCGGTACCCGGACCCGGCAGCTCTATCCGGGAATCATCGTCACCGCCGCCCAGGTCGAGGCCCTGCGGATCCTGTCCAGCGCCCAGGGCATGGACTTCTCCGGCGATCCAGAGGCCTTCCATCTGGCCATCGAAGCGCTCCGCATCCGTCTCGCCTACGAGTACGACCCGCACTTCGCGGTCAATGCCTCGACCATCACGCCGCTGCCGCACCAGCTCGACGCGGTCTATCGCTACATGCTGAAGTCGCCGCTGGTGCGCTTCCTGCTCGCCGACGACCCCGGGGCCGGTAAGACCATCATGGCCGGCCTGCTGCTCAAGGAGCTACGCTTCCGCGGGCTCGCCGACCGCATCCTCGTCGTGGTCCCGCCCTTGGTCGCTCGTCAGTGGCAGGAGGAGCTGGCGGAGAAGCTCTCGGAAGATTTCAGGATCATCGATCAGGGCGTGCTCAAGGCCAATCTCGGGCGCAACCCCTGGACCGAGACCGATCGGTGCATCACCTCGATCTACTGGGCGGCACGCGACACTGTGCTCGACACCCTCAAGGAGGCCGACTGGGACCTGGTGATCGTCGACGAGGCCCACAAGATGGCGGCCTACCGTCAGGGCACGCGCTCGCAGAAGACCCGCAAAACCCGTCTCTACCGCCTGGGCGAGGCACTCACGGTCCGCACCAAGCACCTGCTGCTCCTGACCGCCACCCCACACAAGGGCGATCCCGAAAACTTCCGCCTGCTGCTCGAGCTGCTCGACAAGGATCTCTTCGCGGATCGCCACATCCTCCAAGAGGCCATGTCCAGCCAGGACAACCCCATCATCCTCCGGCGTCTCAAGGAGGAGATGTGCCGCTTCGACGGGTTACCGCTGTTTCCGCAGCGCACGGTGAAGACGGTCGCCTTCGACCTGAGTCGAGCCGAGCGTGACCTCTACGAGTCAGTCACCCAGTATGTCACCGAGCATTTCAACAAGGCGATGCAGAAGGAGAAGCGCAACGTCGGCTTCGCCATGACGATCCTGCAGCGCCGCTTGACCTCGAGCCTCGCGGCCATCAGCGCCTCGCTCTCCCGTCGTCACCAGCGTCTGCGGGGCCTGCTCGATCAGGTCCGCGCCTTGGCCGCCACCAAGACGCGCGGCGTCCTGAGTCCCGGCGAGGAGGACGCCACGCTCGAAGACCTCCTGGCCGGTGCCGCGGTCGATGACCTGGACGACCTCGCGGAGCGCGCGCGCTGGGACGTCGAGGACTCGCTCGTCGAGCGCCTGACCAACGCCGAGTCGATCGATGAGCTGGAGGCCGAGGTGCTCGCCCTCGAGCGGCTCATGCGGCAGGCCCGAGCCGCGCTCGGCGGGGGCAGCGAGGCCAAGCTCATCCAGCTCACCGACGCCATCCTGCGCGACGCGGGGCTGGCCGCGCGGGGCGAGAAGCTGCGCATCTTCACCGAGGCGAAGGACACGCTCAGCTTCCTGGTGAGCCAGCTGCGCGGGCAGGGGAGCGCAACGCCTGTCGCTCGACGTCGAGGTGCCCTTCACCGACTTCCACACCTTCTACACCGGCATCATCAACACACTCGGCCGCAATGCGGACAAGATCAAGATCAAGATCAAGATCAGTGTCCAGATCGAGGCCTCGTCGGAGGCCGGCTTCAGCCCGACCCTGATCGAGGACACGGTGAAGGAGACCCTGTTCAACCTGTTCCGTAGCGATGAGTCACTGCGGATTGACGAGTGAGGCGATTTCCGCGAATCAGTATGCCCCAGTGTGCATCCTGTAGGGGCGAATTCATTCGCCCCTACACAGCCAAAGAGCGCCGATGAACGAGCAGGTCAAAGACATCCTCAACAGGTATCTCGCAGCCGAGCTGGGTCGATCCTTCCTGCTCCCGGACGAGACCGCGATCTCGCGGCAGCGTACTGCCTTTCTCGCGCGTTTCGGGCCGGAGCAGATCGCCAGGATGAGCGGTCCGGAGCTGCTGCGCCAGATTCCGCATAACGCCGCGAACGATCAGCCGATGGACTAC
Source organism: Gammaproteobacteria bacterium (assembly GCA_009929855.1). Classification (GTDB taxonomy): domain Bacteria; phylum Pseudomonadota; class Gammaproteobacteria; order Chromatiales; family Chromatiaceae; genus Thiocapsa. The sequence goes on from RZZN01000106.1 coordinate 4,226, forward strand.
TGGCTGGAGTTCAAGAACGACGATGAGCTCGACTACCGTCTCTTCGGCAGCATCTCCGGTGGCTCGGCGGCCAAGTTCGGGCCCTGGCAGGAGAAGAAGACCGGGTCGTGGCGGGCCAAGCAGCCGGGCTCGCGGGCGATTCAGAACATCACCGAAGACCAGGCGCTCGCGGCCATCGAGGAGCGGCGGGCCGAGCTGCTGGAGGCCGTCGAGGTCGTTCGCACGCTCAACGGCAGGCCGGTCGCGAGCATCGATCCACACGCCTTTCAGGCAGCGATCGAAACCGCCGCGCCGCGGTGGTCATCCAGTGCCTGGCTGCACAAATATCTCCACTTGAACGATCCGACTCTCGTGACTTGGAATGCCACGCAAGCCTATTCCGAGGCCCAGCTGTATCGCGTGGGTGTCGTGCCCGCCCTCGCGCCGACCGGGGCCGGCTTGTTCGCGAAGGACATCCAGATCATCCGCTTCTGGAACAGCTTGGATGCGCTTGCCGACCTTCCGGCGCAGCTCAGGTACCGCGTTGGCAAGGGCCTCGGGCCGCGCGACCACTGGTGTCTGGGGCTTGCCGGTGAGGTCTCGGCCTGGAAGGAGATGCTCGCACATGAGCACCTGGCGCTCGGACCGGGAAAGGTGGGCAACCTGGCCGAGGCCATCGCCTTGAGCAAGAAGCTCGACGTCCGCCAGGCGGTGGCGACTGCCTTTCAGAGCGCTGGCCTGGACGCGAGCTCGAGCGCGGCGCGCGATCTGACATGGCTTGCCTATCGTCTCCAGGAGGGGAGCCTGGTTGCGCTCTTCTCGGATGCGTCCACCGTGGTGGCCGTCGGAGAGGTCACCGGAGGGTATCGCTTCGTCAAGGGCGCTGAGCGGCCTCATCAGCTGCCCGTGCGCTGGCACCACAACCGCAGCTTCGAGACGTCGGTCACCCTGGATCTGGGAAGGCGCTTGCTCATGCTGGAGCCCACCCACCCAGCGGTGGCGGACATCGAGTCATCCCTGCTCATCAACGGCATCGGCCCCTGGCCCAATTTCAACCGCATGGTGGACACGCCAGCACGCTTGCCCGCCCAGCCGGTCGCGGTTGATGGTGGACTCGGCACAGGCACGCGAGCCGAGCCGCTGCCAGTGCTGGAGGGGATTGCCCGGCAGGTCGTCGAGATGCTGGACCGCAAGCGTCAGGTGATCCTTTACGGACCACCCGGCACCGGCAAGACCTATCACGCCGAGCGCATCGCGCTCGAGGTGGTTGCACGCCAGAACTTCAATTGTCTCCCCTCGCAGCTCTCTGACCGCCAGCGCGACGCCATCTATGGCCGGGGCAGCCCTGACCCCTACATCGCGACCTGCACCTTTCATCCGATGTATTCCTACGAGGACTTCATCGAGGGCTACCGACCCGACGGCGAGGGATTCAAGCTCGAGCCTGGGATCTTCAAGCGCATGGTCAGGGTTGCTCAGGTCCAACCTGGGAAGCGCTTCGTGCTGATCATCGATGAGATCAACCGCGGCAACATCCCCAAGATCTTCGGCGAGCTCATCACCCTCATCGAGGCATCGAAACGCGGGATGACCAGCTCGCTCTTGCCACTGTCGAAGGAGCCCTTCAACGTCCCTGACAATCTGCTCGTCATCGGCACCATGAACACGGCTGACCGCTCGATCCTGCTGCTCGATACAGCGCTGCGTCGACGCTTCGCCTTCAGGGAGCTGCTCCCCGAGCCGCATCTGCTGCGCTCCGGAAGCATCGCCGACATCACGCTCAGCACCTGGCTACGGGCACTGAACCGTCGCATCGTCGAGCAGCTCGGTCGCGACGGTCGCAATCTGCAGGTGGGTCACGCCTATCTGATGCCGGGTGGTAAACCCGCGACCACGCTCGGGCGCATCGGGGAGATCGTGCGTGACGAGCTCTGGCCGCTGCTGCAGGAGTATTGCTACGAGGACCCGAACAAGCTGGCGAACATCCTCGCCGCTGACAAGGGCGGGATCTTCGACCGCGACTCGGCAAGCCTGCGCAGCGAGCTCTTCGAGCCGGGGCGCGAGGACGAGCTCGCGCAGGCCTTGATCGCCATCGTCACGCCCGAGGACAAGAAGCAAGACGCGCTGCTGGGCGAGGACGTCCCCGACGACGAGGACGCCGAAGAGCACCCGGAGGGCGATTGAGGTCAGGTTGATGAAAGCACCCACACTCCAGGTCAGCGAGTGGAGCTCGACGACACCCGACTCGCCGGTCGCGGGCGCGCTGCTGCGTGGACTGCGCCTGACCGACGCCGACCGCGCACTCATTGCCGAGCTGGAGGGACGAGCAAGCCTGCGTTTCACCGAGCTGCACTCGGGTTTGGCCATCTCAGTGGGGCCACACATCGGCACGGTGAGCCTGACCAGCTTGCGCATCGTCATCATGCCCAAGCTGCGGATCGACCACCTGATGCGCATGGTGGCCTACGCCTTCGACCTCTCCGACCTCATCGTCACCCAGACCAGGACGAGCTATGCGATGGCTGAGCATGGTCTCATCGACCTGCTGGGGGTGGCATTGCTGCGCGCGGTCGAGCAGCTCGCCCGCGGCGGTCTACTCCCCGACTACCAGTCGCGCAGCGAGGATCTGGCGACGCCTCGGGGTCGGCTGGACCTGCGTCACATCGCGACCCATGCGCGGCGTGCCACCCTGCGTTGCACCTACGACGACCTGACCCTGGATCATCGGACGAACCAGGTCCTCGCGGCCGGGCTCCGGCTGGCTGCCGCCGTGATGCAGTCGTCTGACCTGCGCTTGGATCTGGCAAGGGCGGCCGATCGCTTGTGCGGAGACCTGACGCGGCTCACACTCGACACCGACATCATGCGCTCGGTCATCGATCAGATCGATCGACGCTCGAGCCACTACCGCACCGCGCTCACCCTGGTCGCGCTCATCCACCAAGGGGCCCATCTGGGCGAGCATGCCGTCGGCGGCGACCTGCCGCTGTCGAGCTTCATGCTCGACATGAACCTGGTCTTCGAGCGCTTCCTCGGACGTTATCTCAGCGAGCATGCACCCGATGACATCCGCGTCAGCACCCAAGAGGTGCAGTCCGACGTCTTCAGCTATCTCGAGAACGCCGGTGGCTGGAGACAGCCGAGCATCCGCCCGGACTTCGTCTTCCGCTGTAGACGCGGCGTCATCGCCGTGGCCGACGCCAAGTACAAGGACCGCCACGAGCACCCGCCCGAGCGCGCCCTAGGGTGTCGCTGATCAATTTCAGAATCGCGACGGTAGCCCATCGCAAGCAGCTGATATTCGGATCCCCGATCCGACGGGATCCGAATATTTCAGCGTTCCCCTAGCGGTGAAGTGAAGTCCGCCTCCCCCAGGGGCCGACTGAAATCGGCGTACCCGAGGCCCTGGAGACATGGGAAAATGGTCATGGCGAACCGATTGATTGATGTTGACCAAGCCCATTTTGCGTATTCTGATGCCCATGATGACCCAGCCGCCGATCCGTCTTGGACTGATGTCGCCGCTGACCGGACTGGTCGAGCTCTATGGTCCGGAGATCTCCTGGGCCGCCGAGATCGCCGTCGACGAGATCAATGCCGCCGGCGGTCTGCTCGGACGCCCGCTGGAGCTGGTGATCGAGGACGACGGCAGCATGCCGGACACCGCCGTGGCCGCCGCCCAGCGGCTGCTCGACACCCATGGTTGCGCGGCACTGATCGGCAATCTGCTGAGCAATTCGCGCATCGCGGTCGCCGACCGGGTCGCCGAGGCCCGGCACGTGCCCTATCTGAACTTTTCGTTCTACGAAGGCAGTATCTCCAGCCGCTATTTCTTCCATTTCGCCGCACTGCCCAATCAGCAGATCGCGCGCATGATC
>RZZN01000279.1 GCA_009929855.1 Gammaproteobacteria bacterium
GCCCCTGCCGGTTCGCACCCTTTAGAGCACATTTCGTACAACTTGTTGCTGGGCCTGTGGGCATGTGGGCGCGAGGCCCGAGAGTGTGGTCAACCGGTGGGCCGCGCCGGCGATGCGCGTGAAATCGGCACGACCTCGCGCGGCGCGGTCCAGGGGTTGTCCACACGGCCCGTAGGGCTCGGGCCGGTCCGTAGGACGCGTCCACATGTCCACAGGTCAACCGCCGGAGGTCGCTGCCGTGGATTCCACATCCTTGTTCACCGTCGCGTTGGGTCTGCAGACACCATGGGAGGTTCGGGAGGTGGCCTTCGATCCGAAGGTCGGACGCATCGATTTCACGGTCGGCTTCGCCCGCGGGACGCGCTTTACCTGCCCGCACTGCGGGGCGCAGCACCAGCCGGTGCATGACACGCAGGCGCGGGAATGGCGTCACCTGAACTTCTTCCAGTTCCAGGCGTACATTCAGGCCAAGGTGCCGCGGGTGCGCTGCGGCGCCTGCGGCAAGACCACCCAAGTGGAGGTGCCGTGGGCGCGTCCCGGCACCGGCTTCACGCAGTTGATGGAGGCGCTGATCGTCGCCTTGTGCCGGGCGATGACGGTGCGTCAGGTCGCGCAGCTGCTCGGGGTGAGCGACATGCGCCTGTGGCGGGTGCTGGACCATTACGTCGAGCAGGCGCGTGAGCAGGAGGACTTCTCCGGCGTCACCGCCGTCGGTCTGGACGAGACCGCCGCGCGGCGCGGGCATCACTACATCAGCCTCTTTCATGACCTCGAGGAACCGCGGCTGCTGTTCGCTACCGAAGGGCGCAAGGCCGAGGTGGTCGCGCAGTTCGCCGAGGACCTCGAGGCCCACGGCGGCTGCGCGGAGAACGTCCGCGACGTCTGCATCGACATGTCGGCGAGCTACCGCAGCGGGGTCGAGGAACAGCTGCCGTGGGCGAACATCACCTTCGATGAATTCCACGTCATCCAGCTCGCCAATCAAGCCGTCGATGAAGTGCGCCGCGCGGAGGTCAAAGCCACGCCCGTGCTCAAGCGCAGCCGCTACATCTGGCTCAAGGACCAACGGGACTGGAGCCGCCGGCAGCTGCGCCAGTACCTCGATCTGCGCCGCCTCAACCTCAAGACCCACCGGGCCTACCGCATCAAGGAGAGCCTGCGCGAGATCTTCCGCCTGGCCGACTCCCGCGAGGAGGCCGAGGCGTTGCTCACCCGCTGGTACAGCTGGGCCCGGCGCTGCCGCCTCGAACCGATGAAGGACTTCGCCAAGACCGTCAAGAACCATTGGGACGGCATCCTCAACGCCTTCGATTCCAAGCTCACCAACGGCCGCGTCGAGGCGGCGAATGCACAGATCCAGGCCGCCAAGGCCAAGGCCCGCGGCTACGGCACGGTGCGCCATCTCATCACCATCGCCTACCTGGTCGCGGGCAAACTCACGCATCTGCCGGCCTGCCCGTTTGCGAACAAACAGTGTTCAAAGGCGCCGGCATGATCCGGGACGACCTGAACGGGTTACCCACATCAAACGTAAGAGAGCCACAAATTGCTCGATCCAATATTTTGCGAATGAATGACGAGTGGCCAATTCACCCCATGACTTTGCAATGCATTGCTTGAGGTTGCCAAGCGAGGGAATG
>RZZN01000107.1 GCA_009929855.1 Gammaproteobacteria bacterium
AAGTCCCCCGAAGCAGTCGCGGCGCTGCTGCCCCACAATCTGAAAATGGACGACCTGAAACGGGAAGGGGTAATCCGGTAGTTTGCCGGACGCTTACGCAATCACCGTCGACTCGATCCAAAGGACAGCAGCATCGATACAGATGACGGCAGCAACGATGCAAACTGAAGCCGCCAAGACTCACTGAAATGAAACCTCGAGCTGATCTGATGACGCGCGAAGATCCTCACTCGGGGCCTGGAGGCCCCGACTCCCCTGATCTGGGCGCACCGACTCCTTTGGGCCGGAGGCCCCCCAGGGGAGTCGGGGCGTCCTCGCCCCGAGGAAGGATCCTCGCGACGCGGATCTTCAAGCAGGGCGCTGATGGGAACGGCGAACAGAAGACGGGCGACGGGGATGGGGCGTCGAGCGGGTCTGATGACGGGCGAAGATCCTCACTCGGGGCCTGGAGGCCCCGACTCCCCTGATCTGGGCGCACCGACTCCTTTGAGCCGGAGGCCCCCCAGGGGAGTCGGGGCGTCCTCGCCCCGAGGAAGGATCCTCGCGACGCGGATCTTCAAGCAGGGCGCTGATGGGAACAGCGAACAGAAGACGGGCGACGGGGAATTGGCGTCGCAGGAGACGGGCGACGGGGATGGGGGCGTCGAGCGGATCTGATGACGCCCGAAGATCCTCACTCGGGGCCTGGAGGCCCCGACTCCCCTGATCTGGGCGCACCGACTCCTTTGGGCCGGAGGCCCCCCAGGGGAGCCGGGGCGTCCTCGCCCCGAGGAAGGATCCTCGCGACGCGGATCTTCAAGCAAGGCGCTAGAGCGCTGATGGGGCACGCACTCAGTGCAGCACCGCCTCGAGACTCTCGGCACTGAGGATCCGGTCAGACCAACGCAGCAGGCTTTCCGAATCCGCGCCCAGGATGCGCTGGCGCACCGCCTCGGGGGGTGGCCCGAATCTGCGCTCGATCTGGCGCAGCAACATCCTCGCTTCGCCTTGTTGCTGGCCGATGTCGATTCCCTGCTGTTTGCCGATATCGATTCCTTGCTGGCGGCCTTGCTCGATGTATCGATCGATGAACGTCTGCATGATGGGCTCTCCACTGGCGGTGCTCCGCAGCAAGGCGTGGATCTCGGGCTCCTCGATACGCTGCGTGCCTTGGACATAATAGCGCAGCAAGGATTCCAGGATCGCCACCGCGGTGTCGCGGTCTTGGATCTGCTCGATCAGCCCAACCAACTCGCGCAGCCGCTCCAGCGGCTCGGCGCTGAAGATCCCGCGCAGCGCCAACTGCACCAGACGCGTCAGCACCTCCCCCTTGATCGTCGCCGCAGTGCGCGCGGAGAGATCGTGCAGGGCGTAGGTGAAGCGTGGCACATACTCGATCAAGGCCGCCGGCAGTGGGTTGATAAGTGCATGAAAGTCGCACGGCACCCGCCAGGTCGTCGTGCCATGGTAGATCACCAGCGGGTACACCGGTGGCAGATGGCGCGCCTGCGGGTGTTGCTTGCGATAGCCCTCCCCTTCCGCCACGATGTAGCGCAGGATCTGCAGCAGCGTCCAGTGCTCGGGATGGCTCTTGTGCTCGAAGAGCAGATAGATCCAGAGTTCGCCATCCCCGCAGCGCACCCGATAGACCAGGTCCGAATAGCTCGACCGCAGATCGGTCGCGACGTAGGTGTCCTTGGCGATCTCCAAGCTCGTCAGATCGACCGCCGCACGCAGCGACTCGGGCAGGTGTTGGCGCAGGAAATCCTGCGCGATCTCGCGTCGCCCGAAGCTCTCGCGAAAAAAGGCATCATGTGGATTGGCGATCTCGTCCATGAGGACGCAGTGTAGACAAACGGCGGCATCGCGTCACGCACGCCTGAGTGGGTCAATTTTTGTGGCCAAAAATGGATCAGCTCTCGTGGCCATTGACAGCCTCACGCGAAACCAGGAGGTCCCCAGGGGAGTCGGGGCGTCCTCGCCCCGAGGAAGGATCGTCGCGACGCGAAGCTTGAGGTGGGGCGCTGATGGGGACGGGGGACGGGGAACAGCAGACGGGCGACGGGGATGGGGCGTCGAGCGGGTCTGATGACGGGCGAGGATCCTTGCTCGGGGCCTGGAGGCCCCGACTCCCCTGGCCTTGAGGCTCTGTCTCCCCTGGGATGCAGGCTTGGACTCCCCTGGCCTGGAGGCATCGACTCTTCTGAGGTCTTGAGGCTGGGACTTCCTTGGGATCAGGCCCAGTTGCAGGAGTATTGCATGAGTGAGGCGCAGAGGGCGGCTTGGTCGTTTGGGGGTTTTGCGTGGAAGAGTGCCATGCGTCCGTGTTTTTCGGTTGGTTGGATGAATTGCTCGACCGCGGCATAGAGTGGGCGGTTGTTGTAATCGTCGAATAGAATCGGGGTGCCTTTTCTTGCGCAGATCAGGGAGTAGAGGAAGGAGACGATTCGAAACCGCCCGTCGATCAGGATGAGATCGGGATCGATGTGTCGTGATCGGATGGCTTGCCAGGGTGCGATGGCATAGCGCCAGTAGTTGTGGAATCGTTCAGCGGTCTTGGGACGTCCCCAGTCACCAACCTCGCCAATGTCACACCAGTCGAGGTGGAGCTCGATGTCAGGGGCGGTCTGTTGCTTGATCCTTTCCACCCAGCGAGGATCAGTGTCGATTGAGAAGATCTGTTGCACACGGGCGATGTTTGCGGCGTAGAGCGTGCTGCCGCCGCAGCCGTATTCGAGATAGCAGCGACAGGATGCGATCAGTTGCTTGAAGAGTGTAAGGCCGAGCGGGTCCATCGCTGGTTGGAGACCATCTGGATCGTTGATGGCTCCCGCGGGATTGGCCCTGTTGGCAATGTTTACGTTGTTGGAGCTATTGGCGCTGTCGCTGCTATTGGCACTGTTGCTGCTATTGGCGCTATTTGCGCTATTGGCGCTATTGGGGCTATTGGGGCTATTGGGGCTATTGGGGCTATTGGCGTTGTTGGCAATGTTTGCGCTGTCTTTTCGCGCGTCCAAGCCATGGGGCTGATGAGTGGGATCTCCAGCCACCCCACCCTCCCCAGCCGCTTCAGCCCCTCCAGCCGCTCCAGCCCCTCCGACATCTACAGATTCTCCGAGTGCTCGCCATGCGTCGATGAGCGGGGCGACGTCGATTGGGTGGATGCGGGCGGATTGGGCGACGAAGGCGTTGAGGCGGTCGATCGCGGCGTGGGTTTCGTTGCCTGATCCGCGGATGCGCAGGATCAGACAGTTGTCCTGTTTGGCAGAGCCGATGTACTCGAGCGTCCTTTCGTAGATGACCGCGGCGCCGTGTGCCCCTGCGAGCGGTGTCTGTCCCTGCATCAGGCGCCTCAGCTCGATCGTTTCCAGATCGGTTCGCACCGAGATCAGACGCAGATCGAAGATGGCAGCGAGCTCGGGCAGGATGAGGGCGGCCAGGGGGTGGCTGAGTGCAATGGGTTGGTTGGCGGGGATAGACTGGGCGGCGCAGTAGTCGCTCAGTGTGCTGGCGGCGAATTTGTACAATGCCACCTGGATCGAGTCGGTGTCGAGTGATCGCTGGAGGTTTGCGGGGTTGACCAGTGTCGCCATGAGCGTGTCGAAGCTGGCCGCGGTGTCTGGGCAGTGCTGCGCACCTTGGGTCGCTTGGGGTGCGGGAAGACCGGATTGGGCGAGTGCGTCGAGGATGGGTTCGGCGCCGCTGTTCCAAGGGCCGCACACCAAGAGTAGTGGGGGCTTGGTGAGGGGGGCGGGGGGGGTGATGGGGATGGCGATGGTGGAACTGGCGGACGGGTCGCTCGTCTCGGCGATTGGCGCGAGTGTCTCACCATGCTGTGCTCGATCTGTCACGGACTCGTCATACTGTGCTCGATCTGTGACGGACTCGTCATATTGTGCTCGAGCTGTGACGGACTCGTCATACTGTGCTCGGGCTGTGACGCCCTCGCCATGCTGGTCTCGAGCTGTGACGCCCTCGCCGTGCGCCTCCAGGGTCGCGACACCCTGTCCGCTCGGAGCACGAGTCGCGATACCCTCGCCGCGCGCCTCCAGGTTCGCGCTGCCATCGTCGCATGGGCCTTGGCTTTCGACGCCGCCGGCCTGCTCAACCCGCGCGGCCACTCCCGCGCCCATGTCCGGTTGCGCCGGCTGGGTCGCCTGCTCCGCCCGATCAGCCTGCGCCGGCTGGGTCGCCTGCTCCGCCCGATCAGCCTGCGCCACCTGGCTCGCCTGCACTGCCTGAGTCGCACGGTCACCCTGCTCCCCCCGGTCTCCCTGACCTCCCTCCGCCGCCCGATCCGCCCGATCTCCCTCCGCCGCCCGATCCGCCCGATCTCCCTCCGCCGCTCGCACCGCCCGATCCTGCCCCGCCAAACGCTCATCCCCCCGCCACCGCTCAAAACGCATGTGCTCGGGCGCCTGTCCAGCGATCACGCGCTCGAGCGCGATGGTGTAGGCCTGTTCGAGCTGGCGGGCCTTGGACTGGGCGTTGAAGACGTCGGTCTTCATCACATTGTCGAGGATGATGCGCTTGATCTGGGCGAGCTGCTCGGGGTGGTTGAGCATCATGCTCGCCATCTCGACATAGCCGTCGATGTCGGGCTGCACCAGAAAGCCCAGCTCGGCGGCGTGCAGCAGCGAGCCGCTGACCCGGCCGGTGAAGTTGCGCCCCTCCAGGGTGACGTGCGGGATGCCGAGGAAGAGTGCGTCGGCGGTGGTGGTGTGACCGCCATAGGGCCAGGGGTCGAGGATGAGATCGCAGCACTGGATGCGCATCAGATGCAGATCCTGCGGCACGCGCGGGGCCCAGATGATGCGCTGCGGGTCGACGTCCTGCTGGATGGTGAAGGCGAGGATGTGCTCGCGCGCCAGCTCGCCGGGATCGAGCACCCAGAGCACCGCCTTGGGCACCATGCGCAGGATGCGCATCCAGACCCGCCAGACCTCGGCACGCACCTTGTTGATGGCATTGAACATGCCCACCACCGGGGTCGGCCGAGGCGGCAGGCCGGCCTGGGCGCGGCTGAGCGCAAGCGGTGGGATGCGGGCGGCGAAGTCGTTGACCTGATAGGTGTCGGCGATGCGAATGAGCCGCTCCGGATAGAGCCGCTCGACACCAGGCGGGACACAGTAGGCATCGGTGACCAGATAATCCACCACCCGTCCACCCACGCTCCCCGACCAGCCGAGATACTCGATCTGCACCGGCGCCGGTCGGCGCGTCAGGATGCTCATGCGATTGGCGCGGGTCGGGCCGTTGCGCTCCACCAGCACATCGATGCGATGCGAGCGGATCAGGTCGGCGGCCTCCTGGTCGCTCAGCTTGGTCACCGAGTGCACATGGTCCATGTGCGACTCCAGCTCGCGACGGATCGCCGAGCCGTCGTCCCAGCCGCTGCAATACATGAACAGCTCGAAGCGCGAGCGATCGTGATGACGGAAGAGCCCATTGATGAGCCGCGCGCCCGGATGCTCGCGAAAGTCGCTCGAGAGATAACCCACGCGCAGGCGCCGCCCGGCGAGCGGCTCGATCGGCCCGCGCCAAGGCGGCGCCGCGGTCGGCATGTCACGCCGGCTCCAGCGCTCGATGACCGCGATGTTGGTGCGCTCATCGTCGCACCAGAGCACATTGTTGCGCGGACTCTCGCGCGCCACGGCGCCCTTGCCGCGCGCATGCGCCGCGCGCAGTTGCGCGGTCAACTGATCGACCATCGGCCAGTCGGCCAGCCTGAGCGCGATATAGAGCAGGGGATCGACCGCGGCGAGCGGACGCCCCATCAGTGCGAAGGCCCGCTTGGCCGACTCCAGCGCCAGACGCTCGTCACCATAGCGCACCAGCAGATTGCATGCGTTCAGCACCTGCTCGGGTGGCGCGCCCTGCTCATACACCACCCTGAGACAGACCGCGCGCGCCTCGGCATGCTCGCCCAGTCGATCCAGGATACTGGCGATGACCATCCAACCCGCGGCCAGATCAGGGTCCAGACGCACCGACTCACGTGCGAGCGCCAGAGCGGTGGTGGGCTGCTCGCCGGCGACCAGACGCGCCGCCTGCACCAGCAGCATGCCGTGAGAGGCCCCGCCGGTGCCGGCCAGTGGACGCAGACACTCACCGGCCTGCTCGACCTCGCCCAGCGCGGCGAGCGCGATGGCCTGGCCCAGCGCCCGGCGCAGCGGCTCGGTCGTCGGTCTGGTCGCTGGCCTGGTGGTCTGGCGCGTTGGGATCGATGGCTTGCGGTGCTTGGACATGATGTTGGAGTCCTCATCGTCGGTGATTTGTCCTTAAGTGTGTCCGATTATAGGCCAAGGGGCGCATCCGGCGCGCGCCGAAAAGTCCTCAAGTTGGCGCTTGGCCCGCCGTAAAGGTAGACAAGTGCCGCGGCACGGCTCGCTGTCCGCCGGCCCGACCGCCGCCACCGCGGCGATCCGTTCGACACACCCACAGCTCATCGGAGATCATCATGGCACTCTCGATCGCCACCAACAGCGCCTCGATCAACTCTCAGCGCATCCTCAGCAGCTCGCAGAGCGCGCTGAACAAATCGATGGAGCGCCTGACCTCGAGCATGCGCATCAATCGCGCCGCCGACGACGCCGCCGGTCTGGCCATCACCACCAAGCAGACCGCCCAGATCCGCAGTCTGAACCAGGCAGTGCGCAACGCCAACGACGGCATCTCCATAATCCAGACCGCCGAGAGCGGGATGGACGCGGTGCAGAACATGCTCACCCGCATGAAGGAGCTGGCCACCCAGGGCGCGACCGACACCCTGAGCACCTCCGAGCGCGACTATCTGGCGATGGAGATCAACGAGCTGCGCCAGGAGATCAACAACGTCGCCAACCGCACCACATTCAACGGCATCCAACTGCTCAATGGCTCGACCTCGAGCCTTGGTAGCAACTCACAGACAGTCATCGACAATAGCAGTGCGATTAAAGTCGGCACCAGTATTGACGGTACTAGCTTCGAGAAAATCGACGTGAGGAATGCCATTTCAGCTGGAACTGGCACACCTGGGCAGGGTAAATTTACCTTTACGAAAGTTACTGATAAAGATATCGATGGCGATGGCGTGTCTGATAATGTGTTGAGACTGACGTCATCGGACGGACAGGTGCAAAACATCAACCTCAACGACATCCAAGACGATGTCTACAACACGGGCAGCACCATTACATTCAACTTCGATCAACTCGGCGTATCAGTCACACTCAAATCGCTCGGTAACGGCACGACTGTAGATGACATGGCCACAGACATTAATGCCAGCGTCATCACGACGACAGGACCAGTGGCACCAGTCTTGAAGAAAGGTGACGATGACACCTACCAAGTTGGCTCTGCCGTGACCTCGGATGGCACAACCATTGGAGCCAAAGCCAGCATCTCTGCCATTGATGTTTCTGCGTCATCCTTCAGTGATGGCGGAACCTCGAATACCTACAATTTTGCCGGTACTACCACTGCTTCTGAAGACACCTTGACGCTGGTTGACGTCAATGGAAACAAAGAGGTCCTCAATATTTCCGCGATTAGAACCAATGAGCTAAACACCGGGGACACCTACACCTTTGACTTCAGCAAGCTCGGCATCTCGATCACGGTGCAGGCCACGTCAGATGGTGCGACCATTGGCGACATCGCCGCAGAGTTCCAAAGTTGGGATGACTCAGGTGAAGAAGCTGCTGCAATAATGACAATCAAAACCGAGGCAGGCCTGGTCCCCGGCGGGCGCGGCGGTGGCGGCAGCGGTGACTCACTCGTGATCCAGGCCGGGACCTATTCGACCGCGGAGAATCAGATCAGTCTCAAGTTCGGCGATATTCGAACCTCATCGCTCGGCAATCTGGATTCGCTGATCAATGCCTTGGCCAGTGGCACGCGCGAGTCGTACGAATCATTGTAAGCGTCCGGCAAACTACCGGATTACCCCTTCCCGTTTCAGGTCGTCCATTTTCAGATTGTGGGGCAGCAGCGCCGCGACTGCTTCGGGGGACTT
>RZZN01000108.1 GCA_009929855.1 Gammaproteobacteria bacterium
GCGAGCGGGAAGGTCTTGGTCACCGCCGACGGCTCCTCGCGATGATCGACCCGAGCCGCCTCGGAGCAGGGAACACCGATATCACCTGGATGCATTGATAGAGCGAGATTCATGGTGAGAGCACGCCTTCGAGGAAATTTAGAACACTATCTATCCTAGTCGGATACCCATGCAAATGCAAAGATTTCTCATTTACCCTAGAGTCCAACACTCGAATCCATGAGTCGATCGACATCGAGGTCGCCCATGATATCAAGAGCAAGCGACCATCGCGCTCGAACGCTGGCAACACACCCGTGTCTTCGACGAAGACGATCTGCTCGCCGAGCGCGACACGCGGCCCGCCTCGCGCAGGCCCTGGCGCAGGTCATCGCCCGTCTTGGGTTCGTCCTCGACGATCGATATCTTCATATGGCTTGCATTCTCCACAGGCTTGCGGCGGGTCGACCGCGCTGGATTGGATCCTGCGCCCGTCGGAAAGATGACAGCTTCGTCAAATGTTCGCGTCTTCGCCCTGTTTGGGGCCAGGCACCAGACTCTAGCCCAACGACAGGCTGTTCGTGGCGACTCGATGGGTCATGTTGACCCATATTTGCCCCATGTGAACCTGTTGCTGTCCATGGCGAACGGATTGGCTCAGGTTTGCCGCGTCCGCATCATGGCCCCATTCAATGCCATGACCCGGGCCTCATGACCACTCTGATTCAGGAGACCACGATGTCCAAGATTGCTATCGATCACCCGGCCTGCTCGGCGCCTTTCGTCTCGTGGCCGTCGGTGGGGACCATCCTGCCAGGCTCGGTTCTCCTCATGGCCCTCAGCGTCTCACCAACCTTCGCGGCCGATCCAGCCTCGCACGGCGAAGGGATGATGAGCCACGGCATGGCCGCCGACCACGCCGGGATGCACGGTCAGGCGAGCACTGCCGCCAGTGGCCAGGGCCTCATCAACAGCGTCGATCCGGCCCAAGGCGTCGTCAACATCACGCACGAGCCGATGCCGGCCCTGAACTGGCCGGAAATGACCATGGATCTGGCGGTGGCCGAGGACGTCGATCTGCAGGCGATACAAGCCGGTGATGCCGTGCGTTTCCGCGTGGAGCTGGGCGCGGATCAGGTCTACCGGATCACGGCGATCGAGGCGATGCCCTGAGCCGGTGGGCGGCGTCGCGCTTGATGACGCCGCCGATCCAAGACCCCGCCTGTTCGGGGTGTCGAGACGCCTGACGACATGGCCGTCACCGGCCTGTGATGCTGACCCGGAGGATCATCGGATGCCCGAATCCACGTGCGAACGGTGCTCAGGACGAGCGCCGGCCCATCCCGCTCGCCGGCTGGCGCTCTTGCTTGTCTTGCTTGGAGTGGCCGCGCTCGGCTGGGGTGCTGGGGCGATGACCTTCGGGGACACGGCCGCTGCCGCGGAGACGACACCCAGCCCCCCAGTGACCGCTCACGACCACAACCCGGCCGAGCACAGCCACCCTGATCCGCACCCGCCGGCCGTCATCCAGTACGTCTGCCCGATGCATCCTCAGATCGTCCGCGACGAACCCAGCACCTGCCCGATCTGCGGCATGGATCTGGTCGAGAAACGGGTCGAGCCCATGACCGGCCGGTATCCGCCGGTCAGCCTGACGTCGGCCGTGGTGCAGACGCTCGGGGTGCGCACGGCGGTGGCGGAGCGCGGGATCCTCTGGCGCGCCATCCGCACCCTCGGGCGCGTCACCTACGACGAAACGCGCCTCGCCCATGTGCATCCGCGCGCCTCGGGATGGATCGAGGCGCTGGATCTGCGTGCCGAGGGCGAGCCGGTCAAGCGCGGTCAGACGTTGGCCGAGTTCTATGCCCCCGACATCCTCTCGGCCCAGATCGACTTCCTGCTCGCGCGCGAGGGCCGCTCCGGTGCGCGCGTCGATACCGACAAGTCACGCAATCTGCTGCGGCTGCTGGCGGTGCCGGACGACGTGATCAGCGCCATCGAGCGCGACGGCCAGCCGCGCAACCGCATCCCGGTGCGCGCGCCCATGGACGGCATCGTCACCCGGATCGCGGCGCGCGAGGGCATGTATGTGACCGCGGCGACCGAGATGTTCGAGATCGCGGACCTGAGCCGTGTCTGGGTCATGGTGGACGTCTACGAGCATCAGATCGACTGGCTCAAACCCGGCGCATCGGCCGAGATCCGGGTGCCGGCCCGCCCCGGACGCACCTGGGACGGCCGGGTCGACTATCTCTATCCGGAGCTCGATCCAGACACCCGCACCCTGCGCGTGCGTCTGGTGTTCGACAATCCGGACCTCAGTCTCAAACCCAACATGTTCGCCGATGTCCAGATCTTTGGCGGACCCAAACGCGATGTGCTCAAGATTCCGGCCGAGGCGCTGATCGTCACCGGCGCGCGCACGAGCGTGGTCCGGGCACTCGGCGACGGGCGCTTCCAGCCGGTCGACGTGGTCAGCGGCCTGCAGCGTGACGGCGTGGTGGAGATCCTGTCCGGACTCGCGGCCGGGGACCGCGTCGTCACCTCCGGGCAGTTCCTGATCGACTCCGAATCCAACCTGCGCGCGAGCTTTCAGCGCTTGGGCGAACCCCAGCCCGAGCCATAGCCCAAGCCCGACCCTACGACCGAGTCACTGGCAGGAGCAATGGACATCGCCACCATGCCACGAAAACCCCATGCCGTGCGTTCAGGCCTCAAGCCGTCTCTGGGTAATAATCCTCGTCGAGGATTTGCGCGCTGCTGTAAGGGCAGGTCTCGGGGAAGGTCGTTTCGGGTAGACCGGTGTCCTTGCGGGCGAGCCGCACGGCGGCGGGGTAGGCCTCGGCGATGGCCTCTTCGATGGCGGATTTCAGACCCGGCGACTGGCGCAGCAAGCCGTCGAGCTGCGCGCGCTGCTCGACCATGGTCGAGCGCCAGCTATAGCCTTTGAATTCACGCCAGCGTTCGGAGAGCGACTGGTATTGAAACTGCCATTTCAGTAGATGGGCCAGCAGGACAAGCAGGCGGCTATGCAGCTCACGGCGGTCGCTCTTGCTCATATCGCCGAGCTCCTCCAGCAGGTGCTCGATGTCGAGCTCGTCGAAGCGGCGCGCGCGCAACAAGTCCGCGTTGCGTTGCGCCCAGGCGGCGTAGTTGGTCCGATAGAGCGTTGCAAGAGTGGTCATGACGCGTCCCGTCCAAACAGACATCGATTGGTGCGAATTCTCGACGCCGCCGCCATGCGGTGGCCGCGTCAGGAGAGTCACCGATGGACATGATTGTAAACCCAAGGCAACCGAGGGCAACTCTCCATGCAAGCCATCATCCTCTGGTCGCTCAAGAACCGCTTCCTGGTCCTGATCGCGGCCCTGGCCCTGACCGCTTGGGGGATCTACGCCCTATTGCGCACCCCACTCGATGCCATTCCGGACCTGTCCGACGTGCAGGTCATCGTCAAGACCAGTTTCCCCGGCCAGGCACCGCGCGTGGTCGAGGAGCAGGTCACCTACCCCATCACCACCACCATGCTCTCGGTGCCAGGCGCCAAGGCGGTGCGCGGCTACAGCTTCTTCGGCGACAGCTATGTCTATGTGATCTTCGACGACGGGACCGATCTGTACTGGGCGCGCGCCCGGGTGCTCGAATATCTGAGCCAGGCCGCCGCCGATCTGCCCGAGGGCGTGCAGCCGCGCCTGGGACCGGATGCGACCGGCGTGGGCTGGATCTACAGCTATGCCTTGGTGGACCGCAGCGGCCGGCACGATCTGGCCGAGCTGACCAGCCTGCAGAACTGGTTCCTGAAGTTCGAGCTGCAATCACTGCCCGGCGTGGCCGAGGTGGCGACCGTCGGCGGCATGGTGCGTCAGTATCAGATCGTCGTCGATCCGGAGAAGCTGCGCAGCTTCGGCCTCCCGCTGCGACAGGTGATCGCGGCGGTACAGAACGCCAACCGCGATGTCGGCGGCTCGGTGCTGGAGCTGGCCGAGGCCGAATACATGGTGCGCACGCGCGGCTATCTGCGCTCGCTCGAAGACATCGAGCTGATCCCGCTGAAGACCTCGCCCGCGGGCACGCCGGTGCTGCTGCGCGACATCGCCCGAGTGCAGATCGGCCCCGAGATGCGCCGGGTGGTGGCGGATCTCGACGGCGAGGGCGAGATCACCGGCGGCATCATCGTCATGCGCTCGGGCGAGAATGCGCTCGCCACCATCGGCGCGGTCAAGGAACGTCTCGACGCCCTGCGCGCGAGCCTCCCCGAGGGCGTCGAGATCGTCGAGACCTACGACCGCTCCGGGCTGATCCTGGACGCGGTCGACAACCTCAGGACCAAGCTGATCGAGGAATTCATCGTCGTCGCCCTGGTCTGCCTCGCCTTCCTCTTCCATCTGCGCTCGGCGCTGGTGGTGATCCTGAGTCTGCCGCTCGGCATCCTGGTGGCCTTCATCGTCATGCAGCACCAGGGGATCAACGCCAACATCCTGTCCCTGGGCGGCATCGCCATCGCCATCGGCGCCATGGTGGACGCGGCCATCGTGATGATCGAGAACGCCCACAAGCATCTGGAGCGCTGGGAGGTCGAGCATGGGACGCGCCCGCGCGGCGAGGACCACTGGCGGGTGATCGGCGAGGCGGCGGTCGAGGTCGGGCCGGCGCTCTTCTTCAGTCTGCTGATCATCACCCTGAGCTTTCTGCCGGTCTTCAGCCTGCAAGCGCAGGAGGGGCGGCTGTTCAGTCCGTTGGCCTTCACCAAGACCTATGCGATGGCCGCGGCCGCCGGGCTGGCCGTCACCCTGGTGCCGGTGCTGATGGGCTATCTGGTGCGCGGGCGCATCCCGAGCGAGACCGCCAATCCGCTCAACCGCGGGCTCATCGCACTCTACCGTCCGGGTCTGCGCGCGGTGCTGCGCTGGCCGCGTCTGACCCTCGGCGTGGCGGTGCTCGTGATGCTGAGCGCCTGGTGGCCGCTGAAGCAGCTCGGCACCGAGTTCATGCCCGATCTCTACGAAGGCGATCTGATGTACATGCCGACCACCTTGCCGGGCATCTCCATCGGCAAGGCCCAGCAGTTGTTGCAACAGACCGACCGGCTGATCGCCAGCGTGCCGGAGGTCGAGCGGGTGTTCGGCAAGATGGGCCGCGCCGATACCGCCACCGACCCGGCGCCTCTGACCATGGTCGAGACCCTGATCCAGCTCAAGCCGCGCTCCGAGTGGCGCGCGGGCATGACGCTGGAGACACTGATCGCCGAGCTGGACGCGACCGTCGCGCTGCCCGGCGTCACCAACGCCTGGGTGATGCCGATCAAGACCCGTATCGACATGCTGGCCACCGGCATCAAGACCCCGGTCGGCATCAAGATCGCCGGCCCGGATCTGACCGAGATCGAACGCATCGGCACCCAGGTGGAGCGCGCGGTGAAGCAGGTCGCGGGCACCGCCTCGGCCTTCTCCGAACGGGTCGCCGGCGGGCGCTATATCGAGATCGTCCCGGACCGGCTGGCGGCGGCGCGCGTGGGCTTGAACGTCAGCGACATCAATGATCTGGTCGCGGCGGCCATCGGCGGCCTCAATATCAGCCGCAGCGTCGAAGGACTCGAACGCTATCCGATCAACATCCGTTTTCCGCGCGAGCAGCGCGATGACCTCCAGAAACTGCGCGAGCTGCCCATCGTCACACCGAGCGGCGCCCAGATTCCGCTCGCGCAGATCGCCGAGGTCAGGATCGCCGATGGTGCGCCCATGCTCAAGAGCGAGAACGCGCGCCTGAACGGCTGGACCTTCGTCGACATCCGTGGGCGTGACCTCGGACGCTGGATCGCCGAGGCGCGGCAGGTGGTGGCCGAACAGGTCCAGCTGCCGCCGGGCTATTCACTGACCTGGTCCGGGCAGTACGAATACATGGAGCGTGCCCAGGAGCGTCTGGCGCTGGTGGTGCCTCTGACGCTGCTGATCATCTTCGTGCTGCTATATCTGACCTTCGCGCGGGCGTCCGAGGCGCTGCTGGTGATGTTGTCGCTGCCGTTCGCCCTGGTCGGCGGTCTGTGGCTGATCCATCTGCTCGACTACAACCTCTCGATCGCCGTGGCCGTGGGCTTCATCGCGCTGGCCGGCGTGGCGGCCGAGTTCGGCGTCATCATGCTGGTCTATCTCGACAACGCGCTGGCCGAGGCGCGTCGCGCCGGACGCCTGACGAGCGACGCGGATCTGCAGGCCGCCATCGAGGCGGGCGCGGTCCTGCGCATCCGTCCCAAGGCCATGACGGTCGCCACCATCTTCGCCGGACTCCTGCCGATCATGCTGCTGGGTGGTGTCGGCTCCGAGGTCATGCGTCCCATCGCCGCACCCATGGTCGGCGGCATGATCACCGCCCCGCTGCTGAGCCTGTTCGTCATCCCGGCGATCTATCTGCTGTGGCAGCGGCGCGCGGTCGGGACGGCGAACCGCTAGCTGGCCCGGATCGCTCCCATGCGTTACTCGGGGTTTTGAGGACTATGCGATCGAAGACTTCGACGCCTTCTGTCGCCGCGCGGGTATGGCCGAGCGTGGGCTGCCCAGCACGGGCCACGGCCTGGACTTGACCGCACTGCAACAGGCTCTGGGCGACGCGGTCGCCACGATGCAGCTGTTCTCCATCGCCGAGGCCAAAACCCAGCTCACGCGCCTCATCCATCAGGCGGAGCGTGGCGAGCCCGTGCATATCACCCGCCGCGGTCGGCCTGTCGCCGTGCTGCTGTCCGAGGACGAGTACGCCCGCCTGCGCCAAGGGCAGACGCAACCCGACTTCTGGGACCTCGTCACGGAGATGCGGGCGGACCCGGCATTCGAGCCGCTGGACTGGACGGACGAAACCGTCGACTCGTGGCGCGACCGCCGGCCGGCCCGGGAATTCGAGTGGCCGGAATAAGCTACCTGCTGGACACCAACATCCTCTCCGAGCCCGTCGTGGTCCGGCCCGACCCCTTCGTGCTGGAACGGATCAAGGCGAACAGCCACGCCCTCGCTATCTCCTCCGTCACCTGGCAGGAGGCCCTGTACGGCATGCTTCTGCTGCCGGCGGGCAGGCGCCGCGAGCAGATCGAGGACTACCTCTTCCGGCGCGTCCGCCCCTCGCTTCCCATCCTCGGCTTCGATGAGCGCGCCGCGCAATGGCAAGCAGAGCAGCGTGCCCGGCTGCGCCAGATGGGAAGGACCGCCTCCTATCCCGATGCGCAGATCGCGGCGATCGCTGCCGTCAACGGCCTGGTGCTGGTCACGCGTCACGTCGCGGATTTCGCCGACTTCACCGGGCTTCGGATCGAGAACTGGTTTGCAGCGCCAGCGACTGAGGAGCGCGACCAATGACCCGCCATCGCCCCTGCGCCATTCAGGACCACCACGACCACGCGGAATTGGCCAGCTCACGCTGCATATGAGAAAACAGTCGCCAAAGCGACTTGCGCTGCGCGCGACCGATCCTTGGCCGACCCGAGCGCACGGTCGTCAGATAGTCGTCCTCAGAATCGATGCCCATGCGGTCGACGATCTCGGCGAACTCGGACCGAATGAAGTCGCGACCGAATTCATCGGCCAGCGCCGACTCCTGGGGCAGGATCCGCTCCCAGATAGAGCACCTGAGCCGCTTCCGGGGGTAAGTCGTTGACATAAAATTTTGAGCATCAGTGACGGCAGGACTCGTTTGCGGTCAGTTGTCGGTTCGTACCGTCATCGAGAGTCGTAAAATGCCGCTGCGCGTGATGTTGGCCCTGAGTGCTGCAGACCAGGACGCCCTGCTGCAGGCCGAGAAAAAGAACCCTGACTGGCGCGTCCGCGAGCGCGCCCGGAGTGTGTTGCCGCTGGCGCAAGGCAAGACCTGTGCGCAGGTGGCCCAGTTGTAGGAACTGACCATGCGGACCGTGAGCAACACGCGAAAACGATGGCTTGCGGCGGGGTTGGACGGGTTGGCGGATCGGCCCCGGAGTGGCGCACCGGCCAAGCTG
>RZZN01000043.1 GCA_009929855.1 Gammaproteobacteria bacterium
TGTTGAGCAACGGAAATGGGCTAAAAGCCATGGTCGCAATTCGGTCAGCAGCACGGGGGGACGGCGATTTTTTAGGGTTTTCTTTCAGGCACTAGTTATACTCGAACGCGCCGCCATCTCGGATCTTCTTCGGGGGGATCGCGGAGTACACCTGGGCGCCAGGTCCGACGAGGTCCGGCTTGATGACCAGCGCGGGATCCTGTCCTGGAAAGGATAAGCTGGCCCCGCTGCTGAACGGGGCAACCGCGAGCTTTCCGCCGGTTTGCTTCTCCGCGGCGCCAACCGATAGGGCATTGTGCGCGCTTCCGGGAGAGCTGGTGTTGCCGTGGCTTTCGTTCCCGATCGCGACGACCGGCAAGGTCCCATTCTCCAGGATCAAATCGAGAACCTGAGTGAAGAGCGGCTCGTAGTAGGCGAAGCCCAGCGACATGTTGATGACATCAGCGCCCTGCTCGATCGCCCAAGCGAGGCCCTCGATCAAAGCCGCTAAAGTCCCGCGACCGACGAGCACGCCGGCCACCAGCAGGCTCGCCTCGGGAGCGACACCGATCGCGACCCCGTCGGAGGTCTTCCCGCCGGCAATGGTGCCGCAGACGTGAGTCCCATGCTCATCCCCGTCGAAGCTTGGGCTTGCCGTGATCCGGCGACCGAGCGGATCTAGTATGACGAAGCCTCTGACCCGACCGGCGAGCGCGGGATGGTCGCCATGGACACCGGTATCCATGACGGCGACGTTGATATTCGCCCCACGGGTGACCGACCAGATCTCCGGGATCTCCAGCTGCTTCAGGCCCCAGGTCAGACCATCCTTGCGCTCTTGCGTAGCCAGGTTCTGGTAGTCGACCTTTTTAGGCCCGATCAGAGACACGCGCTGGTTCGGCATGACGGCGACGACATCCGATTGCTCGAGTAGTGCGTCGAGGGTCTTGCGGGTCACCTCGACCTTCGCCACTGGAAGCACCTTGCCGCCTAGACCTCGCGCGGCGAGCGGCTCTGGCTTCGTCACTCGCCGCAAGCTCTCGCGCCGATAGGCTTCGATCACGCGGCTCTGCACGGCTTCCTGAGCGGACGCACGTGCCTCGACTTCCGCCAGTCGCGTCTTCAGATCGCGCAGTCGGCCCCGGACCCGCCAATCCTCCTGCGGCTCGGAACGATAGATGACGATGGCGTCCTGTCGATCATTTGGCCCGGCATCCGAAAGGAGCGCCGCAAGCGTTGGTGATAGCTTAGTCTGATTGGTCATGGCGCGGCTCAGTGGTTAGTCTGTTGGTCCTCTCGGTCCATCGCTCTCGTTTCATCGCTTTACATAGACGCCGATGAGCGCCTCGACTTGGTCGGGGCGCAGACGCTCGTTGAGCAGAAAGCGGGTAATGGCCTGGGACGCGGCGTCCGCGGCATCGGCCACCGCGCGCTCGACCTTGTTACGCTTGATGCGCGAGTCGATTCCGGCCGCACATGGATTGAAGAAGATCTGCCGGAAGATCTCGGCGAAAAAGTCGATGACCCGGTCTTCGATGGAAGCTTGCGTGTCGGACATGTCCTGTTTCTTTGCCGCGCTGACTCAATGCCGATCTTAGCATCGATCGGCGGCGATGAGATCCGCACTAGTCGCCTATTTCAACACGGGATGTGCCGACTCTCGAGGAGATTTCATGTCCTGCCCCTCGGCGGTCGGGGACTCTGCATCGCCCTGATCATCCTAAAGACCTGGTGAGTTGCCTGGCCTACTCGTGTTTCACTCGCGATCAGCGCGACAGTCGGCTAGGCGCAGGACCTCGCCTTCCCGCCCCTATCATGAGCACTGTGATCGAGTGCTCCGGAATTCCCTTGACCCTGATCTGTGCGCAGACGAGCTGGAAGGCGTCCTCGATCGATCGGCCCGCGGGAATCTCGTCATCGAGCTGGTCAAGCAGTGCGTGTCCCCAAAAGACATCCTGCTGAAACGCCTTGCGGTGACTGCCCTGTTTCCAGCCTGGGATGCCCAGCAGCAGCTCTTTGAAGCGACTCGCCGTGTTTCTGTCCATGCGGTCCTCTTTTCAGTCATGCAGGGATCCAGGTCAACGCGGAGTGGTCCTGAGCGACTCACGAATGAAGTCCAGTGTCCACGCCTGGGCGAAATAGTCTGTGTGGTGGACGCAATCGTTGGTGCAAAAGTCGAGCACCTGCTCCGCGGGGATGCTCAGGTCGTCGCACAGATCCACCACCGAGCTGGTGTCCACCACCAGATGACAGCGTCAGGAGCCGCTCGCCGCGTAGATGAGGACGCGGTCGCCCAGATGATGTGCCCATTCAGTCGGGGTCGAGCCGGCGCGCGAGGATGAAGCGGACATCCCGGACTCGGCAGCCTGCAGCACCGACTCAAAGAGCGGATGTCCGGGCCCGAGCAGCTCGGTGCGACCGTCCTCGCCGCCCGCCTCGGTGGCCACCATGATCTGCGCCTCAGCGCGAAACAGCTCCTGCTGCTGGCGTCGCTGCTCGATCGAGAGCGAGCCATCGATGAACGGCGACCTTGAACCCCTGCCCGCGCAGCTGGCTCACCAGGAAGCCAGGGCTACCAATGCGCGGTTCCCGCCTCGCCCTTGAATGGTCCCACCAGCGCATTGGTGATCCAGCCCCCGTAGTAGCCGCCGGCCTGCGCGCGCACCGGCTTACCGTCGACGAAACAGCGCAACCGATCGGGGTAGGCGGCCAGCCAGTCGGCGATCACCTTGGCCGCCGCGTCTGGTTTGGGATAACGCCAGAGTGCATTGGGGATGAGGCCATCACTGCCGAGCACATCGAGATACTCGGCCTCGCCCTTCCACTCGCAGAAGCTGCGTTGGGATGAGGGCCGGGTCATGGTCAGGTCGAGCGCCTCCGGTGGGAGGTAGAAGGTCGGCGGGCTGCCGGTCTCGAGCACGCGGATCGCGCGATCGGTGTGGGCAAGCCGCCAGTCACCGGCATAGATCTCCACCACACGCGGATCCGGCACATAGGCGGGTGGGCGCGGATAATCCCAGACGGATTCTTGCCCTGGGCCAGGTGTCAAGGCGAAGGCCGGCCGCTTCTGGCCGCGATAGATCCAGGCGTTGCGGGCACGCTCGATGTCATGTCTCTGCATCTCGCTCACTCCTCGGGAAACAGACCCTTGGTTCTCAAAACATCGGTTTACAAAGGGGTAAATCGGGGTTGCCGCGCTGGACTAAATGGACCGCGACATCGGGCATGCAAAACGCGGTTTACGAGGGATCCTGCGTCGCGAGGTTGACTGGATTCAATGCAGACAGACTCGGCCGCGCTCCTCTCTCGGATCATCAACGCACCGGAAAGTCGAACCAGGTGTCTGGATAAGGCTCGTCGATGAGCGTGAAATGCCACCATTCCTCGGCCAGATTGCGGAAGCCGTGCCGCTCCATCGTGCCTTTGAGCAACAGCCGATAGCCGTGTGCAGGCTCGGCGATGGCCGGGTTCAAGGTGTGTGAGAGCGGGCTGAAACAGTCGAAGCCGGTGCCCATGTCGACACCGTTGTCCGCGAATCGCTCGCCGAGCGGATTTTCGCAGGAGCGCTGCGGCGCGCTCGGATCGAACGCTGGCTGCTCCGCCGGCGACAGTCGCACGAGTGTCAGATCGACCGTACTGCCACGCGAATGGCCCGAGCGGGCGGCGATATAGCCATCACGAAAGAGGTTCTGCTTGTCCACATTTGGATAAAACTCGGTCTTCATCACTTGGTCATCGAGGTCCTCGGCCCAGGCGACGAAGGCATCGACGGCCTGCTGTGGTCGATAGCAGTCGTAGATCTTCAGGCCATAGCCCAATGGCGCGAGGTCCACCTGAACCCGCGCCAGGGCCTCGGCCGCCCGACGCGTCAATAGACATTTGGGCGCCAGATAGCCTGGCACTGGGCGACCGATAAAGTTGTAGGGGGTGATATAGCGGATGTCGAGCAGCACGTCCGGGATGATGGTCGTGATCTCGATGATATCGGCTGGGCGTGTGCGCTCGACGGGATCTCGGGTCATCTCCGCCATGCCAACGGCGGATAGGGTCAACAGCAAGACACCAACCAGGCACTGAATGGAATGGGTCATGATTCGACTCCAGAAAAGGGGGCAGATTCCTTTATGACATCCAACGAGACCAGCTGGGCGATATGGACCGGGATCACCGGCAGCAAAATAACCTGCTTTGCAAGACATCCTGATATGCCCTTGCAGGGCTCGATCAGACTCAGTATAGCCTAAGCAAGGGATCTGAATCTTTTTGTGGACCCCGGTTTCGCCAGTCGCCCCGCGACTTGGCGCCCGGGCGGCGCGCGTGGTCGACGGCCTCACGCAACAGCGGCTCGGCCTCCAGATCCCGGCCCTGGCACAGCAGGAGTCAACCCTTGGTGCGCAGGACCTGCTGATCGGGCACGGACTGGAGCCTGACCGGCGATGATGCCGACCCCTTTTCACTGTAGGGTCATCTTTTTGTATCGTGTGCATTCCAATCGATCCCGCGCATCGCACGTCATGCCATCCAATTACGAGACCTTCTTCACGCTCGGCCGCTTTGGGGTGATCGGCCGATCCCAAGCCAAACCCTTTCCGCTCATCAGCTACCGCCGTTTGAAGGCGCTGGGAAAGACGGTCTTCGCCATCGACCCGAGCACCGATCGGATCGACGGCGATCGCGCCTACCCCGATCTCGCGGCCCTACCAGGGCCGGTCGAGGGCCTGATCATCGAGACGCCCAAGACCGAGACCCGCGACTGGATCGCCGCGGCGGCCGCGGCCGGTATCCGTGATGTCTGGGTCCATCAGGGTCACGACACCCAGGAGGCGGTGACGCTGGCCAAGGAGCAGGGCATAAACCTGCGCACCGGCACCTGCGCGGTGATGTATCTGGAGCCAGGCCTGTCCTATCACGGTCTCCACAAGCTCATCATGAAATGGAGCGGTCGTTATTGAGTAAAGACAGCTCGTTTCGAGCTCGGCGGCCAGCCTCGGCGATCCCGGGCGATTGATTCGCCGCCAGCCGCCGCTTGGCTTCATCCTCGCGACGCAGTCGTCGGATCACGGCCAGTTGCCACAGACAAAAGGCCATGGCACTGCCGAAGAACAGAATGGCTTGAAGTGCCTTGAAGGTTGCATAAGCCATGAGAGCCCCCCGTGGATGGATAACACCTGATTCAGCACCATTGTGTCGCCAGTCACTCTGGACAAGGGGGGGCGGCTGAAGCCGCTCCCACCCTTTGGCGCAACAGGGTCATGGACGTGTCGCCTTGAGCATGCCCGATCGCTATCATCAAGGTTGCTGATTGGAGTGCAGCCACGATCGCACGCACTGTCTATTCGATCAAACGCTCAGGAGTCACCTCATGGACCTCGATGTCATCGTCATCGGCGCCGGCTTGACCGGGCTTGCCTGCACGCTGCGGCTCCAGCAGGGGGGGCTCAGGGCCGGGATCATCGAGGCGGCCGATCGACCGGGCGGGCGGATCGCCACCGATCAGCAGGAGGGTTTCCTGCTCGACCGCGGCTTTCAGGTCCTGCAAACCTGGTACCCGGAGGCCAGGCAGCTGCTCGACTACGCGGCCTTGGACCTGCGCCCCTTCTACCCCGGTGCCTTGGTCCGCGTCGGTAACCGTTTTCACCGCGTCAGCGACATCTGGCGTCACCCCGAGCGGCTCCCGGAGATGCTCGGCTCACCCATCGGCAGTCTCGGTGACAAGCTGCGCCTGCTGGCGCTGCGCCGCCGTGCCCTCCAAGGCAGCATCGCCGATCTCTATGCCCGCCCGGAGATGACGGCCACGCGGTTGCTGGACGAGCTCGGATTCTCCCAGCGCATCCAGGAGCGTTTCTTCAAGCCCTTCTTCGCGGGCGTCTTCTTCGAGCCCGATCTGGCGGTCTCCAGTCGCGCCTTCGAGTTCGTCTTTCGCGCCTTCGCGCTCGGCGACACGGCGCTGCCCGCTCGCGGCATGGCCGAGATCCCGCGACAGCTCAGCACCCGACTGCTGCCCGACAGCATTCGCTTCGGCGCGCGCGTGGAGCGACTGCTCGATGGTGAGGTCCTGCTCGACAGCGGCGAGCGCCTGCGCGCGCGTGCCATCGTCGTCGCCACCGACGGGACCGAGGCGGCACGCCTGCTCGGTGTCGCCTCGAAGCCGATGCGCGGGACGACCTGCTTCTATTACGCTGCACCCCGCCCGCCCTTCGATGGACCTGATCTGGTGCTGAACGGCACTGGCCACGGCCCCATCAACAGTCTGCTCTGCCCGAGCAACCTGTCCAGCGCTTACGCGCCCGCCGGTCAATCCCTGGTCACGGTGAATTGCTTCGGCACGGACGCCGATCCCGAGACCCTGGAGCCGCCGGTGCGGGTTCAGCTGCGTGACTGGTATGGCGAGGCGGTCGACCACTGGCGGCGCCTGGCGGTCTACCGTCTGCCGGCGGCCCTGCCGGTACAGGCACCGCCGGTGACGGCGCCTGCCCGGCCGGTGCGGATGAAGGATTGGCTCTGGGTCTGCGGGGAGTCGATGGCCCCGCCGTCCATCCATTGGGCCTTATCGAGCGGCAGCCAGACCGCCGAGGCGCTGATCGATGCACTGCAGTCGGAGCGGCTCGCCGAGCGTCCATAGGTCATCGAGCGAACGCCTGCTCGTGGCTCGCCTAGCCTTTGGCGATGATCAGCGCGGCGCGCAGGACCCGCGCGCGCTCACGGCCAAGACGCTGGATACAGTCGCCCATCACGAGCGGGGTCGGCTGCGCCGACTGTGCGCGCAGCTCGGTCATGGTCTTCGCGAGCAGATCGATCTCCTCGGCCTCGGGGGTACCGGGCGCGGGGTCCAAGGGGGTGGTGGCGTTACAGTCTAGATGGATAGGCATGAGAACATTCCATTAAACCCTTATCCCTAATGACAAAATCTTTGAGATGCAGGTACGCACCGTCAACCTTGCACGCCTGGCCCCGGTCCTGTCCTCGCGGGCGAAGACCAGTTCCAACTCTATTCGACTGCAACGGTTTTCCCGCACCATCAGGTTCGAGCTGAGTGACATCGCGCGCACGGTAGCGTAGCTGCTGCCGACGGATGTCCCCTGGAGCTCCACCCTGCCGTCATCAGTGACATGCGCCTAGTTTGGTCATGAGGACGGGGTTCATCGGATTTGAACTCTACAGAGCAGCCGCATTATGGGTGAGTTAGTGCGTGATAATAATTGACGCGATTCGAGCGTCAAGCTATCCTTCTAAGAATATTAGGCGACTAAGGACGTGACCGCGGAACACTTTTGGACGCCAGCTCCTACCTTGAAAGCCTCGGTGTCAACGTTACGAAGCCTACGCTGCCGTCCGTTGGCCGGCTCGCTCTTTCCGGCGAATTCGAGCTGGATGGTGCGCGCGGCGTGATTCTTCGCCCGAAGCGCCGGGACGTCTCCAACCGCTACCTCGAGCTGCTCGCTGACGCGGGTTACGACCTGGTCGCCGTCGATGGTGACGACTACCCCGCGTTCTACGCCCGAGAGGGTGCGAGCCTGGCACCTGTTCGGGCGCTTCCGGTCAGCAAGCGGGCAAGTTTCCCATCATCCAAGGTCCTTGATGCATGGTCGCGGCTGATCCGAGCTTCAGCCGGTCTAGGGGATGCGGCACGCCTTGGGTTGGCGCAGGTCGTGGCGAGCATGGATGACGTCGATCTGTTCGGACCAGAGTTGGTCCGGTCCAATCGTGATGTGCCGGTGGTCCGGCTGGGTGGTAATTCGGCCGTCGAACCGGAGTCCCTGCGAACGGCCGCAGCGCTACTCGCAGGCTATCGGACCCGACCGGAGTCGCCAGACGAGCTCGCCCGGCTCGGATGTACGCTCTCTTCGCTCCTCGCCGACAAAGGACAGTTTTCCGGGTTGACCGAAGAGCTGACCCCGCTGCTCGGCCTCCGCCATCTAGGGGAACGCCGGCTGCTGATTTCCGGCGGAGCAGGTGCTGAGTTGTCAGCCCTGATCGGGTCAGAGGCAACTGCCGTGCTTCAAGTCATGCTGCGTCCCCTGAAGACCGTGCTGGAACGGTCACTTCCCAACGTCGAGTACGTGTTCGCCGACTTCCTGCAGTCTTCGTTCGGATCAGACTACACCGGCGTCGTCGTCGTTCCGCCCCCGGGACACCAGCTCAGCGGAAAGGGGCTCGGCAAGTTCGAATTATCCCAGCGAGGCGGCAAGGCGCGGCCGCGAGTGTCGGCCGAGCTGCTCTACGTGGAGCACGCACTCTCGGCGACAGCCGAGGGCGGGTTGTTGGTGACGATTTTGCCGGAGGGCTTGCTCTCCAGCGCGGGGCACGCCGACTTCAGGGCGTGGCTTCTCCACCGCGCCCGATTGCTGGCGGTGATCAGCCTTCCCGTGGGGGCCTGCTTCAAAGGCATCGGCGTCAAATGCTCGATCGTGTTCTTGATGAAGTCGGCGCCGCCCGAGGATTACCCGGTCATGATGCTCGACGTTGAGTCAGATGAGCTCAATGCAGACATCGGTGCCGCGAAATCGAAGCTCGATGAGTTCCTCGACCGCGAGATGCCGGCATGCGCGTAGCCATGCTCTCCCGCGCCGATCTCGGCAAGCGGAACCTCCGCCTTGACCCAGGGTTTTACCTCGGGCAGGCCCAGGCGATTTCGACGATCAACGCCGAGGGCAGCCGATATGTGCAGTTGGGGGACATCATCGCGTCCATTCAGGACGGCGCACGCCTCCCCTCGTCCAAAACAGGGATTCCAATGCTTCGCCTGAGCAATGTCAGGCCCTGTGAGCTCGAAATGGCTGCGCTGACGCTCGTTGATGGTGCCGCTGCGAAGTGGGCCAATGTCCGTGCGGGCGACGTGCTGTTCACGCGGGCGGCCCAGCCGTTTCGCGCGGCCGCGGTCCAGCCTGGTGGACCGGAGCAACTCGCCGCGGCATCGGAGCTGACCCTTATCCGGCCCCGACCTGCAGTCCTGCCCGAGTACCTGGCTGCAGTTCTATGTACTCCGTTCTTCAACCAAATACTGCGCGACCTGGCCTATCGCGGACGGGCTTCGGCTCTTCCTCGTCTTCGCCTCCCTGATATTCAGCGCTTACCCATCCCGTTACCTTCGCTCAGCCTTCAGGACTCGCTGAGGGAGCAATACCAGCAGGCGGTCCAACTGACCGCGGAATCTCGTGCGGAAATCAACACGGTGGTTTACGCGATCCACGCCGAGATCGACCATCGCGTTCCCAGGATGGAGCCGCCCCGCGGCGCTATCGAGGTGCGCCGTTCTGCCCTCCCCAGCCGCTGGGACGTCACGTTCAATCGCGGACGTGCGTTCCGTGCAGTGCTGAGCACATCGGCTGCTATGCGACCGCTCTTTGAGCACGCGAAGCCCCGGGCATCCAGCCTGCGCGGCCTCAACGAGGATGACGACGTGTTCGCCATTCAGGCCGACGACGTGAACGGCGCAACCTTCCTCGTAGAGTCAGGCGAGCCCCGCCCCCTCTCGAACCTTTCCCCACGGATGCGGTTGCCGCTCCACGCGGGCGACGTCTTACTGTGCACAACCGGTGCCGGCGACCAGGTGGCATACCTCGACGAGGAGGCTGGGATCGAGGGGCTCCCCATCCTTGGCAGCGCCACCTTCACCGCGCTTCGATTCCTGGAGACGCCACGCGTATTCGCGGTGACTCTGTCCCATCTCCTCGTTCGCCAGCAGCTACACCTGCTCGCTTCTGGCTCCGTTCAACGATTCGTCAACAAACGGGATCTCGACGAGCTCCTCGTACCCGTCCTCGGCGAAGTCTGGCGCGAGGACTTCGAGGCACGGCTCACAAGGGCGATGCGGAACCGGCGAGAAGCCCTCGTCGCGAGGACAGCACTCATTGAAGCCGCGGACGACTATTTGCGGGAGGCGATGCCGTGAACGTCATTCCGACCGGATGCAGCCCGCTCCAGGCTGGGGAATCCCCCAAGGAGGCTGCATGAAGGGTCCGATCACCGAGAAGATCCGGGACTTCCTCATCAGTCGAGGGCCGGCGACTCCAGATCGCGTCGCGGAGGCTATCCCCGAGCTCGCCGCACAGGGTGGCGCGCAGCGCGCTCTCTTACTGATGAGGCTGGACCCCACTCTGGAATGTACGGGACCAGAACTGTGGGCGGCCCGAGGGACTGCTATCACCGACGCTTATCGGGTGCGGGAGTCAGCCGAGAAGTACTTCGTCGGTCGCCCCGGTGTTCCATTCGCCAGCGCGGTTCGAGGCATAGCCAGCGACACTAGACTGGAGGAGCACCGCGTAAGCGAGCTCCTGAAGGCACAGTACCTTGTTGTGGGCACCAACATCTTCAATCGGCGACGGTAAGCAGAGGACACGATGGCCAAGAAGGAGAACACCAAGGACGCACTGCGCGATGGCGCGCGGGAGAAGCTCGCGCAGCTCGGCTATCAGCAGATCGAGACCGACTTCCCCCTCTTCGACCCACTCGGTGACGGGTCGATGGCGGCGACCGCGGAGCTGGTGGCGCTGGACAATGGCGAGCCCGTCATCCTGTTCGCCAGCGGCGAGCCCGGAGACGCCTCGCGGCCTCCCGTGCAGGACGATGCGAAGTTCAAGGCCGGCCTCGGCGCCGCTGCCGGCAAGCCGTTTCGCTTCGTCTGGTTGTGGGACGGCGAGAACGACTTCGTCTTCGACGTCGAGAAGGATGCCCAGATCTCGGCGCTGCCGGCTCGGGACGACTGGAAGACCGTCGCCCGGCCGATCTCGGAGACCCGCACCCGGCTCGTTCAGGAGGTCTCGGCCGAGTACCACCGTGGCGACTTTCGAGCGATCCAGCGCAAGTTCGATCAGTTGCACGAGGCCATCTACTCGCGCGGCGGCGTCAAGCCCACCAACGCCGCCATCGATGAGCTCGGCAAGCTGCTCTTCCTGAAGGTCCATCTCGAGAAGGCGCCTGGGTACGTCCTCACGAGCGGGGCCGGGAAGGGCAAGCGCTTCGCCGACATCTACTCGGCGGACCATGTGCGCGAGCACAAGAAGGACGCCGTCATCCAGCTCAAGGACGCCTTCCGCGAGATCAACAACCTCCCGCAGTACAAGGCGACCGACATCACGGGCGAGGCGCACACCATCTTCTCGTACGACGAGCCGCTTCGCCTCGAGAACCCCGAAGTGCTCGCGCTGGCCATCGAGGCGCTCGCGCTGCGCGACCGCGAGGGCAAGCCCATCCGGCTCTCGGTGCCAGACCGCGAGCTCCTCGGCAGCGGCGAGAAGGCCCGCGAGATGCGGGCGCACCTCATCCACGAGGACCTGCTGGGCTGGGCCTTCGACGTCTTCCTCCGCGGCAAGTACGCGAGCGACGAGGGGCTCGCGACCTACCTGACGCCGAGCCAGGTCGTGGAGTGCATGGCCCGCATGGTGTTCCACGACATCCCTGACGCGGACCTCTGGGCGCGACGGGGCGATGATGGCCAGCGCGAGCGCTGGAACCCCCAGACCGAGGAGGAGAAGACCATGCCCGCCTTCCTCTGTGGCGATATCTGCTGCGGCACCGGGCGCTTCCCCATCGGCGCGCTGCGCGAGGTCAAGCGGCGCGTGCTCGACGACCGGCACGTCGGTCATTCCGACGACGACAAGCTGCGGTGGCTCTCGCAGATGAAGCGGCACAGCTTCTTCGGCGCCGACCAGGCCGCTGGCTCGATCCAGAAGGCCCGGATCAACATGCTGCTGTACGGTGAGGACCACAGCCAACTGCTCAAGGTCGATGACTCGCTGACCGACCCGCACCTCGACCGGCTCATCGGGAAGTTCGACGTCATCCTGACCAACCCGCCGTTCGGCTCCGGCAAGTACGACGACCCTCGCGGGCTGGCACGCCTGCGCGACGAGGGGCGCGGTCTCGAGCTCGGGTGGTCGTGGACGCCGGGAAACCGGGGGAAGCGGAAGGCACTCGCCAAGGCGGACCCCGCCTCGCTGTTCATCGACCGCAACCTGCAGCTCCTGAAGCCCGGCGGGCGGCTCCTGATCGTCGTGCCCGACGGCATCCTCTGCAACTCCGGGGACGCTTACATCCGCGAGTACCTGATGGGAACGAAGGACGAGGAGACGGGCGAGTTCCTCGGTGGCAAGGCGCTCGTGCGCGCGGTCGTGAGCCTGCCTACCGAGACCTTCTCGATTGCCGGGACGGGCGCCAAGACCAGCTTCCTGTATGTCCAGAAGAAGCGGCATCCGGCCGAGAAGCAGGGCCCGGTCTTCATGGCTGTCGCCGAGCACGTCGGGTACCTGAAGAAGGGCAAGGCCGAGGTGCCAGATCCGCTAGGCAACGACCTGGTGGAGATTGCGTCCGGCTACCTCAATGGAGGTACCGCATGAGCGGCATCTCCTCTTGGGTTACCGCCAAGGACCTACGACATCGTCTCGACGCGGACTTCTACCGCCCCGAGTACTTGGAGGTGGATCACCGCGCCGAGGCGCGCGGACTGAAGATGCGCCAGGTGGTCGAGATTTCCTCGCTCGTCACGGACGGGACCCACAAGACGCCTAGCTACGTCGATTCGGGCGTTCCGTTCCTTAGCGCAAAGAACATTCGGAATGGGTTCGTCGATGCGGGCAGCGGTCACAAGTATGTCAGCGCCGCCGAGTTCGATCAGCTTGAACGATGGAACTGTGCGCCTCGGCACGACGACGTGCTGGTCGCGAAGAGCGGATCCATAGGTTCTGCTGGCCTGGCGAAGGGTGCGTATGACAGGTTCGCCGTATTCGAGAGCGTCGCAATCATTCGCCCGAGCGTGGTCAGTTCGGCGTACCTCTCGGCCTACCTCAATTCGCGCCTCGGGCAGCTCCAGATCCGACGCAACAGCAAGGGCGCTGTCATCCGCCATCTCCACCTCGAGGATCTCAGGGAAGTCGAGGTCCCGCTCCCCGATCGTCGCATCCAGGAATACATCGGCGCAAAGGTCGAGTTGGCGGAGCGGTGTCACGCAGTCGCGATCCGTGCACAAGCATTCGTTGACGCTGCGCTGACGGCATCAATGGCCTCCGTTGGCCTTGCGCAACCCGACGGGAGCGATTCGGATTCAACGATCTTTGTCGCGGATCTGGCAGATCTTTCTGAGATTCGCCTTGACCCGAAATACTATCGACCCAGGTTCATCAACGTCGGCGAAGCCCTTCGGCGAGTGGGGAGCAAGCCGGCCCACGTCCTCCTGATGGATGCGAAGTACGGGGCGTCGGTTCCGGCGGACTACGCAAGCGAGGGCGTAGGATTCATTCGAGGCGTAGATCTGGCCCCCAACCGGTTGGGTGCGGAAGCATCGTGTCTCCTGGACCGCAAGCACGAGGCCAAGCTCGCCCGTGCTCGAGTTGAGACCGGCGACGTTCTCATAACCCGCAGTGGGACCGTCGGAGTTGCCGCTGCGGTGTCGGAGAAGTTTCATGGCAGCGCCTTCGGCTCTTACATGATCAGGTTGCGTTTTCGCGCGGGCATTGATCCGACTTTTGCGGCGGCGTTTATCAACGGTCCTTGGGGAAGCTCGCAGGTGGAGCGGCTACGAAACGGCGCGGTCCAAGAGAACATCAACCTAGACGAACTCGGGCGGATTCTCTTTCCTCCGGTATCGCTACAACAGCAACAACGGGTCGCAGCAGCCGTCTGTCGATGGAACCGGCTGGTAGACGCTCGTACCCTTCTTGTTGACCAGGCCAAGGCGGACGTCGAAGCGCTGATCGAGGGCACCCTCGACGTGCAGGCGATCCTCGCCGGGACGCTCAAGGCGCCGACCGCGGACGACATCCCGGAGCTGGCCGAGGACGACGCATGAGCCCCGCCAACCCCATCTGGACGACGCCCGGCGCGACAATCCGCCCTGCGACCTCGCCCCAACGTCTTTCACCCAAGCTCACAAGGCCCGCCCCATGAAAGTCGCGCGCATCGCCCTGACCAACTTCAAACGTTTCGAGCGCCTTGAAATTGACCTCCGAAACGATCTCACGGGTGACCTCGCGACCGAGTTTTTGCTCCTCGGCGACAACGGAACGGGCAAGACGACAGTCCTGCAGGCCGTGGCCCTGTGCCTGTCCATGGCCATGGGGCGCACCCGGGATGTGGAGTCGTTCCAGTGGCTCGGCTGGATGCCAGGTCGCTACCAGCGTTGGGGTGAGCCGCGGGTCGAGATCGAGGTGCACTTTGATCCCGCGGAGATCGCGGCGACCCAATCCGTGGCGGAGCGCTGGGCCCAGCAGACGGGACATCACCCTGACTTCGAGTTCGTGGCTCCTGGTGACAGCCAGGTGGTGACGGTGACGCTCCAGGGCGGCAGAGTCACGGCCCCAAGCAGGGAAGCCTTGTTCCAGTTCCGCGGGCGGTCTTACGCGACCTGGCTATTGCGAACGGACCCGAGCGTCCGCGATCGCTTCGCGGATCTGCCCGGTGTGTTCTGGTTCGATCAGTTCCGCAATCTCGCGACCCCGCCCGTGGAACGGTCCGACGGCACCGAGGAGAACGCCGGCCGAATCTCATTCAACGTCGGTGTGGCGCTCCTGCGTAAGCATCTCAACAGCTGGCAGTTGGGTCGCTTGGGGGGAGGCGCGCCAGTGAGGCACGACTTCCTCTTGGAGCTGGAGAATGCCTACAAGCGGGTGTTTCCGGGCCGATCCTTCGGCACCCCGGAACCCATGTTTCGTGGAGGCTCCCCGACCCCGGAGGATTACTACTTCATCCTCTCCGACGGTTCGCGCACCTACGACATCGAGGAGATGTCCGCCGGCGAGCATGCCGTCTTTCCGATGCTCTATGAGTTCGTTCGGCAACAGGTGCGGAGCTCCGTGGTGCTGATCGACGAGATTGACCTGAATCTGCATCCGCCCCTAGCCCAGAGCCTGGTCAGTGCCCTGCCGATACTTGGGCCCGGCTGCCAGTTCATCTTCTCGAGCCATTCCGAGGCCGTCCGGGACTTGATGGCCGTTGAGGACATTCATCGTCTGGCCGGGGGGCGGCCATGCCTGTAAACGTGCTGTTTTGCGAGGGGGGACCGGGAAGCCCCGATGTACGGGTCCTGAGCAAGCTGCTCTCCGGACGCTGCGGCCAGATTCGCCCCGAGGGCGGCAAGTATGGGATGGGCAACTGCATCAAGGCCCATCGCGAAGCGCTCGGCCAGGGCTTGGTGCTGGGCCTGCTCGACGGAGACTTTCGGTCCGCGCCTGACGGCCCCAAGGGAGAGCCGCTAGTTTGGATGGCCTCCGACAACACGCGCCTTGGCTGGCGTTGGGAACGCAAGGAGATCGAGAACTATCTCATCGATCCGGCGATTGTCGCCAAGGCCCTGGGTGATCGGGCGCCAGAGCCGGCGAGGTACCAGCAGGCGCTGGAGGTGGCACGCGACAAGATCGCCCTGTATCAGGCGGCGCGCACGGCGCTCTCGGCTGAGCGGCCCCGTTTCAAGCCCCTGTCTTCGTCTTTCGGTCCAGAACGAGGCAAGAGCAAGTACCGCTTTCCTGACGACCTCACGGAGACAGGATGTCGCGCAGGAATCGAGGCTAGCGTGGCCGATCATCGGGCGACTCAGTTGGTGGACCTGGATGCCGTGGTTGAGCGGTTCGACGCGCTGCGACCGGAGTTCCAGCCTGGCGGTCGCCGATATGAGCATTTTCTGTGCTACTTCGCCGGCAAGGATCTGGCCCAGGCGGCCGAAGACGACCTGAAGGAACTGGGTTTCCAGGGTGGCAATGCCTTTCTGGCGAAGGTGATCCAGGAGATTGCGCGCTCGAGCGACGACATCGGAACCTGGCTGCCGGAATGGGCAGCGCTGCAAGTCGCCGTGACGGATCCGAGCCTTGCGGCATGACGATGCTCCCGGTGGATCCGGCCAGGGCGCAGACCCTTTGGACCCATCTCGCCACTTGGGGAGAGGTGGCCGTCCATGAGGTACAGGCCCTGGATGCGGCGGATTGGCTGACGCTCCTCGAGGAATCCGGCGCACTCGTGCGCGATGCGCAGGTCCAGCCTGTGTCCTGGCGCTTGGCGCCTCCGTTCGTGGGTCTCCTGAACGCGCACGCCCAACAGTTGGGCCGCCGGCTGTGCTTTGCGGTCCCCGAGTACCGCGCCTACCTGCTGGGAATCCTCGCAGAGGGACTGGCGGACGCAGGTCGTGCAGGCATGACCGCGGAGCTGGAGGCTTGGACCGAGGACGAGCTGGCACTTCTGCTGCCGGAGCTGAACGGTTTCATCGATCACCTGGAGCGCGGCGTACGGCTGGTGGACCTCAGTCTGGCAGAGCTGGAGCGGCGGATGGCCGATTCCCCGGAGCGCGCATTCGAATTCGATGCCTGGGACAGCTTCGCCCTCGGGCAGTCGGCGCGGCCCAAAGCGTTGTTCGAGTTTGCGCTGCGGCGGTTCGCGCCTGCGAGCGCTGCGCTTCCGGTCGTCGACGAGACGGTGGCCCTGTTGCGCGCACTGCCGCTGAACCGGGAGGACGGTTTCGACCCAGACGAGCCGCCGCTTCCGTGTGCCTGGAACATCCAGCGCTTCGGCGTGCTGAGCAGCGCCGCGCTCTTCGACGCCCGGGGTCGCCCTCTGTTCGGCGAGGACTCCCTGGCCGACACGCTCGTCGAGCATCTTCGCGATGCGCTGGTGACGCATCCGTTCTACGCGGCCTTGATCCACCTGGCCATCTGCGCCTGGCGGTCACCGGCATCGACCATGCCCAAAGTCGAGCTCGACCTGCCCAGTTCAGGAGCCCTGCACGAGCTGTCGATCCTGGTTGGCTCCCAGGGTGTTGGATTGGTCGCAGACCTGCTCGGCGACCTGGTTCGTGCGCAGGGCTATGCGCCTTTCGGCCTCGTCGACGGGCGGGTCCCGGACGACCTCATGGGTAACCTGCTGCGCAACCTGCTGGAGCTGCACATCCTGTGTCGCCAGGACGAGCAGCTCGTTCTCCATGAGGATTATCGGGCGTCACTGATGGCGGCACGGCTGCGCACGGTCTTCCGGCCGAGCAAAGCCTTGCAGCAGTCAATGGTCGAGGCGCTTGCTTTACGAGCCATCGAAGGAGTCGGCGGGTGAGGACGGACATGGAACAGGTCGAGGCTTGGATCCTCGATGCGCTGCGTTTGGCTGGACGAGGTGTGAAACTGAGTGAGCTGATTCGAGGGCTCGAGGAGTCGTGCCCGCTCTCGTCAGAGGACCGGGAGCCGCAGACGGGGCACGAGCACGAATCCAGGTTCGCCTATCGCTGCCGATGGGCAGTGACGCGGTTGCGGAACAAAGGGGTGATTCGTCGCCCGAGCTCCCCAAGCGGCATCATTGCGCTCATCGATGCCGAGGACCCTGATGTGTTCACGCCGGTAAAGGTTGACGCCATGCCTGACGTCCAACAACCACAGGTCTGGATCTTCCAGGCCAACCCGAAGTACTACCGAATCTTCGACGCGCTTCAAGGCCTGAATCGAATTCAGTTCTTGACCAACCGCTATAGGGACCGAATCCAGGTCGGCGATGTTGTCTTGATCTGGGTCTCCGGTAAGCATGCGGGTATTTACGCGCAGGCCCGGGTCGCGGAAGGCGTCGCAGAGCGCACGCCGGATGCGGACGATGCCGCGTTTTGGGTGGACCCGGAGAGCGCGGTGACCGCGAGGCCGGGCGTGGTCCTGACGGTTGAGCGGCGCTTTCTGGCGAACCCTGTCCTGAAAGCCGCGATTTCCGCCACTGCCGGGCTGCCCAATCTGATGATTCTGCGCCAGCCGACTGGCACGAACTTCCGAGTGGAAGCGGATGAGTGGACGTGCTTGCGAGCCCTCCTGCCGACGGAGCAAACGCTGGAGCCGACGCCGGAGGTGATCACCTGGGCGACAAAGCTCGCCGGCGGCGGCAAGCACTATAAGGAGACCTGCAGCGCGCTTCTCGAGCGATTCGTTGCCGACACCTTCGCTGACGGCGAAGAGCACCCGAGGGATGAAATCGCCAGCTGGTTCGCGGCCAACTACCCGCGCTTCAAGCCGATCACCGTTCAGTGCCACGTCGAGAAATACACGACCAACTTCCGCAGTCGCGTCCACTACAACGCGACGCCGGAACACGACCTCCTTTTCCGCGTGAACGACGACTGGGCGCGCCTTCGCCTGTACCGCCCAGGCGAGGACCCCGCCCCGATCCACCACAAGTCCGACACGCTGAAGGGCGCGAAGGCCAAGGTATCGGCGAAGGCGAAACAGACCTCGCCCCTCGATCGCAACCGCCGGCTGCTCGCGCATCTCGCCACCTTCGGCGAGCTGACGTCGGACGATCTCGAAGACCTCGGGCTGGAGGAGGCGCACCTGAGCGACTGGCTCGACTCGATGTTGACACGTCGCCCCGAGGCCCATGTCGCCACCCCGCTCTTTCTTCACCTCATCGATGGAGATGCGGACCCGCGCGCGTTCACCACACGGCTCGCGGCGCGCTTCATGGGTGAGCACCTCCGGCGGCACGCGTCAGAGCCGATCCCGGAGATCGAGGAGCACGTCTGGACCCGGTTCGGACGCTGGCATCTGACGCAGCCGCACGGCGGCGATCAGAAGACGCACGCCTATCTGAGCGTGCCCATCCGTGAGCCACGCGACGTGGCGGCCTCGGAGCAGCTCGACCTCTTCACCCAGCTTCCGCCCAAGGTGATCGGGGATCTGATTCGCGAGCCCGACTTCCTTTCGCAGCAGCAGTCCTGGAGTGCCGACGCGGCTTCGAAGTCGTCGGAGGGTCCGCTCAGCACTCAGCTCCGTCGAAACTGGAAGCGCCCGTTGCTCCTCAGCACCGTGGAGCTGCTCTTGGCCGACGACGGCCAGGTACTGGTCGGGGAGATGGAGCGCACGGACGTGATGGAGCGCAGCTACGTCGTCTCTGGACTGCCGCTCTGCGGCGCCGGCGAGTGGGAGTTTGGCGTCAGGCTTGATCGCGAGACCGCCGCGGAGCGGCTGGTTCAGCACCCCGTCGCGGCCGCGCTGCTACAGTTCGAGGTCCACCGCCTGTTCGCCGGCCTGTCGGGCGATGTGGCCGCGCTGATCCACGTCGGTGGGGGAGTGGCGCAGCTTGAGCTCGACGGCGCCGTGCGAGGGCCACTGTGGCGCCACGTCCGATCGATGCTCGAGCAGGTCGGCTACTGGCCGGTGGGAGCAAGCACCCAGGACTCACTCTGGGCGACCGCCGTCCAGTCGATGCTCAAGAATCTCGAGCTGCTGGATGTGTTCGAGCGGGATGGCGACCTCATGCGTCTGACCGACGACTACCAATCCAAGATCAAGGCTCATCCGGGACACCTGCAGAACCGAGGCGAGAAGCCCTACCGCGTTCGCCTCTCCCAGTTCCTCGCGGCTCTACCCGGAGGACAGGCATGAACACGCCCTCGGTGCGCATCGCGCTCCCCAAGCTGTTTCTATGGAGCGAGGCAGCTCGCATCCAGGAGTACCCTGAGGCGGCGTCGCGGGCCGAGCCGGGCCGCGTCTACTCGCGGGCCGACCTCGAGCGGACTGTGTTCGACATTGCTCCCACCATGGAATTCAAGGGCGGGGCGCCGCGCGGTAAGGGGACCGATGGCGTCATCAACACCTACGGGATGGAGCGCAGCGGCGCCCGCTACCGCATCAACGGGATCAACCTCTTCGAGCGGGTCGACAAGGGCCTCCGCGCCACGGTCGAGGGCGTCGATCTGGGGACGGCGTTCCGCGAGGCGGACGCCGACGTCGACTGGGCGCGCGCCCTTGCGCGGCAGTTGCTTCGACGCGAACCCCGAACGCGCTTGGTGATCGGGCTCTGTTTGGCGGGCTGGCAGCTGGGCGTCGATGCGCCGGGCAGCATCCCCGCGGGCGCGTTGTCGCTCACGTCGCCCGAGGGCGACGCCCTCGAGATCACTCAGCGCAACTGCGAGGGCTTCAACAGGCTCTTGCGTGACCACGCCGAGCTGGCCCTCGGGCCGCGTTGGCGGGCTGACCTTGCGGCACTCGGCGAGACAGCACCGGTCGTCTGGGAGGGCGTCCAGGGCGGAACACCATCGACGAACGATCTCCCGACGGCGCTCAGGAAGGCCTTGGCCGTGTTCTTCCACATCCGAGCCTTCGATGGTGGTCCCCCGGTCTGGGGCCTGGACGCCGGCGCACTCGCCGATGCGCTGGCGATGGAGGACCTGGTCGAGCTCGGGTTCGAGGGCGCGGCGCCGGTGCGGCTGACCGACGACGAAGCATTCGCACGGGCGCTTCGTGACTGCATGGACGCCGAGGGTTTTCTCATCGTGAGCCAGCTCGGGGAGCGCTTCGGCGAGCTCCTCCAGGTGCCGGACGAAGACCGCGCCGCCGTCCTCGACAGCTACATCCGGACGGCGATGTACCACGAGCACCTGCGGGTGCTCGACCGCCACCCTGGCCAGCCCCGTATGGGACGAGGGCTGTTCGGCGAGCCCGGCGCACGTCGCGTCTGCATCGAGTTCACGCCCATTCACATGACCACGAACGTCAAGAACGCGGAACAGAACCCCGCGAGTTCATCCAGCGAGATGCAGGGAGAAGACCGATGACCATGACCAAGCCGTGGGCCGCCAA
Source organism: Gammaproteobacteria bacterium (assembly GCA_009929855.1). Lineage (GTDB taxonomy): Bacteria > Pseudomonadota > Gammaproteobacteria > Chromatiales > Chromatiaceae > Thiocapsa. Next base: position 20,502 of record RZZN01000043.1, read on the forward strand.
GGGTGTCGCGCTTTATCCGCCTTCCTTCTCCATGGTGGGCCAGAACCAGGTGTTCAACGCACTTCACCAATTCCGCCGGTCCTTCTGGGACGGCGCCGCGAACGACATCGCGGGCTTCTTCATTGCGTTCGGCGACTGGGGCCTGGGCAAGACGCGGCTTGGCTACGAGCTCATCGCTGAAGCGACGGGCCGCGTCGACCGGTGGCTGCTCAACAAGAACGAGTATGTCATCCCGCCCTTCCATCAGCCCGACAAGAAGCCGCGGGTGCTCGAGCCGGCGCTCCAAGATGGCGTCCTGCCGCTCTACATCCGCTACAGCACCGTGTGCGACGACGCGCTCGACGCCTCGACCTGGGTGTCTCGCTTGGCGGTCGAGGCCCTGCGGCACACGTTGCACGCCGACCCCGCCGCTGGCGGCCCGCGGGATCTCTACGAGGACCTCAAGGCCTCGATGCAGGCCAAGGGCGTGAACCTGAAGGCGCTCTCCCTCGTCGACGACGACACGCGCTCTTTCGAGGACCGACTCCGCGACGCGAAGAAGGTCTTGCGGGATGCCGGGCTGAACCACCTCTGGATCATCGTCGACGAGGTCGAAGCGCCCGGCGACCTGAAGCGGGGCCTTCGCGAGGACACACAAACCAAGGTCGATGACGAGTACCTCTTGATGGTCTCTGAGGTCATCAAGCACGAGAACTGGCGCAACCAGCATCCGGACGTGAACTTCCTCCTGCTGTGCAGCGTGGGCATGCGCGACCAGATCCACATCGGCCCGAACCTGCGCCGTGCGAGTTCGGTCACGATCGAGCCGAATCAGCTGACCGACGTGCAGAGCTACGTCGACCATATCAGGGGCAGCCTGGTCGACCCGCACGCCGTCGAGTACCCGGTGGGCACGCTCGAGGGCGCGTTCCTCTCGGCCAACCGGAACTTTGGCTGGCTGAACGTGATCATGGCATCCATCCACGAGACGCACGCACGACACATCGAGCGCGGAGATGGCTCGTGCGCGTGGGAGCTTCTGAAGGACTTCGCCAAGACGGATGCGCGGGCCAAGCACATTTTCAACGACTCTGCCGTCCTGCCCCTGCTCGGCAAAGTGGCCGGGGTCCCCAAGCAAGAGGTGGAGCGGCTCGTCTACGGCCAGCTGCCCGCTCCGGTCGGAGGCGCGGCGAAGGAGGCGCTGACCGGGGAGATGGCCGATGCGCTGCTTGGCCACGAGGTCGCTGGCCGCGGGCCTGCCTTCGCGGAGCTCTTCCAGGTTCACATCGACGAGCGCGCGCTCGCAAACGAGCTGACCCGCCCGGAGTTCGGCTTCAAGGCGAAGGAGGGGAAGACCGACACGTACTTCACCCCGAACTGCGAGGTGTCCGTTGTCGGTCTGCTCGAGGCACTGCGTGCCTTTTCTGTTGCGGTCGGCGGAGCCCCCGGTGCGGCCGGTGACTTCGTCGTCTACGCCGACCTCGAGCAGTGGGGCGAGCAGCTCGCGGCGCTCTACCCGCGCGAGGGCATCGAGTTCGCGGCCGAGTCGCTGCATCGCATCTTTGCGAAGCCCGAGTACCGGGTCGACGGCACCCGGTTCATCGGGATGTCGTTCCGACTCTGGCGCGAGTTCAACAAGCTCCTCGTCTCGGCGGCCGAGAGTGTTCGCTTTTTCAAGGAGGGCAAGTACGAGGGTCCCCTCGACCAGCACGTCCGCGGCCTGAGCCAAACGAAGGCGAAGCGCGGCACAGCGATCTGCCTCGGCCTCGCGAAGCTGCTCGACGACCACCTCAAGGACGACGACACGAAACAGGTCTCAGGACTCAAGGACGTCCCGCACAAGGTCTTCACGTCGTCGTTCGGCTCGCCGTCGCTGGATGGCCTTCGGGTCACGCCGGACGGTCGGTGCACAATCCTGTACTGCCTGGACATCCAGGAGACGCTGGACAAGCTCCGCGCCTACATCGGCCTCGAACGCGTCCACCCGATCCTCGTCCTGTTCCCGGCAAGCGCGGACGTGGCCTCGTTCGAGCAGCAGCTCGATACGTCGCCGGCCCTCCGGCGTTGCGTCCTGACGCGGCGTCTCGTGTCGCAGGAGGAGGAGTTTCTTCTCAAGTACTCGGGCCGCGGCTCCGCCTACAGCGCTCACGAGGCACGCCTGAGTAAGGTCGCGAAGGGTCTCGAGGGCTCCTACCGTGACGAGTGGCAGGCGAAGAGCCGGGAGTGGGCGAACGGCCTCCGCAAGACCGGCTACCTACTCGCTCCCATCTGGAGCCGCAAGACAGGTAACAACACGGCCGACTTCGCGAAGGGCTACCGCTACATGCTGGCGAAGGACTGCTCGCTCGATGCGGCGGTCGAAACGGCCGGCGGACCGCTCAACAACGTGGAGTTCGAGAACTGCCGCCAGGCGGCGAAGAAGAACATCGATGCGCCGGCCACGTGGAAGTACGGCGACCTCCTCGGCGTGCTGACGACCGACGGGAGCCTGCTTCCGAAGGTTCCCCGGTGCTTCTTCGCGCTCCTTCAGGAGCTCAAGACGCAGTCGGCGGTGAGCAAACTCGCCAACAGCTTCTTCTTCGCGGTGCCCGCCAGCGAGATGAAGGCGCCACAGCAGCTCGAGCAGATCCTCGAGGTGCTCATCGGCATCGGACTCATCCGCAAGAAGAACGACCTCTACAAGGCCGTCGACCGGACGATGCTCGAGAGCCGGCGCCAGTCGGCGTCGACCTGGCTCGAGGGGGAGTGCAAGGACTCCATCAAGACGCTTACCGACCTGTTCCCCACGCAGTCGCACAAGCTGTTGAACTACAACTACCCGGCGTCCAAGCATAAACTCGCGACCGCAGACAAGGCGATCCAGCAGGTCAACACAGACTACCTCACCGCAGAAATCGATGGGATCACGGAGGACTCCCTTCGGACGGCTGTGGGGCAGATCTACGATATTGAGGTGCTCATCCTCGATGTGTGTCCCCTCGACATTGGCGAGACGAACAGGGAGTTCGACTGCTCGCCGGCGCGCATCCTGTCTTACGAGACTCGCGATGCCTCGCTGTCGCTGTGGGAGAAGGTTGCGTTCCTGGCCTGGTTGAAGAATGCCTTCGTTGAGGCGCGTGAAGAGATGCTCGAGGAGATCGATCAGCTCCTCGAGGAGGCCGGCCAGCTGGACACGGCAGAGGGTGAACCGTTCCCCGTTGCGCCGGTCACTCTCCCGCTCAAGGCTATCAAGGCCGAACTTGTGAATGCAGTCCAGGGCTCCGCAGCAGGCACGCAGACCCGCGTGGCGGACATCCCGGCAGCTTCCTATACACTCCGGATCGATCAGTACCTCGTCGATTCAAAGTACGAGCACGCGTGGAAGCGCATGGACGCGCTGAAGGACCTCATCAGCAAGGAGAGGCCAGGCAGCTTCTTCGCGCGGTTCAAGAAGCTTCATGAGCAGTGGTCGAAGGCGGTCAAGGATTTCAAGGCTGCCGCGTCGGCGTGGCAGTCGCTGGCGGACTTCACGGCCGACGCTCCGCAGCCTGTTCAGGCCTCGTTGCACCCGCTCAAGCTCGAGGTTCAGAAGTTCCGCGGCCTCGTGGAGGGAGGCCTGAAGCAGCAGGTGCAGTCCCTGATCGATCAGGTGGCGGAGACCGAGCTGTTGAAGAGCCTGGAGACCGAGGTCGTAGCGACCGCCCGAGCGGTTCAGGGGCTGCCGCAGCAGGTCAGCGAGAAGCTCGACGAGCTCAAGACGGGGCTCCGGCAGCTGATCAGGCAGAAGGAGCTGCGCGCCCTCAACCGCGTTCTGAAGTCGAACGGGAAGCCGGCCAAGGCGGAACCGACGCCGGCTGCGACCTACGGCGCCACGAAGGCGTGCTACGAGGCGTTCAACGGCCAGGTCTCCCAAGAGGGCGCAGGTTTCTTCGAGGGCGCGGGCAAACCCGTCCACTTCGGTCTGTGGGTCGACATCTACGGCGACCTGGAAGGGGGCTCCTACGACGAGGACCAGCACCCGGACCACGCCGACGCGATTCGCGAGCTCAAGGAGATGAAGCTCATCCGCTCGAAGCTGGAGCTCCGATGAAGGCACGCATCCTCGACGCACAGGCTGATCTCTTCGAGGTCGGTGTCCTCTCGCAGACGGCCGAGGTCGAGAGTATTTCGATGGATCGGCTCGTCGCTGATCCGTCGGGGCCGCCGCTCATCGTCATCGGTGGGCTGCTGGACGCCGAGCGGCTCGCCGACATGCGCAGGCTGTCGTCCGTGCTCGGGCGGGAGCGGGTCGCCGTCATCGTCGTGCCGCCGTTCACTGATCTGGACCTCGGTCGTTACTTCGAGACGCCAGTTCAACTAGGCGTCCGACGTCGTGCCGCGGAGTCGGCCGCTCGCATCACCGAGGGAGCGCTCGAGGAGGTGCTCCGCGGTGAGGTGAAGGTTCGGTCGGACCACTTCTTCGAGACGGCGCTCGGTGCGGGCGTCCTCGCCGTCGATGCCCAGGGCAAGCCCGTGCTGCTCCGGTACCAGGCGACCAACACGGCCGGGCCGGTGTTCTTCTCCACACTCCAGCTGCTGACCTACACCGCGCTGACCGATGAGGCGCATCGCCATGCACTGCTTGGGCAGCTCGTGTCGTGGACTCCGTCCGTTGTGGCGGAGGCCAAGGACACCACCGAACGGCAGCCATCGAGTCCGACGAAGGCCGAGGCCGTGGGCGACGGACTGCTCGTCCCAGTGGCGCTTCTCCTCGCCGCTAGCGGTTCGCAGACGGCGGAGCTGCTGCGATCTCGAGCGGGGGAACTCCTCGGCGTGGAACTGAGCGCGAACGACGTGAGCCGGGCCCTTGTGGAACTCACGCGTCTGGGGCTGGTGGCCGCCGACAACTCGGCGCGGAGCGAGCGCGTGGGCCTCGTCCAGTTTCTCGAGCAGCGCGGGATGCACCCCTACCTGCGTGAGCTTGAGGCCCTGCTCGCCGCAGAGGAGACGACCACATGAAGAGCATCGAGCTGGCTCGCGCACTCGCCGCAGCCATGAGCCTGCGGCTTCCCGGCACCGTCGGGAAGATCGCAAACAAGATGCGGTACATCGACTCGAAGGCCCCGCTCTTCGTGCGTGGTGGCATCATCCGCAGCATCGAGTCGCGTCGGTTCGATCGCGTCTATGCGGTTGGGGTCTCCTCCAGGAGCCGGAGCATGCCTGCCCTGGGCGGCATCCTCTACGGCGCCACCGCGCTTCGCCACGACATCGTCGTATCCGGCAACCAGGTGACGGAAGGGTTCCAGGACAGCCGCGTCGACATCAACGACATGAACTTCCTTGACGCATCCGAGCGGCTCGCGTGGAAGGAGTACATCCTCGTCTATCATCTCCTGACGGACCTGCTGGACTCCGACACACGCCCGGATGTCATCTTCGTCGACATCCCGCTCCTTGTCCCGCGGGCCGAACAGAGCATGAGCCTCGCTGAACCCGACGTGGAGGAAGAGTGGCGCGAGCTCATCGAGGTCATGGAGGGGTTCTGGCAGAGGTTCCTTCCCTCGATCTATCCAAATGACCCGAATGGCCCTTTCCTGGTCTCGCTCCAGTCGCAAAAGGACCTCAACGCCGCAGTATTGAATGCCCTGCGGGAGAAGGGAGCAGCTGGTTCGCCAGAGGCCATCAGCCCCGAGACCCTCGACCTCGTCCAAAGCGAGTGGACCCAGCTGCGGCGCGTCGGTGTTCTGCGGTTTCTGCGGGGGGCACTGCGCGCGGGCCACCGAACGGCGGCCTACTACTATGAGGCGCTCGGGCGTCAGATGAAGCGCTTTGAACCTAGGACCGTGGCGAGTCATGGTCTGATCGGATTCCACCTTCAGGTCGGACTGCAAACGCCAATCTGGAAACTCGAGACCGTCGGTGCGCCGGGACAGTGGGACTCCAAAGGGCTCGACAAGCTGGCAAGCATGACCGCGTTCCTGACGTTGAACGACAACCCGCGGATGAAGCCGCTCCCGTTGTGGTACGCCGAGGCGCTCGTCAAGATGCCCCGCGAGGTCCTGTCCAACTACCTTCGTTCCACTTTGGGCATGCTCAAGAACCGCGGCGTTGATCGAGCCTGGCTCGAAGGCGTCGACACCCTGGATGAGGAGTGAACATGTTCCAAGACGATGACACCTACCTTGGCAAGCTGGTCGGCAACACGGGTGAGCCCAACAAGCTCACCGTCGCGCTCCGCACGAGCTTCTCTGCACGCCGCGGCGAGTTCGTCCGCGTGGCGCACCAGGAACGCGAATCGGAAACCCAACTGGACGTGCTGGGCCGTATTGTCGGCCTCTCACGCTCCAACATCCTTTTCAGTCCCTCGCTCGGCGAGGGGATCAGCGAGGTGGAGCTGCTCCCGCAATCGAGGCTATCGGGCGAGACCGTCTACGCCACGCTCGAGCTGGTCGGCTACAAGGATCCGTTCACCGGCGAGATCCGAATCCCGCGTCGTCCGCTGACGCCCGGGACCAAGGTGTACGGCGTCGATTACGCCTTTCTCACGAGTTTCTACGAGTTCTCCGAGGACACGAGCATTCATCTCGGGAACCTCGTTGGTTACGAGAAGGGCGAGAACATCGTCCCGGTCTTCCTCGACGCAGACACACTCGTCACCGAGCACCTTGCCGTGCTGGCGATGACAGGTTCTGGGAAGAGCTACACGGTCGGGCGCGTGATCGAGCGGCTCGTGTCTCAGCTCAACGCCTCGGTCGTGGTGTTCGATCCCCATGGGGAGTACGGCAAGGCGTTCCGCGGCGGCAAGCTCAACTTCAACGATCGACTCGACAAGGTGGAGGACCCGCGAGATCGGCAGAAGCTCGCCGAGATTCAGGACGCGCTTCAGCAGCTTCAGAATCTCGGAGGTGGGATCAAGGTCTACACGCCGCAGCTACGCAGCTTCGATGAAAAGTACTCCGCTAAGAACAAGCGACTCGCACTTCAGCTCGACCACTTCGAGGTCGACGAGTTCTCGGGGGTGCTTCCCGGGCTGACGGAGCCTCAGCAGCGCGTTCTTGATGTGGCACTCCGATACTGGAAGGAGAACATCGACGAGCCTCGCGACATCCAGGAACTCTTTGCGGTGTTGGACGATCTCGACCGCCTGAAGGAATGGGTGAGTGGGGCTGGCAGCCAGGGCGAGGCCAACGCACTCAAAGGCGGCAGCGCAAACATTGCAGCCATCCGCCTGCGCCGCATGATCAACGAGGCGCAGAGCTTCTACTCGCGGGCTGCCGGGGAGCCCTTCGACGTTTACGAGATGGTCGGGGACGACAGCGCGGAAGCCGGTCGTCTTTGTATCGTCGATCTACAGGGTCTGTCGAACACGGCTCGCCAGGTCATCGTCGCGTTGATCTCGAGCGAGCTGATGAAGGCGGCGGCCGACAAACAGCGTCCGACCCGGCCGGTGTTCGTCGTCTACGAAGAAGGCCACAACTTCGCACCAGCCGGCGAACCGGCCATTTCGAAGAACATCATCAAACGCATCGCCGCCGAGGGTCGAAAGTTCGGCGTGGGCTTCGCGATCGTGAGCCAGCGGCCGAGCAAGCTCGACTCCGACGTTACCAGTCAGTGCAACACCATCGTCGCGATGCGTATCAAGAACCCCGACGACCAGCGCTTCATTCAGAAGACGTCCGACTACTTCTCTGCGGCGGACTTGGCCGAGCTCCCGACGCTGTCGACCGGTGAGGCCTTGATCTGCGGGCGGGCGATCGTCGCGCCGCTCGTCGTGAAGGTGGGTACCAAGGCGCTGATCCACGGCGGCGAGTCGCCGCGGGTGTGTGAGCGTTGGGGACGGTCTGGCGGATGAGCGTCAGCTCGCGAGCGTCCCTAGCGGATCAGGTGTTCGCCGCACTGACCAATCGCAACTTGATGGAGCAGCACTTTCCCATGCTGCTGACGACCGGGATTCCCGACGTCGGCGTCACGGTGCACTCGCATTTCCTGACGTTCCTGGTGGGCGTCGGGCAGTCGCTCGACTACTCCGCGGTTGCCGAATGTCCGATCTGGTGGGCTCGCGATAGCGGGCTCGGTGATGTTCGTGCTGATGCGGTTTGGTTCGATAAAGATGATGGCGACGCCTCGCTCGCTTTTGAGTTCGAGCGGTTCGAACGTGGCGACGAGAGCAAGCTTCGCGGTAAGGTCGAGAACCTCGCGATCGCGTCCACATCAACCGCGAGCTTGAAGCTGTGCGTGCTTGCCTACTGGGTGCGCAGCGGTTCGGCTCCGCGGAGCATGGATGCCATCGTCGCTACCTATCGCGATGGATTTCGACGCAAGGGGAAGGAGGTTCCACCAGCGCCTACGCCGCTGATGATTGTCAAATGCGTCATGCGTCTCGCGGCGGATTCCGAGCGTCTCGTATTCGGCGAGTTTCTGCGGGACGAGCGCAACGAGCGACTCGCCCTGGGGAGGGCGTGATCATGGCACTGATCGTCTTCCACGGCAGGCCCGGCGAGGAGTTGGGAGACCGGTTTCGCTTGCTCGCAGAGCTCGGCCGGGGGAGCTTCGGCGAAGTTTGGCAAGCGCGGAGGCTGAGGGATGGTGCGACGGTCGCCATCAAGATTCCGAAAGATCAGGAGAAGGGCGAGGAGGTGCTTCGCAAGGAATCCGACATCATCAAGGAGATCCACCATCCAAACATCGTTCGCGTCCACGGTTTCCACAATATCGGCGAGCTCTTCGTCATCGAGATGGAGTTCGTCGATGGGTACGATCTAGCGAAGGTCCTGGACAATGTGAGTACTCGGGCGCCGCTGACGTTCGAACAGATGCTCGAGTGGACCCTTCAAATCCTCGACGGGCTTGTTGCTGTTCACGCGGCAAACATCTCGCACAACGACATCAAGCCGCAGAATATCCTCGTAGAGAGGGCGTCGGGGGCGGCGAAGATCACGGACTTTGGTTCCAGTCGACGATTAGAGGACGTGTGGGTCTGGACCACACGACACGGCACCGAGGCGTACATGGCGCCAGAGGTGGCGCTCGACGGAAAACGAGCACGTGACGTCAGCGACATCTACTCGGTTGGTGTCTTGCTCTACGAGATGGCCACCGGGCGACTGCCCTACTCGAGCCCTCATCAGCTGCTGACGGGCGTCCAGATCGCCAAGCCCCGCGAGATCAACCGGGACGTGCCGTCGGACCTCGAAGAGGTGATCCTCCGCGCCATGTCACGACGCCCCGAAAGCCGGTTCGCCAACTGCGGATCGATGCGTGCGGCCGTCCAAGGATGCCTCGATCGCCTGCGCGCCGAAGCGGCGTCCACGGCGATGCCGACTCGTTCGGAACCGAGCCAGCTCGGGTTCCGACCCGCGACGTCCAGTCCTCTGCACTATCTCGAGTTGGCGAAGCAGCGCCTCGCGGAGGACGACGCGCAAGGTGCCCTCGAGGCGGCCGAGGCTGCGGTCGACCGCAGCGACGGGCATCCGCAGTATGTGCGCATGCTCGGCGGCATCTGCTTACGACTCGGGTATCATCGAAAAGCGGCCGAGGCGTACGAGCAGCTGCTCGCCGCATATAACCGCGGGTACCCGGTTGAAGTACACCAGCGTACCGAGATACTCGGGCGCCTCGGTCAGCTCTACATCAACCTGCAGAGGTACGGCGAGGCGGTGGGGATCTACGAGCGCCTCGTGGATACGCTCGACAGACCATACGCCCGGTTCAGGCTGGCAGTCGCTGCCGGACTGGATGGCGACTATGCACGGGCCATCCATCTCCTAGAGGGTGTCCGCGCTGAGCGGCCAGATGCCGTCGTGGTCTATTCCAAGCTCGGATGGGCGCATGCCCTCAATGGCAACGACCGACTCGCGCTCAGTTTTTATAACCAGGCCCTCGCACTCGATGCCTTCGACCTCTTCAGCCTCTTCGAGCTCGGGAAGTACTACTACATGGTCGGTGACCGTCGGCGCGCGCGAGAGTACTTCGAGCGGGTGATGAACGCCGACACACAAGGCTCCTACGCCGCCCGGGTCCGTGAGCTCACATGTCCAATCGCCTGAGCTCGGCGTTCAGGGCCGCGGGGACTCCCAGGACAGGTTCGTCTGCAGCCAGCCTGCGCATTCCACGCGATTCGGCCACCTGTTCCACCAATATCCGGCCGGTGATTCCACGGGCACTCGGCCACCCGTTCCACGACCATTTGGCCGGGGCAGTCGGAGCGAAGCGACGCAGGAGGTGAGTGCCAGTCAGGCGCCGGCGACGCCGAAGACTTTCGCAAACCAGCGTCGGTTGCCGACCACCGCTGCGGCCAGCTCTTTATGGAGCACCCACGTCAGCCAATAGATGTGTCCACCTGAGCACTCCGGCCATGGGTTTCTCCACCAAACATCGGCCAGCATCGCTTTCTGTGCAATGCAGGACCCGCCCCACCCCTCACGCCGCGGTTCAAAACGCCTCCCCCTCCACCTCCTGATAAACCAGCGAGATGTGCTTGCAGAGCTCGCTGTCGAACCCCGGCCAGTCCCGGTAGGCGGCGAGCCGCTCGCTGACCTGTGGCTTCATCTCGAAGTCACTCATACCCTCGCCATAGAGCTCAGCGACAGCCTCGTGCAGGCCGCCGAGGTAACCGAGATAGGCATCGATGATCTCCCAACCACCGACCTGGCCATGGCCCGGGATGAGCACCGCGGCGCCGCTGACCCTCGACTTGATG
>RZZN01000044.1 GCA_009929855.1 Gammaproteobacteria bacterium
CGACCTTGTAGTCGGTGAACTCACTCATGCTTATCAGCTCTCGTTGAAAGGTGAGTGAGCGCCGTTGTCGTGTCGACCCCGCCAGCGAGCCTGGCCCGGTGCCATGAGGTCCGGGTTGCAACGCTCCTCGCTGGGGAGGTTTCAGGGGTCAGGGTGCGGGCTTCGCGATTCAGTGTCATGGGCTCGATATGGCGTCTCGACACTGGCCAGGGAACCCACCCCCGCGACCGCGGCTCAGATCCCCGCGGCCTCGCGCAGCATCTCGGCCTTGTCGGTGCGCTCCCAGGTGAAGCCGGGCTCGGCGCGGCCGAAGTGACCATAGGCGGCGGTGTCGAGATATTTGATGTGCTCGGGATTGTTCAGATCCAGCATCCGCGCGATCCCGAAGGGTCGCAGGTCGAAGTGCGCCCGGATCAGCTCGATGATGCGATGCTCGCTGATATTGGCGGTGCCGAAGGTGTCGATCGACAGCGAGGTCGGCTCGGCCACGCCGATCGCGTAGGAGACCTGGATCTCGCACTTATCGGCGAGACCCGCCGCGACGATGTTCTTGGCGACATAGCGTCCGGCATAGGCCGCCGAGCGGTCGACCTTGGATGGATCCTTGCCGGAGAAGGCGCCGCCGCCGTGACGCGCCATGCCGCCATAGGTGTCGACGATGATCTTGCGCCCGGTGAGGCCGCAGTCGCCGACCGGTCCACCGATCACGAATTGTCCCGTGGGGTTGATGTGGATCTTGGTCTCGCCGGTCAGCCAGCCGGTCCCCCCGAGCACGGGCTTGATGATCTCCTCCATGACCGCCTCGTGCAGCACGCCCTGACTGACCTCTGGGCTGTGCTGGGTGGAAAGCACCACGGCCTCGACCGCGACCGGCTTGCCATCCAGATAGCGCATGGTGACCTGCGACTTGGCATCGGGACGCAGCCAGGGGAGTGTTCCGTTCTTGCGCACATCGGCTTGGCGCTTGACCAGACGATGCGCGTAGTCGATCGGCGCGGGCATCAGATGGTCGGTCTCGTTGGTGGCATAGCCGAACATCATGCCCTGGTCGCCGGCGCCCTGGGACTCTTCCTGCTCACGATTGACGCCCATGTCGATGTCCTTGGACTGCTCGCCCAAGGCCACGAGCACGCCGCAGGTGCTGCCGTCGAAACCGACGTCCGAGCCGTTGTAGCCGATGTCGGCCACGACCTTGCGCACGACGCCCTCGTAGTCGATCTTGAGCGAGCGATCAGTCAGGGTGATCTCGCCAGCCAACACCACGAAGCCGGTCTTGACCAGGGTCTCGCAGGCGACGCGCGCCTTGGCGGGATTGGGGTCGCGCCGATAGATCTCGTCCAGAACGGCATCGGAGATCTGGTCCGCCATCTTGTCCGGATGACCCTCGGAGACGGATTCTGAGGTGAAGATGTAGTCCTTGCTCATGTGTGTTCTGTTGACCTAGGCGAGGCGCGTGTGCGCGTTTGACTGAGCCGGCTATGATAAACGAGTCGCGCGCGGAGCGAAAACATGGGTTTGGAAACCGTCGGGCTTCGGCTAACATAGCCGGACGACCGGACTGACTGACCCACTGATCTGGAGGTTGCCCATGGCCTCGCTCGAAACCCCCGTCTGTGACTTCGGCCGTCCCGCGCCGGATTTCGTCTTGCCAGGAGTCGATGGCAAGGTCTGGACACGTGATGACTGCGCCGGTGAGCGCGGTCTGCTGGTCATGTTCATCTGCAACCACTGCCCCTACGTCAAGGCGGTGCGAGAGCGCATCGTGCGCGACGCGCATGACCTGATGGCGCTCGGCATCGGCTGCGTGGCCATCATGTCCAATGACACTCGGGAATATCCCGAGGACTCGTTCGAGAATATGCGCCGTATCGCCGACGAATTCGCCTACCCATTCCCCTATCTACTCGATGAGAGTCAGGCGGTCGCCAAGGCCTACGGGGCCGTCTGCACACCCGATTTCTTCGGCTACAACGCGGATCTCGAGCTCCAGTATCGGGGTCGGCTCGATGCGAGCCGCAAGGAGACCGCCCCGGCGGATGTGCGCCGTGATCTCTTCGAGGCGATGAGCGAGGTCGCGCGCAGCGGTCAGGGACCAGCCGAGCAGATCCCCAGCATGGGCTGCTCGATCAAATGGCGGGCGAGCTGAAACGATCGCCGACGCGGGGTCGCCCGGCCGGGATGAGGAGCACCGATCGCTGATCCAGCGGTGTGGCCGGGGCGATGTCCGCGCGCGCTCGGCGGGGCATCACGAAAAGTTCTGGCCATTTCCTTCCGTAATTCTTAATATTAGGAACTGATAAAGTCGTTTTAGACAACCTCGATTTGTTTTGATTGGCGGGTAGGCACTCTTTCGTCCACAATGAGCGGTCTTTGAAGAAGGATCTCGGCTCGGGCGGTCATGCAATCGAGACCTTGCCTTTGTTTCCCGCGATCGCCCGGGGCGCTCCACTCGGCATGCTGCCCGGCGACACCGCGTTATCCGTTGTTCCGCGCCCATCACCGCCGCTCGCTCGGCGCTCATGATCTGCGGCAGGTTTGACTGTTTGATCTACGCTTCTGAACCTTATATGACCTTTAGGAGGGGCTGATGTCCTCACGAAAAGAACTCGCCAACGCCGTTCGTGCGCTCGCCATGGATGCGGTCCAAAAGGCAAATTCCGGTCATCCGGGTGCGCCGATGGGAATGGCCGATATCGCCGAGGTCTTGTGGAACGATTTCATGACGCACAACCCGGGCAACCCGGACTGGCTCGATCGTGATCGTTTCGTGCTTTCGAACGGCCATGGCTCCATGCTGATCTATGCGCTCCTGCATCTGACCGGCTACGATTTGAGCATCGAGGATCTCAAGCAGTTCCGTCAGCTCCATTCCAAGACCCCTGGCCATCCAGAATACGGCTACGCACCCGGCGTCGAGACCACCACGGGTCCCCTGGGTCAAGGCATCTCGAACGCGGTGGGCATGGCCTTGGCCGAGAAGGCGCTGGCCGCCCGATTCAACCGTCCCGGTCACGAGATCATCGATCACTACACCTATGTCTTCCTCGGCGACGGCTGTCTGATGGAGGGCATCTCGCACGAGTCCTGCTCGCTGGCCGGCGCGCTGGGGCTGGGCAAGCTGATCGCCATCTATGATGACAACAACATCTCGATCGACGGTGAGGTGCGGGGTCACGGCGACACGCCCGGCTGGTTCCTCGACGATACGCCCAAGCGCTTCGAGGCCTATGGCTGGCATGTCATCCCCAAGGTCGACGGGCATGACCCGGAGGCCGTGAAGGCCGCCATCGAGGCCGCCCGCGCGATCAGCGACCGTCCGAGCCTGATCTGCTGTCAGACCATCATCGGTTTCGGCTCGCCGAACAAGCAAGGCAAGGAAGAGTGTCACGGCGCGGCGCTCGGCGACGACGAGATCGCCCTGACCCGAGAGTATCTGGGCTGGAATCATCCGCCCTTCGTGATCCCGGATTCGGTCTATCAGGGCTGGGACGCGCGCGAGCGCGGCGCCGCGGCCGAGTCCGCCTGGAACGATCGTCTGGCCGCCTATGCCGCCGCCTACCCGACCGAGGCCGCCGAGCTCAAGCGTCGCATGACCGGCGAGCTGCCCGAGGACTGGTCGGCGCAGGCCGATGCCTTCATCGCCGCGGTCACCGCCAAGGGCGAGACCATCGCCTCGCGCAAGGCCTCGCAGAACGCGCTCAATGGCTTCGGCCCGCTGCTGCCCGAGCTGCTCGGCGGCTCGGCTGACCTTGCCGGCTCCAACCTGACGCTCTGGAAGGGCTGCAAGGGGATCGGCAAGCAGGATGCCGCCGGCAACTATGTCTATTACGGCGTGCGCGAATTCGGCATGTCGGCCATCATGAATGGTGTCGCGTTGCACGGCGGCTTCATCCCCTACGGCGCGACCTTCCTCATGTTCTCCGAATATGCGCGCAATGCCTTGCGCATGGCCGCGCTGATGAAGATCCAGTCCATCTTCGTCTATACGCACGACTCGATCGGTCTGGGCGAGGATGGCCCGACCCATCAGCCGGTCGAGCAGATCCCGACCCTGCGCATGATCCCCAACATGAGCGTCTGGCGTCCCTGCGACGCGGTCGAGTCGGCAGTGTCCTGGAAGTTGGCGATCGAGCGGCGCGACCGTCCGAGCTGCCTGATCTTCTCGCGCCAGAATCTGGCGCACATGCAGCGCACCCCTGAGCAGCTGGCCGCGATCGCCCGTGGCGGTTATGTCCTGCGCGACTGCGAGGGCACCCCGGACGCCATCATCATTGCTACCGGCTCGGAGGTCGAGCTCGCGGTCAAGGCTGCCGAGGCCCTGTCGGATCAGGCGATCCGTGTCGTCTCCATGCCATCCACCGATATCTTCGACGCCCAGGACGCGGCCTATCGCGAGTCCGTCCTGCCCGCGGCGGTCACCGCCCGGATCGCGGTCGAGGCCGCGGTGACCGATGGTTGGTGGAAATATGTCGGGTCACAAGGCGCGGTGCTCGGCGTCGATCGTTTTGGTGAATCGGCACCCGCCGGTCCGCTCTTCAAGGAATTCGGGTTCACGGTCGAAAATCTGGTTGCCAAGGTGCGCGGCCTCTTGTCCTGAAGATCTCCGGGCGTGTCGGGCCTCGTGCGCCCGGCGCCTCCGGTCATCGCCGCTTGAATCCCGTTTCCGGCGCGCGCCCATAGGTCCGGCCCAATACGAATCGCATGGGATCAGCGGGCGCCGCGGACAGCACAACACATCTTGATCCATTCACTGAGGAGTACGCTCATCATGACACTGAAAGTCGGTATCAATGGTTTTGGTCGGATCGGTCGCATGGCGTTTCGCGCGATCGTCAAGGATTTCCCCGGCATCGAGGTGGTCGCCATCAATGACCTGCTCGAGCCCGATTATCTGGCCTACATGCTGAAATACGACTCGGTGCACGGCAACTTCCAGGGCGATATCGCCGTCGACGGGACCACCATGATCGTCAACGGCAAGAACATCCGTCTCACCGCCGAGCGCGACCCGGCGAACCTCAAGTGGGACGAGGTCGGCGCCGAGGTGGTGCTGGAGTGCACCGGATTCTTCCTCGACGATGCCTCCTGCCAGAAGCACATCCAGGCTGGCGCCAAGAAGGTCGTGCAGAGCGCGCCCTCCAAGGACGCGACCCCCATGTTCGTCTATGGCGTCAACCACAACACCTATGCCGGTCAGGCGATCATCTCCGCCGCCTCCTGCACCACCAACTGTCTGGCCCCGGTCGCCAAGGTGCTGCATGACAACTGGGGGATCAAGCGCGGTCTCATGACCACCGTGCACGCGGCCACCGCCACCCAGAAGACGGTCGACGGTCCCTCCATGAAGGATTGGCGCGGCGGTCGCGGGATCCTGGAGAACATCATCCCCTCCTCCACGGGTGCGGCCAAGGCAGTCGGCAAGGTGCTGCCCGATCTGAACGGCAAGCTGACCGGCATGGCCTTCCGTGTGCCAACCTCGGACGTCTCGGTGGTGGACCTGACCGTGGAGCTCAGCAAGGAGGCCAACTACAAGGAGATCTGCGCGGCCATGAAGGCGGCCTCCGAGTCGGGTGATCTGGCTGGTGTCCTGGCCTACACGGACGAGAAGGTCGTCTCGACCGATTTCCGCGGCCGCTCCACGCCGTCGATCTTCGATGCCGAGGCCGGGATCGCCCTGGATCCGACCTTCGTGAAGATCGTCGCCTGGTATGACAACGAATACGGCTATACCTGCAACATGCTGCGGATGGTCGAGCACGTCGCCAAGTAAGACGCGGGCGGCCGGCCTCCGGTGGGAGCAGGTGTCTCCGAGGCTGGCCGCCCTCAATCGAGGGCAGCGATCAGCGGCCGAGCGATCGGACCGGCAGGAGCGTGGATCAGGGCCCCAGGATCGAGCCATGCGCCAAGCCATCGGGCTTCGCGGATTGCTTTATCAGGAACTTATAACAGTGCTTCGACTAGGAGACTCGACATGTCCTTCATCAAGCTGACCGATCTGGATCTCGCTGGCAAGCGCGTCCTGATCCGCTCCGATCTGAACGTCCCGGTCAAGGGCGGCAAGGTCACCTCGGATGCACGCATCACCGCCTCCATGCCCACCTTCGAGCACTGCCTCAATGCCGGGGCCAAGGTCATGGTGATGTCGCACCTGGGTCGCCCGGAGGAGGGCGTCTTCTCCGAGGCCGATTCGCTCGCCCCGGTCGCCGCCGATCTGAGCGCCAAGCTGGGTCGCGAGGTCCGTCTGATCCGTGATTATCTCGAGCAGCCCCCCGAGCTCGCCGATGGCGAGCTGGTCCTGCTGGAGAATGTCCGCTTCAACACGGGCGAGGGCAAGGATCAAGAGGCGCTGGCCAAGCAGTATGCCGCGCTCTGCGATGTCTTCGTCATGGACGCCTTCGGCACCGCCCATCGCGCCCAGGCCTCGACCCATGGCGCGGGCAAGTTCGCGCCGGTGGCCTGCGCCGGTCTGCTGCTCGCCGAGGAGCTGGATGCACTGCAGAAGGCGCTCGCCGAGCCGGCCCGTCCCATGGTCGCCATCGTCGGCGGCTCCAAGGTCTCGACCAAGCTGACCGTGTTGGAATCGCTCTCCGAGAAGGTCGATCAGCTGGTGGTCGGTGGCGGCATCGCCAACACCTTCCTGGCGGCGGCCGGCTTTCCGGTCGGCAAATCGCTCTGCGAGCACGACCTGATCCCGACCGCCAAAGCGCTCATGGAGAAGATGGCCGCGCGCGGTGCCAGCATCCCGATCGCGGTGGATGTGGTCTGCGGCAAGAAGTTCGACGAGAACGAGCCGGCCGTCACCAAGGCCGCCGCCGAGGTCACCGAGGACGACATGATCTTCGACATCGGCCCGAAATCGGCTCAAGAGCTCGCCGAGATCGTGGCCAAGGCGGGGACCATCGTCTGGAACGGCCCGGTCGGTGTCTTCGAATTCGACCAGTTCGGTGAAGGCACCAAGACACTGTCGTTGGCCATTGCTGGCGCGCCTGGCTTCAGTCTGGCCGGCGGCGGCGATACCATCGCCGCGATCCAGAAATACGACATCTATGACCAGGTCTCCTATATCTCCACGGCCGGTGGTGCCTTCCTGGAGTATCTGGAAGGAAAGACCTTGCCCGCTGTGGCCATGCTCGAGGCCCGGGCGAAGGCTTGATCCCAAGCCTGCGAGCCGAATCCCCCGCCACGCGGCGGGGGATTCATTTGGTCGGTGGGGTGTCCTCGAGCCGCGCTGACCACCATCAATCTTTCAAACCCTAAGGTCTCAGCCCACCGGCTCGCCATGTCAAGACGCACCAAGATCGTCGCTACACTGGGTCCGGCCACCGATCCTCTCTCCGTGATGGACGAGCTCATCTCGGCCAGGGTGGACGTGGTCCGTCTCAATCTTTCGCACGACACCCACGCGCGTCACCGCGAGCGTGCCCGGCTGATCCGGGAGCGTGCGTCCGCGGCGGGACGCGAGATCGCGGTCCTCATGGATCTGCAAGGCCCCAAGATCCGGATCGGCAAATTCGCCGATGGACCCATCCGACTCGAGCGTGGCGATCACTTTGCCATCGATGCCTCTTGCCCGCTCGATGCGGGCAGCGCCGAGCGAGTCGGCACCACCTATCCGGCGCTGGTCGAGGACCTGCGTCGCGGCGATACCCTGCTGCTCGACGACGGAGCCATCGAGCTCTGGGTCGAGGACGTCTCGGGTAGCCGCGCCGAGTGTCGCGTGGTCGTCGGTGGGACACTGTCCAACAACAAGGGGATCAACAAGAAGGGCGGCGGTCTCTCGGCTCCGGCCTTGACCGATAAGGATCGCGAGGACATCCGTTTCGCGGCCGAGATCGATGCCGACTATCTGGCGGTCTCATTCGTGCGCAATGGTGACGACGTGCGGCTCGCCCGCGAGCTTTTCCAGGAGGCTGGCGGACGCGGCGGAATCATCGCCAAGATCGAGCGCGCCGAATCCTTGCGCGCCATCGATGACATCATCAATGCCGCCGATGCCATCATGGTCGCCCGCGGTGACCTGGGTGTCGAGATCGGTGATGCCGAGCTGCCGGCGGTCCAAAAGGACTTGATCAGCCGCGCCCGCAATCTCAACAGTGTCGTCATCACCGCGACCCAAATGATGCAGTCCATGATCGAAAACCCGATCCCCACCCGGGCCGAGGTCTTCGACGTGGCCAATGCGGTGCTGGACGGCACGGATGCGGTCATGCTCTCGGCCGAGAGCTCGATCGGCAAGAATCCGGCGAAGGTCGTCGAGGCCCTGGATCGCATCTGTCGCGAGGCCGAGAAGCAGGTCACGCGCTCCAAGCACCGACTGGACTCGGTGTTCGGACGTGTCGACGAGGCGATCGCCATGGCTGCCATGTACACCGCGAACCACCTGGGTGTGAAGGCGATCGCCGCCCTGACCGAGACCGGCTCGACCGTGAAATGGATGTCGCGCATCCGCTCGGGCATCCCGGTCTATGCCATCACCCGCTGCGCCCCGACCCGCCGCAAGGTGCGGCTCTTCCGCGGCGTCTATCCCGTCAGCTTCGACGTCGCCAGCACCGACATCCACGAGGTCAACCGCGAGGTCATCGAGGAGCTGTTGCGCCGTGGCACGGTGCGCGATGGCGACCTGGTCATCATCACCAAGGGTGATCGCTCTGGGGTTGAAGGTCAGACGAATATCATGAAAATCATGCGCGTCGGCGAGCATCGGATGCTCATCGAGGACTAATCCGGCCGCTCGATCCGTTCGGCCCAGAAATCGGTTTCAACACGTCAGTCCGATACGAGGAAACAACACATGGCCCTGATTTCATTGCGTCAAATGCTTGATCACGCTGCCGAGCACGGCTACGGCGTCCCCGCCTACAACGTCAACAACCTCGAGCAGATGCGCGCCATCATGGAAGCTGCCCACGAGACCGACTCTCCGGTCATCGTGCAGGCCTCGGCCGGCGCACGCAAATATGCCGGCGCGCCCTTCCTGCGCCATCTCATCCTCGCCGCCATCGAGGAGTGGCCGCACATCCCGGTGTGCATGCACCAGGATCACGGGACCTCGCCTGCGGTGTGCCAGCGCTCCATCCAGCTCGGCTTCTCGTCGGTCATGATGGACGGCTCGCTCGGCGTGGACGGCAAGACCCCGACCACCTATGACTACAATGTCGACGTGACCCGTCGGGTTGTCGAGATGTCGCATGCCTGCGGTGTCTCGGTCGAGGGCGAGCTCGGTTGTCTCGGCTCGCTGGAGACCGGCCAGGCCGGCGAGGAAGACGGCATCGGCGCCGAGGGCACGCTCGATCACAGCCAGCTCCTGACCGATCCGGAGGAGGCCGCCGATTTCGTGAAGAAGACCGGGGTGGATGCGCTCGCCATCGCCATCGGTACCTCGCATGGCGCCTACAAGTTCACCCGTCCGCCCACCGGTGACATCCTCGCCATCGAGCGGGTGAAGGAGATCCACAAGCGCATCCCCAACACCCACCTGGTCATGCACGGCTCATCCTCGGTCCCGCAAGATTGGCTGGCCATCATCAATGAGTTCGGCGGCGACATGGGCGAGACCTACGGCGTCCCGGTCGAGGAGATCGTCGAGGGCATCAAGAATGGCGTGCGCAAGGTCAACATCGACACCGATCTGCGCATGGCCTCCACCGGAGCCATCCGCAAGCATCTGCACGAGAACCCCTCCAACTTCGATCCGCGCAAGTATTTCGAGGCCGCGACCAAGGCCATGAAGGGGATCTGCAAGGCCCGCTACGAGGCCTTCGGCTCCGCCGGCAACGCCAGCAAGATCCGTCCGCTGTCGCTCGAGGTCATGACCGCCCGCTACGAGAAGGGCGAGCTCGACCCCAAGGTCAACTGATGGCCTGAGGCTTGATCCGAGTCGGCCGAAGGGGCGCGTGAGCGCCCCTTTTTTCATGGTGCAAGCCGGACCTGATGCCTGTGGTGCCCAGGCATCTCGGGATGAGCGCATCTGGATGCTGGCGACCCCACTGGTGTCAGCAGGCGCGTCCTTCGATCGGCGCGGCGGCCTGGTGGATCGGCCCAGGATCAGTCCGGGATCAGTCGCAGCAGGGCGCCATTGGCTGCATCGGTCAAGAGATAGAGCTCACCATCCGGGCCGCTGCGAACATCACGCACGCGTTGGCCGATGGTCAGCTTTTCATGCAGGACCAGGCGATCGTCACTGAGCTTCAGTCGCCGCACCTGACGGTGGCTGAGCGCGCCGGCGAAGAGGTCGCCACGCCACTCGGGAAAGGCCTCGCCCTGATAGATGGCCAGTCCGCTCGGTGCGATCGAGGGTGTCCAGACCACCAGAGGATCACTCATCCCAGGTGCGCTGGTCCGCTCCGAGATCGGCGGTCCCGAGTATTCCATGCTGAAGGTCACGGCCGGCCAGCCATGGTTGGCGCCGGGGCGGATGTCGTTGAGCTCATCGCCGCCGCGTGAGCCGTGCTCGGTGGCCCAGACCCGCCCGCCGAGCGGATCCCGAACGAGCCCCTGGATGTTGCGGTGGCCCAGGCTGTAGATCTCGGGTCGCGCCCCGGCTTGGCCGACGAATGGATTGTCGGGCGGGATCTCGCCGTCTTCGCTCAGCCGGATGAGCTTGCCGAAGAGGGTCCCCAGCTGTTGTGCCTGGTCGCGGATCAGACCGCGGCCGAACCTGATCGGCGGATTCCCGCCATCCCCGAGGCTCATCAAGAGTGTGCCATCCTCCAACCAGAGCAGGCGCGAGCCGAAATGCTGGCCGCCAGACTTGCTGTCCGGGTTCTCGAACAGCACCTCGACATCGGTCAGTCGTTTGCCCTCGAGACGACCGCGTGCCAGGGCCGTGCGGTTGGCCGCTTGGCTGCCGGTGGCATAGGTGAAATAGACCCAGGGGTCGGTCTGGAATCGCGGATGGAGCGCCAGATCCATGAGTCCACCCTGACCACAGTCGCCACAGATCTGGGGAAGACCCGCGATCGGCTCGGGATCGAGCCGGCCATTGGCTTGCAGTCGGCGTAGGCGGCCGGGACGCTCGGTGATCAAGGCGCTGCCGTCCGCAAGCCAGACGATGGACCAGGGATGAGTCAGCCCCTCGACGATCGTCTCGATGCGCCAGCTAGACGCCTCGGCGACATCGCCGACCGGCTCCAGTGCCAGGCTGCTCGACGAGCAACCGACGATGAGTCCAAGCGCGCTCAGCCAGCGCCGACGCTGCCTGGAGGTGTGGGTGTCTCCATGCATGATCGTGCTCCAGTGTTCAGGTTGACCGTGATTCGATCCGCTCATCCAGGGTTGCGCCCATGACATGCTTGGGCGTTGCCCGACCAAGTGCGCGCCGACACATGGCCGGTGTGCAGCGGACCTCCCGACCGTCAATGCTGGCCGCGGTCGAGCGCATCGAGTAGCGGCGGCGTGACCTCCTCGAAACGCAGGATGCGCTGGCCTGCATGATCCTGCATGAATTCCTCGGCGTCCTCCGCCGAGCCGAGTGGTATCAGCTCGTGCCCCATCGGACCAAGCACATCCGAGCCGATGACATACCAGGCCGAGCGCGCGGGGATCCGGGTCAATCCATAGTATTCGGTCACGGCGATGGTCGTGATGTCCTCGGCGCGGTGTCCAGGCGCCCACTTGGCTAGATCGAAGAGATACTTGAACAGATCCTTGGCGCCATCGAAATGATGGGCATGGCCATCGCGATAGAGGACGGTGGCGATCCACTCGGGATAGCGTGCGACGAACATACCGCACACGGGGCAGGTGTCGCGCGCATCGGGAGCTGGGACATCGAGCGCCTCGGATGCGCTCGCCAGCATGCTCGCGCACAGCATGATCACGGCGATGACTGGGATCGATCCACGCGTGTGCCTGATGTTCATCATTGGGGCCTCGGGTTGGGCAAAGACCGGGTCGGGGAGCGACCGCATGAGCGAGCGCGCGCCCGCGCTCCGAGTCTCATCCCTCCTGTTGCATCATCCGGCGACGCCGCTCGCCGCGGTTCTTGCGGATCATGGCGGTATCCTTGGCCATGTCCTGATGAGTCTGACCGAGCGCCTCGTCGAAATCGCCCAGTGTCCCGCCCTCGGCGGTCTTGGCCTGCTCGGCCGCTGCGCGCTCAGCGAAGGCGACCTTGCTGTTGGTCGTCATGGTCCCTTTCAATCCACTGCCGATCAGATAGGTTGCGCCATCCACCGCGACCAACGGCTTGATCGACTGGTCCGATCCGAAGTCGGCGGCGTAGATCGCCCGTGGTCCGCGATCCAGGTTGAGCATGAGGCTGATGGCCAGACAGTGGATGGAGCAGGTGCCGTCGACCAGATCGTCGTCGTAGTGGACCAGATGACGACTGCCGTGATATTCGGTGCGATCCATGCCGCAATAGGGGCATTTGGGATATTTGACCAGCTCATCGGTCAGTGGATCCGGGTCCGGCGCGGTCTTTGGCATGAATTGTAGCGGCGTGCCGTCGCCTTCACACTGGGCGCCACTGGCCGGCATCCAGCCCCGACCTGGCATGAGGGCGCCGATCGGGGCGGTATTCGATGCCACGGCGGGGATGCCCAGACCCGCCAGACCGATGGCGCCACCCAGTGTGCCGAGCCGCTTGAGTGTCTGTCGCCGCGCATGGTCGTGATGCTCACACATGATGTAGATCCTCGTAGTGCCAGTGTCATGAAGGGTCACGGCCAGTTCCCGCGTGGAGCGGATGCATCAAGCCGCGCGTGCCGATCGTCGGTCAGGTCGGGTGACGCCTTTGGACGGACAGGGCTGGACGTGCAGCCGGGTCGAGGTCGAGCTCGACCGCTGCCGACACCATCGGCCTGGAACGACATGGATCGATCCATGCTGGCCATCTTACCAGTTGGCGAGACCGCGCATGACGGCATAGAAGACATAGCCTTCGTAGAGTGTCCAGAGTCCGAGGATGGCCACCAGCCCTCCGGCGATGCGCATGGCGATCCCACTGACCCGCGCGCCCATCCAGGCGCCGGTCAAGGTCACCGCGGCCATGGTGGGGAGTGTCCCGAGACCGAAGGCGAGCATGAGCCAAGCGGCGCGCCACGGATCGCCGGTCGCGGCGGCCTTGAGTGCGATCGAGAAGACCAGACTGCAAGGGATCAATCCGTTGATGCTTCCGAACACCAAGGCCGACCAAGGCCGTGGTGGAGCTGACCGATCAGGCGTGAGGCGGACCAATACCGAGGTCCTCGTCGGTGCCGATGGGCCTGGTCGGGTGGGGATGAGCAGACGCAGACCCAGGAGCAGGATGATGAGTCCGGCCAGGATCATCAGGATCCCCTGGCCTTTGCCGATGACTCCGGTCTGGGCGAGGACCTGGCCGGCCAGGGCTCCACCCACGCCGAGCAGGCCATACATCGAGATTCGACCGGCATGATAGAGCAGCTGAGTGCCCAGGGCGGGCGGCTGCCGACCTTGAGCGAAAAAGCCTCCGGCCAGTCCGCCGCACATGCCCAGACAGTGCAGTGCCCCCAGGAGTCCGGTGGCGAAGGCCAGCGCCAGGGTGATGTCGGTGTTCACAAAAGGTCGCTGACGATGGCGGCGAAGAGTCCGGGCGCCGTCTCGCCAAGGATCCGGGTCACCAGCCGACCCTCGCGATCGATGAAATAGGTGGTCGGGAGCCCGGTGACACCGAAGCGTCGGGCGAGCTCGCCATCCTCGTCCAGCAGCACCTCGTATGAGATCCCGAGCCGCTCGATGAAGCGGGCGGCGGTGCTCGGGCTCTGTCGGACGTTCACCGCCAGCACGCGCAGGCCCTGATCACGATAGGCCTGGTAGCTGGGCTCGATGTCGCGCATCTCTGGCCCACAGAAGGGGCACCAATCGGCCCAGAATCTGAGCGCGACGATCTGACCCGTCAGATCCTCGGGGAAACGGACCAGTCGACCATCGAGATCGCGCGCGCTGAAGGCCGGTGCCGGCGTGCCGTTGGTGAGCTGAGTGGGGGGCTCGCCACAGGCGACCAACCCGAGTGCCAGCAGGAGGCCGAGCCAACGGCTGGCGCGCGACAGGGCCTTGATGGGGGGATGGGTGCTCATCGGGTTCAGGTGCTCCACAGGATCAGGTTGGACGTCAGCACGGCCCAGGCGGCGACGGCATAGAAGATCGTGAACAGAACCAGCGCGATCGTTGTGAGTCGGCGCCCCTCGAGGGCAATGATGGTGACGAGGCTCGGGTGTGCGCGCCAGACCTGCATCAGTCCGACACCCACGGCCAGGGCCGTCGCGCCCAGGAGTGGGAGATAGAGCCAGTAGCCGATGAATCCATGCCCCCCCTTGAGCAGGCAGAACGGACAATGGTGATGCGGATGCTCGTAGACATAGAGCGCCACGGCTGAGACCACGGCCACCAGTGCGACGAGGCAGGCGGCGACCGCCAGCAGGCCGAAGAGTCCACCGCCGCGCCCGCGCAGACGGTAATTCAAGCCGGAGGCGAGCACGGCTAGGCCGCTCAGCGCGAGTGCGACCAGGCTTGCCGCCGGGTCCAGTCCAGCGACCTCGGCTGCCACGCCAGCCCCCTCTGGACCGAACAAGAAGCCGCAGCATGAAGTGATGAGGTCTGGATTCAGCGCACTGAAAAAGCCCCATTGCACCAGCGTCTCGACCAGCGCCATGGGTGCGATCAGGAGCAATAGGCCATACTTGGGACGGATCAGTGGATGATCGGGCGCCTGCAGGTCGACTCGGCTCAGGATCAGCCAGACGGCGCCGGCGAAGAAGAGACCCAGCTTCAGCAGCAGTGCCGGCCACCCCCAGACGTTGGCATTGAGCACCCCGGTCGCGCACATGGCGCCAACGAACTGTGTTGAAAGCTGCTCGGCGTTATAGACGAAGAGCAACAGCGCGAGACCAGTCCCGGCGCAGACCCAGGCGACCAAGGTCGCGATGAGCTCGGTGCGTCGCTCCAGGGCCAATTGGCGCTCGCTGCCGCTGCTCAGGTCCCAATGGCGCAGGATCTGCACCCCGAGACTCGCCGCGAGCAGCAGCATCAGTGTCTGCGTCAGTGAGACCAGATTCAGTGCGAGGATGGCGGGATTGAGTGGCATCTTGGTCCGCGTGACCCCTGGTGCTCAGTCACAGACACGCCCGTCGCGCAATTGCACCACCCGCGCGACACGCTCATGCTCGAACACCAATGGGTCGTGCGAGCTGATCAGGATCCCGCTGCCGCGCTCGGCAAGCTGGGTGATCAGCTCCATCAGTTCGCTGGCCAGGTGGCTGTCGAGATTGGCGGTCGGCTCATCGGCGATCAGGATGCGTGGCTGGTTGATCAGTGCACGACAGATGGCCGCGCGTTGCGCCTCGCCCCCGGAGAGCCATTCGGCCTTGTTGTTGGCGCGGGCCTGCAGTCGAAACTGTCGCAACAGTCGCATCGCCCGCTCATGCAGCTCCCGTGGGTCCGGTGCCAGCGGATAGGCTGGGAGCATGACATTCTCGATCAGCGTCAGGCCGCGGATGAGATTGAAGCGCTGGAAGATGAAGCCGAAGGTCGCGCGGCGCACCCGCGTCATGAAGCGCTCGGGCAGACCGGACAGGAGCTGTCCGTCCAGATGGATGCGCCCGCGCGTGGGGCGGGCAAGACAGCCGATCATGGCCAGGAGGCTGGTCTTGCCCGAGCCGCTCGGTCCCTTGATGACCGTGATGCCGCGCGTCGCCAGCTCCAGGCTGACGTCGCGCACCGCCCAGACCTCGTTGTGACGGCCCTGATTGTAGACCTTGTCGACCCGGTCGAGCTGGATCATCGTGGATTGGACCTCATCAGCGCATCACCTGGTCGGGATCCGTGATGGCCACCCGCCAGATCGGGATCAGGATTGCCACCATGTAGGGAAAGACGGTGAAGAAGAAGAGCGTGGCCACCTGCAGACCATCGATGAAAGGGGTCGGCGTGAAGCTTGGATAGAGCACGGCCCAGCCTTTGAGCACTGGCGCGAAGAGTGTCGCCGACAGATGGAAGACATGCAGATAGGCCAGCAGATAACCGATGAGAAAGGCCATCAGCGACAAGGCCGCGCCCTCCCAGAGCTTCATTGCGATCACCTCGCGGGTCTCCCAGCCGATCGCCTTGAGGATGCCGATCTCGCGTCGCTCCTCGGCACTCAAGCCTGCGGCGCGATCCCAGGCGAGGATGGCGAAGGCGAGCAGCGCGCCGCTGAGCACGAGGAAGACCATACCCTGACGCCAGCCGAAGACGGCGTCATAGGTGCGCAGGATCTCCTCGCGGAGGATGGGACGGGTATCCGGAAGCGCCTGGATGATCTTCTCCGCGACCTTGCGGACCTCACGCGGGTTGCGCACCTCCAGCACCAGATCGGTGAAGTGTTCGGGCGGCAGAGCGAAGAAGTGACGAAAATCGTCCGGATGCATGAGGATCAGATCGCTCGAGACGAGCTCGGTGCGCCCATCCAGCACCCCCGTGACCCGCGGCGCGAAAGGCTCGCCTCGCGCCGAGCGCAGGCTCAGATAGTCACCCAGTCCCAACCCGCGGGTCCGTGCCACCCCGGCGCCGAGATGGATCTCACCGGCCGGCGGTGGATCCAGGCGCGGCACCATCAGGGTATAGTTTGCCCGCACGGCGGGATCGTAGAAATAACCCCAGAGTCGGCCATGGCCGTCACTGACACCCCGGATGCGGGTGAGCGACGCGAGATAGTGCGCGGGGATGAGATCATGCCGGCCGGCGACCAAGCGTTGCACGATCAGCTCGGGTGACTCGGCGAGCACCCGTGCGCTCTCTTGGCGCATGGCCTGGGTGAAGAGCAGGGTCGAGCTGAGCAGGAAGACGATGAGCGCGTAGACCGAGAGCAGTAGCAGGTGCTTGCCCGGCCGGCGGGCCAGCGCGGCGAGACTGTACTCGAGCAGGTAACGTTGGCGTCGCAGCACGGCGCGCATGTCTTGGATCATTCGGTCAGCCCCGCGGGGACGGGCACGAGCGAACCGGTGGGAAAGCGGTCGAGTGCCATGGGGTGGTCCTGGAAGGCGCTGTGCAGGTCGGCCTGGCTGGGATGGCGGGTGTAGCGTGCCTCGGTGAAGAGCGCGAGATCAGTCAGGCCGAGCTCGGCCACCAGGCCGGCGCGCTGTCTCAGCAGTGGTGTTGCGGCATCAGTGGCGACGGTCGCCTGGATCAGGGTGGCGGCGAAGAGCAGCAGGGCGAGCATCAGCAGCCCGAGAAAGGGTCCTGACCAGCGCCAGGCCGAGTGCTGGCGCGCTGGATGCGGCGGCTGGTCGCTGGATGCGCGCGGCGTCGACATCTCGGCTCACCGACGCGCCTCGAGTGACTCCCAGCGGGCATAGAGTGTTGTGAGCTCGGCTTCGAGATCCATCAGACGCTCATTGACTCTGGCCACCTCAGACCCCTCGGATTGGTAGAAGGCGGGATCGGCCAGGCGTGCGTGCAACCCGGCTTGCTCGTCCTCGAGCGTCTCGATCCGCGCGGGGAGCTCGGCCAGCTCGCGTGTCTCCTTGAAGCTCAGCTTGGTCGCTCGCGGCTTGGGCTGCTCGCGTGGGCGATCCTGAGCGGGCGCACTCGCGCTCGCGCCCTCCCGCGGCCTGGCCTTGAATTCGCCCAGACGCTGAGGATCGCGTTGCCGTGCCCAATCGGTGTAGCCACCGACATACTCGCGCACCTGACCCTCGCCCTCGAAGACCAGTGTGCTGGTGACGACATTGTCGAGCAGCGCGCGGTCGTGCGAGACCAGCAACAGCGTCCCTTGGAACCCCACCAACAGATCCTCGAGCAGCTCGAGTGTTTCGGTGTCCAGGTCGTTGGTCGGCTCATCGAGCACCAGCAGGTTGGCTGGACGGGTGAAGAGCTTGGCGAGCAGCAACCGGTTGCGCTCCCCGCCCGACAATGCCTTGACCGGTTGACGGGCACGCTCGGGTGTGAATAGAAAATCCTTGAGATAGGATAGGACATGGCGACTCGTGCCCTCGACCTCGACCTTTTCGCTGCCGCCCGCGACATTGTCCTGAACGCTTGCCTCGAGATCGAGTTGGGCACGCAGCTGGTCGAAATAGGCGATCTGCAGGTTGGTGCCGCGGCGGATTCGGCCACTGCTGGGGGCGAGGTCGCCGAGCAAGAGCTTCAAGAGTGTGCTCTTGCCGGCGCCATTGGGGCCGATGATGCCGATCTTGTCCCCGCGCAGGATCAGGGTGCTGAAATCGCGCACGATCTGATGCTCGCCCCAAGCATAGCCGATCGACTCGGCCTCCACCACCAGGCGGCCCGAGCGCTCCGCTTCGCTCAGTCGCAGTCGCGCCGTGCCCTGCAGCTCGCGGCGCTCGAGTCGCTCGCTGCGCATGGCCTCGAGCGCGCGCACGCGTCCCTCGTTGCGGGTGCGCCGGGCCTTGATGCCTTGCCGGATCCAGACCTCCTCCTCGGCGAGCTTGCGATCGAAATGGGCGGCGGCCTGTGTCTCGGCATGGAGCCGTTCCTCGCGGCGACGCAGATAGTTGGCATAGTCGCCCGGCCAGTCGGTGAGGTGTCCACGATCGAGCTCGAGGATCCGGGTGGCGAGCCGTTGCAGAAAACGCCGGTCATGTGTCACGAAGAGGACCGCGCCTTGAAAGTCGAGCAGGAAGTCCTCGAGCCAGTCGATCGCGTCGATGTCCAGATGGTTGGTCGGCTCGTCGAGCAGGAGCAGATCGGGCTCGATCACCAGCGCGCGTGCCATCAGGACACGCCGTTGAAGACCACCCGAGAGCGCGCTGAAGGCCGCCTCGGGGTCGAGGCCGAGACGGGAGATGACACGCTCGGTCCGCTGCTCGATCGCCCAGCCGCCGCGATCCTCCAAGTGCTGCTGCACGCGCGCCAGCTGTTTCAGCGCCTCATCGCTCGGATGGCCACCCAGGGCGTGTGAGAGATGGAAATAGTCACGCACCAGCACACCGAGATCACCCAAGCCGGCGGCAACCACATCGAAGACCGAGCCGGCCTCCTCACGCGCGATCTCTTGGGTCAGGCGCGCGATCTTCAGACCTGGTGCCGCTCGCAGCTGTCCGGCATCGGGTTGGATCGCGCCGTCGATGATGCGCAGCAAGGTGGATTTACCGGTGCCGTTGCGCCCGATCAGACAGATCCGCTCACCGCGGTCGATGCTGAAGCTGACCTGTTCGAGCAGGCCTGGAGAGCCATAGGCGAGACTGACTGAGTCGACTGTGAGTAAGGTCATCTTGATCCTGCGGGACGAGGCACCACAAGTGGATGCTGATGTCACAACTTAGTTGAGGGTCAGGCGTGGGCGCAACCCTGAACGCTCGAAATGTTCTGATCGGGACGATTCCGCTACACTAAGCGACATAAGAATTGGACGATCGGTGCCATCAACGAGAATCGGATGCATCAAATGGTGAAAAGCGTGACGTTGCGAGAGGCCTGGTCGGGTGAAGCGGATTGCTTGAATTGCTCGCTTCGTACCTCCGTTCTGTTCGCCGGATTGGCGCAGTCCGACTTCGAGCGGATCCATGATCCGATCGATCAGTTCAACCTGAAGCCCGGCGCCTTCCTCTATCGGAGCAGCGACCTACCCGAGCACATGTTCACGGTACGCTCCGGTGCCTTGAAGCTCGTGCAATATTTGCCCGACGGGAGTCAGCGCATCGTTCGTATCGTTCGCGCCACCGATGTCCTGGGTCTGGAGGCTTTGCTCGAGGGTGGAGTCTATCAGCATGATGCGATCGCTTTGCAACCGACCGAGGTGTGCCGTTTCCCGGCTCGGCTGGTGCGTGAGCTTGGCCGCACCAATCCCGAGCTCCAGCGCGAGCTCATCGCGCGCTGGCAGCTGGCGCTGAGCGAGGCCGATGCCTGGTTGACCGAGCTGTCCACCGGCTCGGCACGGCAGCGCATCGCCCGGCTGCTGCTGCGCTTGGTCCGTAACCGCGAGACCAGCGAGTGTCAGTTGTTCAGCCGCGAGGACATGGGCGCGATGCTCGGTATCACGACCGAGACCGCCAGCCGGACCATCGCCGATTTCAAGCGCCAAGGTCTGCTCACGGAGTCCAGCAGCAATCGATTCCTGCTCGACATCCCCAATCTGAAGCGGATCTCCGAGAACTCGCTCTGATCGTCGGTTGATCGATTTCATTGTCCAACGCAGGCCACGAGCCCGATGATGATCGTCCAGGCGGCTCTGGAACCGGCGCGCCCGGCATGAGCGCGACCTGAGCGGGATGCGGCTTCGACTCGAGTGGAGGCGTTTCTCCGCTCAACGTGGTTTGGTGAGCGGTACGAGAGTTCACCTGATGGTAGGACGCAAGGCTGGCGGCCGATGCAGGGGTTGGATCATGGCGCCAGGCGGTTAGAACGAGCATTCAGTGAGGGAAACCTGATGAATGAGACCGTGAGCGAGCAGACCATCCCGGTCTTTTGTCTGGAGATCGACCGTGAGGAGACGGCCTTTCAGTCGGTCGATGCCATCTGCGGCTATTTCCGCGCCCGCATCGAGGCCCATCACGCGGCCGTCTTCATCGCCGAATTCGATCAACTCGCGCATACTCGCTCGCTGTTCGAGGGGTATGTCGGACCAGGGATCCGTGCGGCCAAGAGCCTGGTCTTCTGTTTCGGCATCAGCCTCCCAGAGCCACGATGCCTGGCACTGCGGCCGCGCTCGATCGGGGTGGCCGAGACCAACCAGGGATTCGTCGTCTCCTTCTCGGAGGCCCCCATGCCGGTCGTCAACGCCGCCATGGAGGATTGGGCGAGAGGTCTGTGCATGCCGAGCAGGGTGCCGGCAGGACCTGGCCAGTCGGCCGTCTGATGCACAGGCCGCGCAGGCGCTCGTGCGTCTCACCGTGGGCGTGGGCCATGAAGGCGCGCGCCCTGAGCGGTCACCGACCCGATGGCCGTGAATCGCTGCTCGGGTCCATCGTCAATGGGGTGGGTGGGATTCAAGCCGCATCCGCCCTGCAGGAGCCGCCACCCGACATGAGGCGGCGATCAAGAACACCATGAGAGCTACGTCATGACCGAAAAGAAAGCGTTCGCTGTATTGAGTACCGGCGCCTCCAAGCGGATCGCCGTCACCAGTCAAAACTTTCGCACCATCACCGGACATGCGGGTAAGACCCGGCGTTTCCTCATCTTCGAGCCGAATGCCGAGGGTCAACCGACCGAGGTGGAGCGCCTCGATCTACCGGTGGAGATGTCGTTGCATGAGTACCATGGCGATGACCACCCGCTCTTCGGTCTCGAGCTGAGCGCCATCGTCACCCAGGGCGCCGGGCATGGCTTCATCCAGCGGATGGCTCGTCACGGTATCCAGGTCCATACCACCAGCGCGACCGATCCCTTGGACGCCGTCACCGCGATCCTCGGCGGACAGCCGCTCCCGGCCGCGGCTCCACACACGCACGGCTGATCTGGATGGCGCCGAGATCGCCGATCCCCGTCCGCGGGTCGATTCCAACGCGGTTGCGGATCGATGGCTCGATCCGTGGCGCGCGGGGAGTGCATCACTCGCCGCGCGAGTCCATGGCCATCCGCTTCGATGCGGCATAGATGGTCACGCGCTCGTTGTCGTAGAGACGCTTCAAGCGACCCTGCTCCGCGAGGATCGCGAAGGTGCGCGCGCCCTCGGGATGGAGCGCGCGCTCGAGCTGGCCGACATAGACGAGATCGACCTGCAAGGTCTCTAGAAGTCCTTGTGTGTGTCCTGGATCCGTGCTGCTCCAGAGCGCGCGATGGAGCTGGGCGCGTTGCTCGACCTCACGCGGATCGCGCTGCTGTGATTTGTGCATCCCATTGAGACCACTGAGACCCGTGCTGCTCGCCATGCGCGTGCCCCCGACGCGGTAGTAGTCGACCTCGGATGATTCGAGGATCACGGCGTTGTCGCGCGCATGCCGCAGTAGCCATTGGAGGGCGAGCCATTCGTGGCGCAGCTCGATTCGGATGTCACGACCGGGCAGTTGATAGGTCCCCTCACGCATGAAGTCGAATCCGTCGAGCGTCCCCACGGGTGGGCGCCAGCCTGGCATGCGCTGCTCCAGCCGCGCCGGCGTGCCGAGGATCGGATAGGTCAAACTGGCCGCCAACAAGAGGCCGAACACCCCAAACCAGGACAGTGCGAGCAGGCGTTGAGCGACGCCTTTGGCAGGGTGTCTGGATGACTGATCCTGAGCGCGCGCGCCCAGCCAGGACTGAAACAGGCGCGGCGTGGCGATCGCCGCCGCCACGGCCCAGATTGGCCAGACCTGGTTGAAGAACTTGAACAGCGTGTTCATTCGATAATAATCGCCGCCATCCAGGAAGTCCCTGAGATAGACCACCTGAGTTCCGGCGAGGATGGCCAGGCCCGTGATCATGAGGATCAGTGCGAGTGCGGCCCCTGGATCGAGCAGGCTCGCGCGACGCCACAGAATCGCCAGCGCCAACCCCAGCCAGGCCGAGCAGAGCGCCAGCACGATCCAACCGGTCAGCGCGGCGAAGAGCGCGGTGATCAGGATCAAGCCGAGCAGACGCATGAGATCCACAGCAGGCTCGCCCTGATCGATCTCGGGCGACCTGCCCAGCGCCAATTGCAGTGTCCAGCCGAGCAGGACGAAGACGAAGAAACCCCAGATCAAGAGCCAGTGCCCGAGTGGATCGGGTGTCTTCACGAGCCCGAGACCGGACGCCGCCAGATTCACATAGGTGTCGAAGAAGGGCAGGAACAGCAGGTAGGCACCAGTGGCATAGAGTCCGCCGAGGAGCAGGATCCGCGGCCATGCGAAGGCCCCTGACGCATACCCTTGGCGTGCCACGAGTGTGAAGAGCCCGAGACCCAGATAGGTCGGGAGCTCCCAGAGATTCACGCTGGCCAGCGCACCGAGCAGGAGGGCCAACAGGCTCAGTAGCGCCAGATCGCGACGCCAGGCCACCTTCCAAGGATGTGGCGGGCTTGCCAACAGGACCAATAGCACGGCCAGGTACAGGGCCGCTAGCGGGATGCCGATCAGATGCGGATGCAGATCGGCGAAGAGAAAACTCCAGAAGGGAAACTCGTTGATCGTGTGCTCGATCACGCGGCTCGGACCCCAGAAATCATAGCTTGGCAGTGACGCGCCCCCGGCGGCGATCAGGCGCATCCCATCCAGTGCCCCGAGCAGGGTCTGCAACCCTGGCGGGAGGCTGGCTGTGTCCAGCGGCGAGAGTCGCGCCAGGTTGCGCAGCAACTGGGCGAACCCTTCCAGATTGCCGAGGATGGTCACGTAGAGTGGCGCGAGGCTCGCCGCCCCCACTCCAGCGAGCCAGTGCATGCGCCCGCTCGCCGGCCGTTGGACGAGATCGCGGCGCGCGACCGTCCAGTCATCCGCGCGCCCTCGCGCGGACTCGGCGACGTCCCAGCGCGGTCGGCCTGGTGACGGCCTGATTGCCGAATAGGCGATGGCAAAGACGGTGACGAAGGTCAGGGCAAACAGGGTCGGGATCGCCAGGTTGAAGGCAACCTCGACATGGATGCCGGTGAGTTTGATCAGATAGGCGACCAGATAGAGGCCGAAATAATAGTAATTGATCACCCCGCCGGCGAAATGAGGGTCGAGCGGTGGGAAGCTCGAGCTGCGCAGGATCCCATTCAGAAAGGCCAACTCCATCTGCTTTTCACCGCCGAACCAGGGCTGCCAGAGATCCGGATTCTGCAGCCGTACCCAGATGAAGGCCAGGAAGGCCAGGCCGAAGAGGATCTCTCCCAGCGCCAGTGTGGGCCAGTTGACGCGGATGAAGGCGCGCATCGCCACGCGCTGTCGATAGCCGAGCGCAATCCCGGCCAGGGCCACCAGACCGACGCTCAGCCAGGCGAAACCCACCGTGTGACGCAACAGACCCAATGACGTCAAGAGCCAGAGCAGCCAGCCGCCGAGCAGCCAGCCAAAGGTGCGACTGAGCATGAATCCGGCGTCGCGCAACGGCTGGCAGATGGCGAAGAGCAGTGGCCAGGACAACCAGCCGAGCAGGGTGAGCGCGGCCCACCAAGAGAGGATTGCCAGGACCGTGCTGGTGCTGGCCAGACCGTTCCAGCGATGGTTCTCGAGTGGCGGCAGCTCACTGATCGGGGTCGCGAGCAGCAGGCTCGGCGGCTCGACGGCTGGTGCGCGAGCGTCTTGCTCCGACTTGGTGTCCGCTGCGGCGATGAGTCGGGTCATCCAGCTCGGTGATCCCGGTGTGGTCGAGCGACCCAGGCCGAGCGCCTCCAGCACCGGGCTGAGTGGCGAGTCTGGTCCACGATCGTAATGGATGGCGCCCTCCCAGCTGCCGGCGAGCACGGCATCGATCTCAGCCTCGCTGAGCGCGCGCGTCTTGCGGAAGATGCTCACCTGCGGATGGTCATAGAGGCTGAAGCTCTCGTCGGCGTGGCGATCGTCGAAGACGAGCCCAGCCAGACGCGGGGGGGAGGTCACTTCGGCCGCCAATTCGAAGCCGAGCCGCCCGTCGCGCATCGCCTGGTAGTAGCGATTGGTCAGTGGATAGCGTTGAGGCAACTTGGCGACGCTGGCATAGATCCGCTTGGAGCTGTAGACGACGAAGTCGGCCTCGTTCAGCTTTTGTCTCAAGATGAGATACTTGGCCTCGGTGTCCTCTTCGTAGGGACTCCAGTCGATATGGGTGAGTCCGGCCGAGCCGAGATCCATCCCAGGCTCGCCTGGGATGGTCTTGGGCAGTGGGTCATCCCAGAGCTCCCAGAGGATCACCGAGCCGCGCGGTGCCTGTTGGTAGATCCAGCGGCTGGCGGTGATCCAGGTATGCTCATGGCCGTAGACACCATTGACATAGGCGAGCGACCAGCCGCCGCCGCCCACCAGGCCGAGCACGGCCAATCCCACGGCGCTCCAGCGCGCCGTGACCCGGCGCCAGGGTATCCTCCCGTGATCAGCACCTGGCGCCGCGGTGGCCGCGTCCGCCAGCGGTGCCTGGTGGTCGCCAACGGACACCTGGGTCCGCCGTGCCCCTTGTCTCCATAGTGTCAGGATCAGCCAGGCGCCCCACAGGATCACGAAGGGCAGGATCGGGCTCATGTAGCGATTGAACTTGGCGAGAAAGGCGCCCGTGATGAGGAAATAGGGCAGCACCCAACTCCAGGTCAGGAGCATGCCGAGCTCGGTGTCGGTCAGCCAGGTCGGTTGGCCCCACTCGCGCTTGCCGCCGAACCAGGCGCGGACGAGATGAGCGAGTGTGCGGATCAGGCGTGCGAGCGCATAGCCGGTCCCGGCCAAGGCCACCAGGCCAAGTGGCCAGCCCAGCCCCCACTGGAGCTGCTGCTGGATGAAATAGAGATAGGGGAGCGTATCGCGGTACTGGCGCGTGAAGGGATAATCGGCGACACCGCGCACCATCATCCCTTGCTCCACCAGCACCGCGCGGCTGAAGTTCGCCCAATCGAGGATCACATAGGGGCTGGTGATGAAGACTGTCAATCCGGCCACTGACCAGGCCGTGACCATGAGCGCGAGTGCCCTGAGTGGGACCCGTGCGCCGAGCGAGCGGCCCTCGTGACGCCGTGTGATGCGCGCGCGCCAGACGAACAGGAGAGCGGCCACCGCGGGTGCCGCGAGGATCGGCAGCGCGCTGAACTTGGAGGCGATCGCTAGACCGCAGGCGATGCCGGTGAGCACGGCCGGACGCAGCCGTTGGGTATCGAGCATGGTCATGCCAAGGAGCACCGCCAGCACCACGAAGGTCGTGCTGGCTGGGTCCATGGCGAAGAAATGGCTGAGCTGGATGGCCTGCGCGGTGACGGCATAACCGGCGGCGGAGAGCAGGCCACCGGCGTGGCCGATGAGTCGCGTGCCCAGCAGATAGAGCAAGAGGATGGTCAGGGTGTCGAGCAGTGCGATGGTCAGACGACCGGCCACGGCCAGCGCATCGCACGCTGTCTGTCCGCCTTGGAGCAGCTCGACCAGCGCCGGTGGCGCGCCGATCGCCGCAGCGAGCGGGGCGACCTGGGCGAAGATGTGGCCCATCGCCACACCCGCATAGAGTGGCAGGTGTCCGTAGGTGAAGCTGCGTGGGCGTTGCTGCTGAGGGTCCCAGAGTGGATTCAGCGGGCTGAGTCGCGGATCCCAAAAGTCCTCCCAACTCGCCGGAAGGGCGATGGTCGCCGCATAGAAACAGACCGTGCTACGCTCGTCCGGATGGACGCCAAGGCCCTGATCGAAGTTGATGTTCCACACCCGCAGGGTGAAGCCAGTCAACAGGATCAGCGCCAAGGCGAGCATGACCAGATGCCCAGCCGGACGATGGGATGGACGCGCGATCACGGCGGCGCGCTGGGATCGCGCGTTGCGCGTCGCGCGAGCCGTGTCCTCACCGCCTTCTCGGTGTGCATGAGCGCTGACCGACTAGACGGGGTGGTAGATCTCCGCGCCCTCCTTGCGGAACTCATCGGCCTTCTCCCGCAGCCCCTGCTCGATGGCGATCTGGGCGTCGTCGCGAGTCTTGGCGCGCGCTCCGTCGCGCACGTCCTGGGTGATCTTCATGGAGCAGAAGTGTGGTCCGCACATGGAGCAGAAATGCGCGACCTTGTGCGATTCATGCGGCATGGTCTGGTCATGGAAGTCGCGCGCGCGCTCGGGATCGAGCGCGAGGTTGAACTGATCCTCCCAGCGGAACTCGAAGCGCGCCTTGGACATGGCGTTGTCACGTACCTGCGCGCCCGGCAGACCCTTGGCGAGGTCGGCGGCATGGGCGGCGATCTTGTAGGTGATGATCCCGTCGCGCACGTCCTCTTTGCCTGGCAGGCCCAAATGCTCCTTGGGGGTGACATAGCAGAGCATGGCGGTCCCGTA
This sequence comes from Gammaproteobacteria bacterium, assembly GCA_009929855.1. Lineage (GTDB taxonomy): Bacteria > Pseudomonadota > Gammaproteobacteria > Chromatiales > Chromatiaceae > Thiocapsa. Next base: position 26,760 of record RZZN01000044.1, read on the forward strand.
CCAGCCGATGTTGGCCGCGCCGATGCCCGAGGTGATGTGGTCGTAGGCCGGAGCGATGTCGGTGACCAGCGGGCCGAGGGTGTAGAAGGGCGCTTCGAAACAATCCTCGAGCTCCTTGGTCATGTTCTCCTCGATCATCTGCAGAGGCACATGGCCAGGGCCCTCGATCATGACCTGGACATCATGCTCCCAGGCGACCTTGGTCAGCTCGCCCAGGGTCTCCAACTCGGCGAATTGGGCCGCGTCGTTGGCATCGGCGAGCGAGCCTGGGCGCAGACCGTCACCCAGGCTGAAGGCGACGTCATAGGCCTTCATGATCTCGCAGATCTCATCGAAATGGGTGTAGAGGAAGTTCTCTCGATGATGGGCCAGACACCACTTGGCCAGGATCGCCCCGCCGCGCGAGACGATGCCGGTCAAGCGATCGGCGGTGAGCGGGATGTAGCGCAGCAGCACCCCGGCATGGATGGTGAAGTAATCCACGCCTTGCTCGGCCTGCTCGATGAGTGTGTCGCGTACGATCTCCCAGGTGAGCTCCTCAGGCTTGCCCTCGACCTTCTCCAGTGCCTGATAGATGGGCACGGTGCCGATTGGCACCGGCGCATTGCGCAGGATCCACTCGCGGGTCTCGTGGATGTTCTTGCCGGTGGAGAGATCCATGAGTGTGTCCCCGCCCCAGCGGGCCGACCAGACCATCTTCTCGACTTCTTCCTCGATCGAGGAGGTCACCGCCGAGTTGCCGATGTTGGTGTTGATCTTCACCCTGAAGTTGCGTCCGATGATCATCGGCTCGAGCTCGGGATGGTTGATGTTGGCTGGGATGATGGCCCGTCCGCGCGCCACCTCCGCGCGCACGAGCTCGGGCGTGATGGTCTCGGGCAGGTTGGCGCCGAAACCCTGACCGGCGTGCTGACGCAGCAGCGCCGTATAGCGTGGGTCGGCGCGGAGCAGGTCGAGCCGCTGGCTCTCGCGGATGGCCACGAACTCCATCTCGGGTGTGATGATCCCGCGCCGCGCATAGTGCATCTGGGTGACATTGCGACCCGGCTTGGCCCGGCATGGCGTGCGCAGATGCTCGAAACGCAGGTGGGCGAGGCGTGGATCGCGCTGGCGCGCGCGCCCGAAGGCGGAGCTCGGCTCGCTCAGCGGCTCGGTATCGCCACGCTCGGCGATCCAGGCCCCGCGCAGGTCGGGGAGTCCGGCGAGCAGATCGATGCGCGCGGTCGGGTCTGTATAGGGTCCGGAGGTGTCGTAGACCGTGATCGGAGGGTTTTCCTCGAGGCCTGAGCTGCTGCGCGTCGGGGTCAGCATGATCTCGCGCATCGGCACGCGCAGGTCGGGTCGCGAGCCGGTGACATAGATCTTGCGTGAGGCGGGAAAGGGCCGCGTGACCTCCTCGGACAGCTCGGCGGTCTTTTCAACGAAGGCCCGGGGAATGGCGCTCATGACAGTTCCTCTATCGACGGGTGCGGGACGCGTGGAGCATCCTGATCTGGCCGCTTGGGCCTGGTTGGGCTGTGGGTCGACCGGAAGTCGGGCGATGCCGTCGAGCGGGAAGCGCGGCGGGAGGTCGGTCAGTGATCACCGCGCTGACCAAATCCAGCGGCGGAGACCACATCCGATCGGGGCCCGCGCGAGAGCGATGAGCGGACCGTGTCGCCTGCTTTCCTGCGCCGGCATGACCCGGATCAGGTTCGAAGGGTTTTTCTCAGTCCGATGATCGCCCCGCGATACGGCAAGGCATTGAATCGCAGTGGACGAACGGATCGGACACCCCCAGCAGCCTCATCCCGGACGCGGCCGACGGCCGAGCCTCGGGGAATGATGATGGAAACTATCGAAAGGGCGCGCGGATTTCAACCCATCGATGTCAGGCGCGCTTCTTGGCTCGACCCAGGCTTGACCGCTGGCCGCGACGCGCGGATGCTCGTAGCCTTGTCGGTGCGCCGCGCTGACACCGCGCGATACTCGGGGGTCCACGGATGACGCGCACATCCAACGCTGTCCACACTGGCCGTCTGCTCCTGACGCCGAGCGATCCTTGGCACTGCCCGGATCGCGCCCCGCTCATCGCGGCACTGGCGGCTGGCGGCTTCATCGGGGATCCACTCTCGGGTCCGGAGGCCGCCTTTCGGGTCGGCCCGGCCTTCCTCGAGCTGCTCGCGTTCACCGGGTGCGCCGTGTCGATCGCGACCGAGCCCAGCCCCGGTGCACCCTTTTGTCACGTTCGCATCCCCCCGGCCGCGCGCGTGCCCTGCCTCCACCATGGTCGCAACACGCGCGCGCCACGCTGTGGCGCCTGTCGCGGGCGTCTGAGCGATTGGCGCGCCTGGATCGGCGAGGGGGTGCTCGATCCCACGGCCATCCTCCGCTGTCCGAGCTGTGGTGCGCGGCAGCCGTTGACGCAGTGGGATTGGAAGCAGCAGGGCGGGTTCGCGCGTCGCCTGATCCAGATCGAGGAGATCTTCCCCGGCGAGGCTGTCCCGACACCGGCGCTGCTCGCACTGCTGACCGCGACCCATGACTGCGAGTGGCGCTATTTCTATCTCCAGGATTAGTGCGAGATGTCTCGCCTTCCGAGTCCTCGACGGGCGCGAACCGAGCGCTGTCGCAGGTGCGCGAGCGCGCTGGGCTCAGGCGCTCGCCGCGTCTGTCGTGACGAACTTCACGCCGGACGGCAGCTCGATGGTCATGCTGATCGGCAGATGGTCGGAGACCGCGTAGTCGAGCACCCGGGCGGCGACGATGCGCAGTGGGTGCGAGACCAGGATGTGATCCAGATTGTGCCTGGGGCTCCAGCTCGGAAAGGTCTTCAGCTCGCAGTCCAGACCCTGCATCCCGGCCGCGCGCACCATCGTCCGCAGCCCCTTGGAGTTGCATCCGCAGTTGAAGTCACCCATCAGGACGAGATAGGGGTGCTGCTGCGCCAGGGTGACCAGATAGTCGAGCTGGCGATGCCGCGCCCGCCAGCCCAGGGCCAGATGAAGGATCGCGACGGCCAAGGTGGCGCCGTCCGAGAGCGGGAGCTCGGCCACCACGACACCACGTCCGGGCAGACCCGGCAGCTTGTGCTCGGTGATCCGCTCCGAGCGCAGACGGCTCAAGATCCCATTGCTGTGTTGAGCGAAGGGTCCGAGGTTGCGATTGACCTGGCGATACCAGTGCGGGAATCCCCCATGGGTCGCAAGGTATTGGATCTGATCGACATAGGCGCTGCGCAGCGAGCCCGCGTCGACCTCCTGGAGTCCCACCAGATCGAACTGGTGGAGCAGCTGCGCTACCCGTGATAGGTTCACCAGACGCTCCGGGTGGGGCAGGATGTGCTTCCAGCTATGGACGAAATAGTCGCTGTACTGCCGCGAATAGATCCCGGCCTGGACGTTGTAGCTCAGCAGCTTGAGTCGCTGCATGGGGATTGCCTGCGAGGCTGGCGCATCCATCGACCGCGCTGGCGCGGGTCGGTGCCGCCGGGATCGGCGTCAGGGGCGTGCGCCGACTGGCCAGGCCCCGGGGATGCGTGAGGACATGAATCGCGGTGGCGCATAGCGCCACCGCCGATGGCTATGAGCGCGCTGACTCAGTTGCTCAGACCTTGGATGTACTGTGCAACGGCCTCGATCTCCTTGTCCGAGATCCGCGCCGCCGCGCCGCGCATCATCCCGTTCGGATCGTTTGCCCGCAGGCCCTCGCGGAAGTGGGTCAAGGTTTGCTTGGTGTAGTCGGCATGCTGACCGGCAATGAGCGGGAATTTCGCGAGTGACTGACCCTGGCCAGCCGGTCCGTGACAGCCACTACAGGCGGGCACGCCAGTCTCGGGGTTGCCCCAGCGATAGATCGATTCGCCAAGCGAGGCGACTGCCGGATCGGCGGTGCCGATCGTCTTCGGCTGGCTGGAGAAGTAGGCGGCCAGGTCCAGCACCTCTTGATCGGTCAGCGGCATGGCCATGGGCGTCATCTGCTCATTGGCGCGGTGTCCGGCCTTGAAATCCATCAGTTGCTTCTTGATGTAGTCCGGATGCTGGCCCGCCAGCTTCGGCCAAAGTGGGATGATGCTATTGCCCTGAGGGCCATGGCAGGCCATGCAGATGGTATTTGCCTTTGCCTCGCCGGCTGTTGGATCCCCCGCGGCCTGGGCCGCGCCACTCACCAAAGCCATAGCCACCGAGATTGAGATAAGCCAATTCTTAGTCATGGAAGGTCCCTGATCGGTTCGGTTTCGCGGCCGCGCTGCCCGAATGGACTGGCGACCTGGTCGGGGGCGACAGAAACCAGTGATGTATATCAGAAGATCCGCATATTGGTCAAATGACATGCGCCTTTCA
>RZZN01000045.1 GCA_009929855.1 Gammaproteobacteria bacterium
GCGCTGGTGTGCAAGGAGCGGCGCCGCAGCAGGCTCAGCAAGGCATTGGCATCGTCCCTGCCCCCGCGATCGGCGCCTGAGCCGCCCTGGACCTCGGCAAGTGCGGCGTTGACACCGGACATGAAGACTTGATACTCGGCCGAGATGCCGTGGTACAGGGCGACGAGCCGTCGGCCCGCCTCCGTGAGCCGGGCCCCGCCACCGCCACGCCCACCGGTTGCCGTGGTCACGAGCGGTACGGGGGCGAGGCTGTTGATGGCATCCACCGCATCCCATGCCGCCTTGTAGCTGAGACCAGCCGCCCGCGCCGCGCGGGTGATGGAGCCTTGGGCCTCGATCTGCTCGAGCAGCGCGATACGCTCCTCGCCGAGAAAGGCGATCTCATCGATGCTGAACCAGAATTGACCGGAGACGGTCAGCGACGCCTTGAGCGTTGGAGGCGCGGCCCTGCTGTTGGACGGTGCGATCACCCGGTGATCGCCCGCCCTCGGGATGGGGCCGGGTGGCTTCTGCGGCTTCGGCATGCGTGTCCTTGGTCGAGATCAAACGGTAGGTTCAGTGTCTGAGACGATTTTCGGAAATCAGGACGCTGATGACCAGGACCGTGCGCGAGCGCAATGACCAACGGCCCCGGTTGATCCGGGGCCGTTGGTGTCAGAACGACTCACCGAGCGCCCGTCAGGGATGACGGGCGAGGCGAGTCAGGGTGACGAGACTCAAGCCAGATCGAAACGATCGGCGTTCATGACCTTGGTCCAAGCGGCCACGAAGTCACGTACGAGCTTCTCCTGGTTGTCATCCTGGGCATAGACCTCGGCATAGGCGCGCAGGATGGAGTTGGAGCCGAACACCAGGTCCACCCGGGTGGCGGTCCACTTGACCGCGCCGCTGTTGCGATCACGGACCTCGTAGAGATTCTCGCCGGTGGGCACCCAGGTATTGGCCATATCGGTCAGGTTGACGAAGAAGTCGTTCGTCAGGGCGCCGACCCGATCGGTGAAGACACCATGGCGAGTGCCGCCGTGATTGGTGCCCAGGACCCGCATGCCACCGATGAGGACCGTCATCTCGGCGGCCGTGAGCCCCATCAGCTGGGTCCGATCGAGCAGCAGCTCCTCGGGCTTGACCACATAGTCCTTCTTCTGCCAGTTGCGATAGCCGTCATGGATGGGCTCGAGCACCTCGAATGACTCGACATCCGTCTGCTCCGCGGTGGCATCGCCACGACCGGGCGCGAAGGGCACGCTGACCTCGACGCCGGCCGCCTTGGCCGCCTGCTCGACACCGACATTGCCGGCCAAGACGATGACATCTGCGACACTGGCACCGGTCTCGGCCGCGATCCCCTCCAGCATGCCCAGCACCTTGGCCAGACGCGCGGGCTCGTTGCCCTCCCAGTCCTTTTGCGGAACCAGACGGATGCGCGCGCCGTTGGCGCCGCCGCGCTTGTCCGAGCCACGGAATGTGCGAGCGCTGTCCCAGGCGGTGGCGACCAGCTCGCTGACGCTCAGACCGCTGGCGGCGATCTTGGCCTTGACGGCCGCGACGTCATAATCGGTACGGCCGGCGGGGATCGGATCCTGCCAGATCAGGTCCTCGGCGGGCACCTCGGGGCCGATGTAGCGCGACTTGGGACCCATGTCGCGATGGGTCAGCTTGAACCAGGCGCGGGCGAAGACCTCGTCGAAGTAGGCTGGGTCCTTGTAGAAGCGCTCGGAGATCTTGCGATACTCCGGGTCCATCTTCATGGCCATGTCGGCATCGGTCATGATGGGGTTGTAGCGGATCGAGGGATCCTCAACGTCGACCGGCTTGTCTTCCTCCTTGATGTCGACCGGCTCCCACTGCCAAGCGCCCGCGGGGCTCTTCTTCAGCTCCCACTCATGCTCGAGCAGCATCTTGAAGTAGCCGTTGTCCCAGCGGGTGGGGTTGGTCGTCCAGGCACCCTCGAGACCACTGGTCACACTGTCGCGACCGACGCCGCGGCTGACTTGATTCATCCAGCCCAGGCCCTGGTCATGCAGCTCCGCGCCTTCCGGGGCGGCGCCCAGGTTGGCGGCATTGCCGTTACCGTGGCACTTGCCCACCGTGTGACCGCCAGCGGTGAGCGCAACGGTCTCCTCGTCGTTCATGGCCATGCGGGCGAAGGTCACGCGCACGTCGTGGGCGGTCTTGAGCGGATCGGGCTTGCCGTCGACGCCTTCCGGGTTGACGTAGATCAGACCCATCATCACCGCGGCCAGTGGGTTCTCCAGGTCACGCTCGCCCGAGTAGCGGCTGCCCTCGCTGCCGCTGGGGGCCAGCCACTCCTTCTCGGAGCCCCAGTAGGCGTCCTTCTCGGGATGCCAGATGTCCTCGCGGCCGAAGGCGAAGCCATAGGTCTTGAATCCCATGGATTCATAGGCCACGTTGCCGGCGAGGATGATCAGATCGGCCCAGCTGAGCTGGTTGCCGTACTTCTTCTTGATGGGCCAGAGCAGACGGCGCGCCTTGTCCAGGTTCGCATTGTCCGGCCAACTGTTGATCGGGGCGAAGCGTTGGTTGCCCGTGCCGGCGCCGCCGCGGCCATCGGCGATGCGGTAGGTGCCCGCGGCGTGCCAGGCCATGCGAATCATGAGACCGCCATAGTGACCCCAGTCGGCGGGCCACCAGTCTTGGCTGTTGGTCATGAGCGCGCGCAGGTCTTGCTTGACCGCCGCAACGTCGAGTGTCTTGACTGCTTCGCGATAGTCGAAGCCCGGATCCATCGGGTTGGTCTTGGTATCCTGCTGATGCAGGATGTCCAGATTGAGCGCGTTCGGCCACCACTCCATGTTCGTGGCCGCGGCGGAGGTATTCCCGCCGTGCATCACTGGGCATTTTCCGGACGTCGTCTTGGCGTTCGTCTCCATCGTGTTCTCCTATCGTGGTGATCTGTCTTGACCTCGGTCGCGGGCGGCACACCGTAGGTTCGACCTTGATGGTAGGGACGGCCAAGGATGAGGGCAAATCGTTTTGCCATATCCAAGCAAGAGATTTTGCCTATGGATCGACGCTCAATGATCGCTGAAGAGGGATTGCCCTCCCCCGCCGCGCGCTTGGTGAGCCTGGCCCACCAAACTAGCCATTGAGCTCACCGATCAGCGCGAGCAGCTCCTCCCCGAGGGCGTGGAACTGCACGGTCTGTTCCGGGACCACGCGCGTCGGGCTGGCCTCGGCCTGATTGATCAGCGACTTGGCCAGATCGTGCAGTGCCTGGTGACGGGCATGAATGAGGGCATAGCGTGATCGGGCACCGTAGCGGACCTCGCCGATGCCATGGTACCAGCGACAAAATTGACACTCCGCCTGGTCCATGCTCGGCAAGATCTGCTCTCTGTCGCCATACAGATAGACCCTGATGGCATCGAGCCAGCGGCGCACACTGAAGTATGCGACATCCAGATCAGGGGGGAGCGCGTTGGCGGACGCAGTGGCAAGACCGTGCCAGTGTCTTTCACCGGCCCAGTGCTCCATCCAGGCCGGGACCAACTCGGCTGGCATGGGTTTGGCGATGCCGAAGCCCTGTCCATAGTGACAGCCGAGCTGGTGCAGCATGAAACCGACCTCCAGTGATTCGATCCCTTCGGCCAGCACCGGCCAAGGCAAGGCACGGGCCATCTGGAACACCCCTTCGACGATCGCCAGATCCTTGGGCCTATCCAGCAGGTTGCGCACGAAACGCTGGTCGATCTTGACATTGTCGATTGGAAACTGATGGAGATAGGTCAGTGACGCGAAACCCGTGCCGAAATCATCCAGTGAGAAGGTGCAGCCGAGCGCCTTGCAATCATGCATGACCCGGGTGGCGGCCTGAGGGTCGCGGATCTCCTCGACTTCCAGGATCTCGATCTCCAACCCGCGGGCGACGTTCGCCGGGTATTCGGCCAGGGTCTGGACGAGAAAATCACGCAGATCCTGCATCTGCAGATAACGAGAGCTGATGTTGACACTGACCGACAGATCCAACCCGAGCGCTCGCCAGTGCTGCCGCTGCGCCAGCGCGGTGGCCAGCACCCACTCGTCGAGGGCGATCTCCAGAGGGCTACCCTTGATCAGTGGCAGAAACCGACCAGGACCAATCTGCCCATCACGGGGATGCTCCCAGCGCAGGAGGGCCTCCATACCGATCACCCGGCCATTCCTCAGATCCACCTTGGGCTGGTAATGAAGCCTGAGCTGGCCCGAATGCATGGCCTTGGCAAGCTCCTGACGGCGCTGGCGCCGCTTGAGCTCTCGACGGGCTTGCACCGGCGCGTAGAGATGATAACCGCCGCGGTTGTGACCCTTGGCCTGATACATGGCTTCTTGTGCGTGGTGCAGCAAGGCGTCGGGCCCGCTATTGTCCGTGGGATAGATGGTCAATCCCATGCTCGCCGACAGATGCAACCGATGACCACGTACATCGATCGGCTCATTGATCACCTTCAGGATCCGTTGCACCGCCTCCAGCCCTTCATTGTGTGAAGACAAGCCACTGAAGATGATCGCGAAGTCATCGCCACCCATGCGCGCCAGCGAATCCCCCCGCCGCAAGGTCTCCTGCAGTCGCTGTCCTAGCCGCGCCAGCACGGCATCGCCGATCTGGCGCCCGAGATTGTCGTTGACTGGCTTGAAGGCATCCAGGTTGAGATGGCAGACGGCAAGCATCTGATCGGAGCGTGAGCACTGGAGGACCGACTGAGTGAGCTGATCGATGAGCAGGGTCCGGTTGGGTAGACCAGTGAGCAGATCGTAGAAGACGACATATTCCAACCGCTGCCCGACCTTGATGCGCTCGGCAAAATCCATGACCATCTCGAGGATCTGACGCAAGACGTCCAGATCGCCATCGTGATAATCGCAGGCTTTGTTGCCGACGCCGATGACGGCCTGTACCTGGCCATCGACGATCAGGGGCACCGTCGCCTCGCGCAGCATGGGCGCGTGTCCCTCGGGAAGGCCCTTGCGATGCGGAAGTTGGGCATAGCCGTTATGGATCAATGGCCGGCGCTGATGGATACAGTCCGCCCAGACCCCTGCCTGGCTGATCGGGTAATGGCGGCCCCCGCCCTCGGCGGAGCACATTTCGGCGAGGGTTCGACTGGACCAGACCTGAAGTGCGATCTCCTGTTGATTGGGAAGGACGAAATGCAGGAAACCGATCTGGCTGTCAGTCAATTCCTCGGCCACGTCCAGGGCGAAGCGAAGCAACTGATCCTGATCGCCCTGTGGCAGCATCTCGAGCAGGCGCTGACGCAGCTCGATCAGGCGCTGCTCACGCTTGCGCACGCTGATGTCATGCAGGAAGCAGAAGAACCGCCCGCCTTCCAGCGTTGAATAGCTGACCGTGACCTCGACGTGCCAGAGCTGACCGTCCTTGCGCCGCTGCTGGGTTTCGAAGCGCTCGGCCCCGCTGGACATGATTCGAGCGATGCGCGCACTGCTCTGCTCATGAGTCTCCAGCGCATCCAGGTCGATCAACGACAGATTCTCGAGCTCGGCACGACTGTAGCCGGTCTGACGGCAATAGGTGTCGTTGACCTCGAGGATGTGCCCCTCGGGCGAGACGACGCAAAAACCAATCGGGGTGGTCTCGCGCATCGCCTCGTAACGCAGACCGGCCACCTCGATCGTGCGCTGCAACGCCTTGCGCTCGGTGAGGTCCAGATGAGTACCGACCAGACGACGGGGGCTGATCACCCGTCCATCGGCATCCCGCGCCAGGGTGGCGCGCGAGAGGATATCCAGCCACTGGCCCTGCCGGTGACGCAGTCGAAACTCCAGCTCATAGCGACCGACCGAATCGGCCATGAAGGCTTGCGCATAGGCCTCGACCCGGTCCCGATCCTCGGGGTGAAGCAATGCTCTCCAGACCTCCGGGGTCGGGGTCAGCTCGCCCTCACCGTAGCCCAGCATGCCGAGCCAATCCTTGGACCAGAAGACCTCGCCGGTATCGAGATTCCAGTCCCAGACCCCCAAGCCGGCGCCTTGAAGGGCGAACGACCAGCGCTCCTCGGTGGCGGCGAGACGGTTGGCCAGCTCACGGCTGGCGGTGACATCCATGAGGATACCCAGATACCGTTTGGGCCTGGGACCCTCGGCCGGGATCAAGCTGCCGCGCAACTGGAGCCAGCGCACCCCCTCCGGCCTCCGCAGCCGATACTCGGCTCGGAAGTCTCGCCCGGCGGCGACCGCTTCATCGATGATCCTGAGCAGACCGGGGCAGTCTGCGGGGTGGATGAGCGACTCCCAGAGTCGAATGTCAGGCTTGCGTGTCGGACCCGGCTCCAAGCCAAGCAACCGAAACAGCGCGGGTGACCAATAGTGGGTGTCGGTCTCGACCTCCCATTCCCAGATGCCGGTTTGGCTCGCCTCCAGCACCAGCTCCAGCCAGGCGGTCTGCTTGCGGGCGTCCTCGGCCTCGACCGCCCAATGCTGGGCCTCCAGCTCCGCCCGCTTGCGGTCGCTGACATCGACCAGGAGCACCATGACCTCAGCCGAGCCGAAACTGGCATGCCCCTCCAACCAGAGCGAGCGACCATCCTTGCAGCGCACCAGGGCCTCGCCAGTGTGCAGTCTGCTAGCACCCTCGCGAGCCCTGGCCAGGTCGCGCTCCCAGATGGTGCGGATCTCTTGGCGATAGGCCGGATCTGGATAGGCCAGTGGCCACCAAGCATCGATGTGAGGAAGATCCTCGCGACGATAACCCAGGAGTCGGGTGAAGGAGTCACTCAGATAGAGGATTCGACCCTCTGGATCGAGAACGGCGATGGCCGCCGGAGCCCGCTCGAGGAGGAGCGCGAGGAGCCCGTCCCCCGCATCCAAGATACCCGCCCGGCGCGAGTCGGGCTCTCCCGCGATCGACTGCTGAGCTTCTGTCGGAGGCGATTTAATCGTCTTCACTCGACGTCACTGGGGTGCTCTTGGATCGTTCGTCGATTTTCTCTAGATTGATGCGCCAATGATACGGGCAGAGTGAGAGGGTTCAAGCAAAATCGGCGCGGGTCGGATTCAGGACGCAATGCCGGTCAGGAAGTCGCCCTGACCTATTCGTGGACACCCTGGCGCTGGACCGCAAGCCATCGTGACGTCCACGCCGCGATTCAGGACAGTCGCGATGCCGATCCATTGGCAGGGCTGTTGAGACGATTCGGAGATGAACATGCCGCAACGACGGTTGGGCGAGAAGATTGGGTGGCTCGGTGGTTTCGCGGGTGGGTTTCTGTGGATCCCGCCGCTGGCCATCCTCTTCATGATCCGCGGACAACTGCTGGCCGGGTGTGTTGGCATCGCGCTCTGTGTCATCGGCTATGGCGCAGTCATCCGATTGACGCCCTGGCGCTACCCCAATACAGCCTACTGGCGGTTGCTGCTCATCCCTTATCTGATTCTACTCTGCACGCTGCCCTGGGCGATCTGGGGCTTCGGTCCAGAGACGGCTGACTTGGACTGGTGGCTGCTCATGCCAATGCTCGCGCTGCTCTCCCCATTCGTGACCATCGGCACGCGCCGTTGGGGCGACGGTGATCAAGATTGAAACCGAATTCAAAGCCTCGGTGTTGATCGATCGCCCCGTCATCGCTAAAGAGAGCGTGGACATTCGGATCGAGTGTGCGCAGCCAAAACGGCGCTTACGCCTCATGTCGATAATGGTGTCGCGATTTCAGGAGTGTTTCGGGTATGATATGGTCCTTTCATGCCACAAACAGAACGAGTCGAGTCTCAAATGTTAGATCTTTCCGAGCTATTGGCACAAAAAGAAGAGATCGAGCGCCAGATCAGAGCGCTGCGCAAGGAAGAGCGCCGGGACGCCATCACCGAGGCCAAGCGTCTCATCGCCGAATACGAATTGACGCCAGAGCAGCTGTTCGCCCCGAGTCGCAGCGGCAAGGCGCAACTCCCTCCCAAGTATATCGATCCGGACACCGGCAAGACCTGGTCGGGAAAAGGACGCGTTCCCGGCTGGCTGGACGGCAAGAATCGGGATGATTTCCTCATCGTCTGATTCGATTGGATGAGGGATGCGAGCGGCCGAATCGAGGCTGATCATGCGCACCATGACCCTGCTCCCGCTGAATCCAACCTGTGTTACCGACCTGATTGGTCGCGGTGACGATATCACTCAAGATTAGCGCCGCGACGCACAGCGTGGCGACCAGACCAAGGCCAAGGCACGGATGCGCTTGGCCCTCACCGATCCATCGTGGCGCCTCTCGGGCGCAAAGAACCCCACCCGCCCAGTGCAATCCGCTGACGCCCAAGCCGAGTCGGATGCCAGACACTCGACTCTCCTCGTTTCACCCCGACGACAACCCCAAGCGAGCTCTGGATGTCGCAGTGGACAGCTGACGAGATCATTGCGATTGTCCGACCACACGTCGGTGAGAAATCCATCCTTGGCGCACGCGCGCCGCCCTTGACCAATCACAATGACATAGGTCCCCGGGATTGTGCCGAATTTGTCTCCTGGTGTGCGTATCAGGCCTACGGCATCCTATTCGGCACGCTCGGCAGTGATCCCCGCACAGCCGACCCTGATTCTGGACAATGGTATGCGGACGCCAAGCGTGCGGACACCCTGATCAGTGCTTGGGAGGCCATCCAGACCCGATTATGCACGCGCACACACTGATCCATGGCGCTGGAAGGATCCCGTCTTTCGACGCACCAATCCACCAGGTACCCAACCTCAACGGGGTTGTGTCAACCGACGCATGGGTCAGCGCGCGGCGAATGCCCCGAGCAGCCCCTTGATCAGATCGATCGGCGCGGGTGGACAGCCGGGGATCTTGAGATCGACCGGGATGAGTCGCTCGACCGGGCCATGGCCGGCATAGGAATCACCGAGCTCGCCGCCATCGCAGGCACAGGTGCCAGCGGCGATCACGTATTTGGGAGCCGGTGTGGCGCGCCAGGTGCGGCGCAGCGCGGTCTCCATGTGGCGCGAGACCACACCGGTGACCAGCAGGACATCGGCATGCCGTGGCGAGGCGACGAAATGCAGACCGAAGCGTTCCAGATCATGGTAAGGGTTGGCGAGGGCATGGATCTCCAGCTCGCAGGCATTGCAGGAGCCGACGTCGACATGCCGGATCGCGAGACTCCCACCGAGACGCGCATCGATCTGGCGACGCAGCTCGACGCCAAGCCGTGTGAGCTCGGCGTCATCATGGACTGGTGATGGCTCGGTGACGACCCCGATGCGCAGCGCTTGTCTCAAGATTCGCAACATGGATGGATCACCCTCTAGAGATCCGCTCCCGCGTAGGAGGCATTGACCGATTTGTTGCAGACCGGGAAATCGGGAACAATGTTGCCGATGATCAAACGCTCCAGCGCGGGCCAGGTGAACCAGCTCGGGTCGCGCGGAAAATAGCGGGCGATCCGGCCCTGCGCGCCGAAGCGCACGAAGCAGAGTGTCTCGCCGCGCCAGCCATCGACCAAGCCCAGACCCATGGCCCCGGGAGCGGGCGTGGGCAGCGGGGTCTGGATCTCGCCCGCGGGCAGGGCATCGAGCAGACGGTCGAGCATCCAGAGACTCGCGCGGACCTCGCGGATCCGCACCCGCACGCGCGCGGCGACATCGCCGGCCGTCTCGGTCGCCACCTCGACCCGGAGCTGATCATAGGGCGGCACCGGGCAATCATGGCGTCGGTCCAATCCGAGTCCACTGGCCTTGCCGACGAAGCCGGTGCAGCCCAGTGCCTGGGCGTCGGCACGCGACAGGATGCCGGTGCCGATGAGACGATCGTCGAGTGGCGGGTGATCCTCGATCACCGCGAACACCGGTGCCACCGCCCGTTTGAGCTCGGCATGGTCCTGACGCAGCTGGCGAAACTCGCTCTCCGAGAGATCGCGGACGACCCCGCCTGGAATCAGCAGATCCATCAAGAGACGATGGCCAAACAGCGCCGCGTTGCGTCTCAGCCAGTGCTCGCGCAGACGCGCGCACTGGACATGCGCGAAGGCGAAACCGACATCGTTACAGATCGCGCCGATGTCCCCGAGATGATTGGCGATGCGCTCGCGCTCGGCGAGCAAGGCGCGCAGACTGGCGGCACGCGCCGGCAGCACGCCGCCGGTGGCACGCTCCAGCGCCTGACAGGCGGCCCAGGCGTGCGCCACGGTGGAGTCGCCCGACACACGCCCGGCGAGGCGCACCAAGCCGGCCGGATCGCGTCCCACCGCGAGCTTCTCGATCCCGCGGTGGACATAGCCGAGCCGCTCCTCCAGCCGCAGTACCTCCTCGCCCGCGGCCTGGAAGCGAAAATGACCCGGCTCGATGATGCCGGCATGCACGGGTCCGACCGGGATCTCGTAGACGCCACTGCCCTGGATGCGGACGAACGGATAGTCGGCATCGGCTGGGGTGCGTCGCTCGCCCAGTCCAGCACGCGGAAACTCGGGGCGCAGCGGGTACTGATCGTCCGCCCAGGCACGGTGACGGGTCCAGCGGCGTGGATCGGGATGCTGGTTGAAGATGACACCGGTGAGATCATGGGCATGGCGCTCGAGCCGATCGACCCCCGGATAGAAGGGTGTGTGCGAGGCGATGACCGGATGCGCGACCGGGATCTCGGTCTCCAGCACCAGGTCGTCGCCCTCATGACAGAGACAGGCCTGCACGCGGATCACCGACACCCCGTCGGGGGTCTCGCTCGGAGCGAGCGGATCGGCCCAGAGGCCGGCATGACGCAGACCCATCGCGGCGGCCAGTCGGCCGGCGGTGCCCCAGTCCGCGGCATCCAGCTGCAGCCGATAGGCCGGTGCCAGACCCTGCCAGTCCCCACCACGGGTGATCGCATGCTCCTCTTCCAGGCGGACCAGCAACTCGGACAGCCAATCGAAGCGGCTCATAGCAGATGGATCCCGGTGATGAGGTGAGTGGCACGATCCAGCCAATCGGCCAGGAAGGCCGGGATCGCCAGACCGAGCCACAGCACCAGCAGTAGGTGCACCAGGACCGGCAGCAGATTGGCGCGCACCGGCTGCTGACCGGCGGGCGGGGTGCCATAGACCATGGGGTGCAGATGGCGGAAGAGTCCAGCGCAGGCGATCGCCAACCCGCTGACCAGGGCCAGGGTGAGCCAGGGCTGGGACTGCATGGTGGCGGTCAGCAGCAGGAATTCACTCATGAAGACCCCGAACGGCGGGAATCCCGCGATCGCGGCCACACCGATCAGGAGTGTCCAGCCGACCCCCGGCTGGGTGCGGATGAGTCCACGGATCTGGTCGATGCGCTGGGTCCCGGCGATATGGGTGGCATGGCCAACGGTGACGAAGATCGCTGACTTGGTGAGCGAGTGCACCAGCATGTGCAGCAGCGCGGCGAAGGTCGCCAGCGGTCCGCCGAGTCCAAAGGCGAAGGTCATCAGTCCCATGTGCTCGATCGATGAGTAGCTGAACATGCGCTTGATGTCACGCTGACGGTGCAGAAAAAGCCCAGCGACCAGGAATGAGACCAGACCGAAACCCATCAGGAGCGCACCGGCAAGCTGCGGCGAGGCAGTCGCCGCGAGCGAGCCGTCGACCAGCATCTTGAAACGGATCAAGGCATAGAGTGCGACATTGAGCAGCAGTCCCGAGAGCACCGCCGACATGGGTGTCGGCCCCTCTGAATGGGCGTCGGGCAGCCACTGATGCATGGGGACCAGCCCGATCTTGGTGCCATAGCCGACCAGCAGAAAGACGAAGGCGATGCGCATCACCGTGGGATCGAGCTCGGCCGCATGGGCGTGGAGCAGGCTCCAGTCGAGCCCCGCTTCGGCTTGGACTGCCGCCGGCAGATCGGCATGTTGGGCCGCGAAATAGGTCAGCACGGTGCCGAAGAGCGCCAGGGCGATGCCCACGCCGCAGAGGATGAAATATTTCCAGGCCGCCTCGACAGCCTCCGGGGTGCGGTAGAGCGAAACCAGCAGCACGGTCGCGAGCGTGGCGCCCTCGACCGCGACCCAGAGCACGCCGAGGTTGTCGGTGGTCAGGGCGATCAGCATGCTCAGGATGAAGGTCTGATACATGCCGTGATAGGCGCGCAGACGCTTGAGGTCGATCCGACCACTAGCGTAAACATGCGCGAGATAGGGGCGCGAGAAGATCGAGGTCGTGAGCCCGACGAAGGCGGTCAACACCACCAGATAGACATTGAGCACATCGATCCTGAAGGCCATCCCCAGGATGACCCCGCCCCCTCCTTGGCCGCGCGACTCCGACCAGGCCAGCGCGAGTGCCGCGCCCAAGGTTGCCGCTGACACCAGTAGATTGAGCCAGCCAGACCAGCGCAGCGAGCGCACCAGGGTCAGGGTGAGTGCGCCCACCGCCGGGATCGCCAGGGTCAGCAGCAGCAGCCTCATGGTCCGACCTCGCTGACCTCGGGCACCTCGGTGAGCCGGTTGAGCCGATCGACGTCGAGCGAGTCGATGCTCGCGCGGATCTGGAAGAAGAAGACCCCGAAGACCACCATGGCCACCAGCACGTCGAAGGCCACGCCCAGTTCTACGACCAGCGGCATGCCGGCGGTCGCCGAGACCGCGGCGAGAAAGAGGCCGTTCTCGATCGACATGAAGCCGAGCACTTGCGCTACCGCCTGCTGGCGGACCACCATCATCAGAAAGCCGATCAGCACCACCGATAGGCTGATGGCGACGATATTGCGGGTGAAGGTCTGCTCCTCGGCCACCATGGGCAGCACCAGCCAGTAGCTGAAGATGACCAAGGCCACCGCCGCCATGCTCACGAGCGCGGGGTGACGCAGCGTCTCGCTATGCCGCTCCAGCGCCAGCCGGACGGCCAAACGATGCAGCATCCAGGGGATCAGGAGTGCCTTGAGGACCAAGGTCAGCACCGCCGAAAAATACAGATGATGGATCTGGCCGCCCGCGGCCACGACGAGTGTCACGGCCGCAATCAGCGCGCCCTGCCAGGCGAAGGTATGGATCGCCGAAATGAGTCGACCCTGGGCGAGCAGCACGAATGAGAGAAAGAGCACGAGCGCGGCGAGTAGCACCACCAGCTGCTGCAAGAGCGTCAAGGTGGACATGCTCATGCCCCGACCTCCAGGATGACGTGACTGAGCAGACCCAGCAGTGACAACAGCACGGCGAGATTGAGAAAGGCCGGGGCACGGAACAGACGCAGCTTGGCGACCACCGTCTCGGCGACCGCGAGCGCGACCCCGAGCAGCGCCAATTTGAGCAGGATGGCCATCAACCCGACCGCGAGCGCGGCGGGCGTAATCGATTGGGCGATGCCCCAGGGCAGAAAGATATTGGCGATCAGCACCCCATAGAGCATCAGCTTGATCTGCGCGGCGGCTTCGAGCATGGCCAGATGGCGACCCGAGTATTCCAGCACCATGGCCTCGTGGACCATGGTCAGCTCCAGATGCGTGGCTGGATTGTCGATCGGGATGCGGCCGGTCTCGGCGATCGCCACCAGGATCAGACCGATCAGCGCGAAGAGATAGGACGGGCGCAGCAGAAAGTCATCGCTCAGATGATGGCCGATCAGGATCGTCAGGTTGGTGCTGTGCGCCGTCATGGCCAGGGTGAAGACCGCCATGAGGAGCGCCGGCTCGGCGAGCGCCGAGATCAGCATCTCGCGCGAGGCACCCATCCCACCGAAGGCGGTGCCGACATCCATGGCGGCCAAGGCCAGGAAGACCCGTGCCAGGGCGAGCAGTCCGACCAGCACGATGATATCGGCCACCGTGGCGATCGGCAGATCGAGCGCGACCATGGGAATCGAGGCCGCCGCCAACCAGGTCGCCGTGAGCACCACATAGGGCGCCAAGCGGTAGAGCGGCGAGGCGGTATGAGCCACCCTCGCCTCCTTCACCAGCAGCTTGCGCAGATCGCGATATGGCTGCAAGAGCGGCGCACCGCGCCGATTTTGCAGCCGCGCCCTCACCTTGCGCACCCAACCGACCAACAATGGCGCGAGCGCCAGATACAGTAGGGCCTCGATGACAGAGATCAGCCAAGTTGAAGCGGTCACGGCCATGGTTGTGAGTGTTCAGTGTTCAGTGGTCAATCAACGACCGAGACGACCCACAGCAGCAGGATCAGCGTCACCAGGGTCCAGCCGAGATAGCCACGCACATGTCCCGATTGCAGACGCACGATGCGCCTGGCGGCGGACTCCACCATCGCGGAGACTGGCAGATAGAGTGTGCCCCAGAGACGATCACCGATCTTGAGCTGATAGCGGGGTGTCCCGTCCTCGCGAGTGGCCTGGGTCGTCTCGATCTGCATCAGCATGGCGAAGACGCGCCGCAGTGGTTGGGCGAATGCGGTTGCCGTGTATTGCATGCGTGGTGTCGGCGGGGCGAAGCCGCAATCCCAGGCATCGCAGTGACGCACGCGTCGGACCGCGCCGCGGCGCAGCACCAGGCTGACCAAGCCGCCGAGGATGAGCAGCGAGAGGAGCGCCAGTGGCGCGCTGTAGATCGCCGTCTCGGGTGCGATGGGCGCAAGCCAGAGCCCATGAGGCGTTGCCGCGTCGCCCAATCCGGTTCCCAGGATCTGCTTGGGCACCGACTCGATCAAACCGATCACCCAGGTCGGCAGCAGACCCAGTAGGATGCAGAGCACGGCCAGCAGACCCTGCGCCAAGCGCATGCCCCGGGGTGCCGGGCGGGCACGACGCACGTGCCGGCTGCGCGCCTGACCCAAAAAGGCAACACCATAGGTCTTGACGACCGTGGCCGCGACCAGGGCGGTGGTGAGTGCAAGCACCGCCATGGCGATTGGGATGAGCGCGCGGAGTACGCCGTTATCGATCACCCACGACTGGAGCGCGGACTGAAAGATCAGCCACTCCGAGACGAAGCCGTTGAAGGGCGGTAGACCGGCCAGCGACAGACCACCAATCAGGAAGAAGAGTCCAGTCCAGGGCATCCGTCGCAAGAGTCCGCCCATCTGCTCGAGATCACGCTCATGGGTGCCGTGCAGGATGGCCCCCGCACCCAGGAAGAGCAGCCCCTTGAAGAGCGCGTGGTTGAGCGAATGATAGAGCGCGGCGATCAGCGCGAGCACACCCAGGAGGGTGTGACCGCGTCCCAGAAAGAGCAGTGACAATCCGAGTCCGATGAAGATGATCCCGAGATTCTCGACCGATGAATAGGCGAGCAGACGCTTGAGATCGGTCTGCATGAGCGCGAGCAGTGCCCCCATGAGGGACGAAGCCGCACCGATCGCGATCACCAGGACACCCCAGCTCCATTGGACATCGCCGATCAGGTCGAAGGTCAGACGGACGAAGCCGTACACTGCAACCTTGAGCATCGCGCCCGACATCAGCGCCGAGACATGCGAGGGCGCGGCCGGATGGGCCTCCGGCAGCCAGGCATGCAGTGGCACCAGTCCCGCTTTCATCCCGAATCCAATGAATGCAAGTCCGAAGGCGAGACTCGCCCAGAGCGCCGAGAGCTCAGCGGCGCGCATCGCGGCGAAACTGAAGCCCTCGCCGAAGGCGGCCAGGACACCGAAACCGAGCAGGATGGCCAGTCCGCCCACATGGGCCATCAGCAGATAGAGGAATGCCGCGCGCCGGTTGGCCGCGTGCTCGTGCTGAAAGGCGACCAGGAAATAGGAGGCCAGGGACATCAGCTCCCAGGCGATCATGAAGAGAAAGGCGTCGGCGGCGAGGACGACCAAGAGCATCCCGGTCAGGAACAAGCCAGTGAAGCCACCCAGCGCGGCGAGCGCCTCACCGCGCCCCTGCTCGATCCCACGCAGATAGGAGGGAGCATGGATCCCGACCACGCTGATCAGGATCCCGATGATCATCATGAAAAAGCCGGACAGCGCATCCAAACGGATCTGCCAAGGCAACCAGGGTAGACCGAGCGGCACCGTCGCGGTGGCGACCTCACCCGTCAGCAAGGCGACAACACCAGCCGCCAGCGCGGATACGCCGGCCACTCCCAGCAAGGGGGTCGCCAGGATGCGAATCACTCGGCCATCCTTCACGGCCCCGAGCGACAGGATCGCGGAGCCCAGCGCGAATGCGACCGCAAGACCGCTCAGGGTCAGGGCCATGGCCATCGTCTTGGTCTCTCCTGCTCGATACATCGACGATGACGTATCGGTTCGAATTCGATACATCGATGATGATGTATCGGTTCGGCATTTTAGACCCAACCAGGGGATTTGACCATGGCATCAAGATCCAGCGACACGCAGAACCGATTCGCGACTCCGACGCGGCCCACGTCGCTGGATCGGATCGCTGCGATCAAGCCGGTCGTGATCGAGGACGAGCGCCCAGAGGCGTCATCGCCGAAGCGGCTCGCCCCCCTTGATCTCAGCGAAACCACGACCGCGATGTGATCCGCCGATCTCCACGGCGCCTTCCCAATTCGAGCGGGATCCCGCGTCACCCTCGAGATCGCCCCCGCGGGTGATCGGCGACACCTCGAGCGCGATCTCCAGCGCGGGGATCACGATCGTCCAACCCGAGGGAGCGGTCGAGCTGATCTTGAAATCATCCGCGCGCAAGTGACTCGTCAGACCATCACGGGTCCATGTGCCGAAGCCATCCATGGGCCGATCATCATGCTCGAACGGTTCCTCGAGCAGGAGATCCATCCCATCATCGAGCGTGATGGCGAAGGCGCGGCGCCCGAGCAACGACAGGTCGAGCGGGCCCCATACGTGGTCGAACCAGGCATGGCCATTGAGCACCTCGATCATGTCCCCGCGCCGGAGGACGCCGTTGATCGGCATCCGCGCTCGCGCATAGGCTTGGGCCTGACCGTGCTCGCCGAAATCCAGGCGCCCGTTATCGCCTTGCGGGATCGGTGCGGCACCCTCACTCAAGCGCAGATCGAACGAAAAATCATCGGTGACGACACGTAGACGATCCTTCCCACCGCCACCCTCGATACGCCAATCGCCGATCGAAAAGCGAAAACCGTCACGGATACCGCGGGTCGAGTTCACCGGGATCCGTTTCTCATCGGTGAACCGCCGTCCGGTTTGCTCATCGGTCAGCGAGACCTGGATCAGCGTCTGCACCGGGATCTCATTCAGCAGATTGACCTGGGCGATGAGTGTGAATTCATCACCGCGCGGATTGGACATGAGCGCGCGATAGCGCCAACGCTCGAACAGGGTGTCGTGATCCGCATCGTCGCGCGGCAGCTCGATCAGCGTGGTCTGCTCGCCGCGCGCCTCGAACCACTCCTCGGCATGCTGATTCAGCGGGATGAATCCGCGGATCGCCAACGCATAGACGCCATAGAGGATCGCGCCCAACACAAGGGCCACCGTCAAGCCAAGCGCAACCTGACGCACGCGACGGCGCAGGCGTCGGTGTCGCCGGGACTCTCGAGATCGGGTCTTCGACACGCCTGACTCAGCCATCTCTAGACATCCTCTCCTGCTCCGTCAAAGGATCGGCCCAGACCGCATCACGGGTCATGAATAGAGGCATCTCGCACTCACCCCGCGCGCAGCTGGTGCTGATTGGCGATGAACCAATCATAGGTCTGGCGCAGCCCCTCGAGCAGCGGGATCCGTGCCTCCCAGCCCAGCCGACGCAACCGCGAGACATCGAGGAGCTTGCGCGGCGTGCCGTCTGGCTTACCCGGATCAAAGCCGATCTCGCCGCGGTAGCCGACGACCTCCGCGACGGCGCGCGCGAGCTCGGCGATCGTGAGATCGACACCAGTGCCGACGTTCAGGTGCGAGCAGCGCGGATCGGTATGGGCGCCATGGGTCGCGGCATCCAGCGCCATCACGTGCAGACAGGCGGCGGCCATGTCGTCCACGTGGAGAAATTCGCGGCGGGGCCGCCCGCTCCCCCAGACCTCCACGAGCGGATGATCGGCACGCTTGGCCTCATGGAACTTGCGCATCAGGGCCGGTAGAACATGACTGTTGGTCAGATCGAAGTTGTCACCGGGACCATAGAGATTGGTCGGCATGACACTTCGGAAATCAGTCCCGTATTGCCGATTGTAGGATTCGCAGAGCTTGATGCCAGCGATCTTGGCGATCGCATAGGGCTCATTGGTCGGCTCCAACGGTCCGCTCAGGAGTGCCTCCTCGACCATGGGCTGCTCGGCAAGGCGCGGATAGATGCAGGAGCTGCCCAGAAACAGCAGACGCTCGGTGCCATGACGGTAGGCCGAGTGGATCACATTGGCCTCGATCATCAGATTCTGATGGATGAACTCGGCCGGATAGGTGTCATTGGCATGGATCCCGCCGACCCTGGCCGCGGCCAGATAGACCTGTGCCGGGCGGGTCGCGGCGAAGAAGGCATCGACCGCTGCCTGGTCGGTCAGATCCAGGTCAGCATGAGTCCGGGTCAGCACAGTGGTCGCACCGGCACGCTCGAGCGCCCGTAGCAGAGCCGCCCCCACCATGCCGCCATGACCCGCCACATAGATCGGTTTCGTATTCGCGATCGAAGCCACGCTAGGATCCTCCATCATGCTGACGCTTCACACCGATCGCGCGATCAACGACCAGTCTTGTCATTCTATACCCGTCGCGCATCAGAATGCCGCCGCCGTCCGACCAACACCGGCCCACCGATCCGCCCCCCGCTCCCAGACTCCCGATCTAGTCCCGAGTCAGCGATGAATCCCCCCCGCTGGCAACCAACCGGGCAGCCGCCCGAGTATAGAGATAGAGGTTGTCGCCACTGGGATGGATCTCATGGTGGAGCAGTCGCAGCTCGACGAGTGTGTGGAGATCGTCGGTGATGAAGCGCGGCTCGGTCAACTCGATCTCGCCACCGCTGCCGTCGAGGATCTCCAACATCCTACCGCCATGAAAGACGAGCTCGATGAAGTGGCTCCCACCCGAGGCATCGACTTGGCGAAGCAGCGAGATCGCTTGCGCCGAGAGTCGCGCATGCGGGTTGAGCGCCACGGCGATCTCGGCGAGCCCTTCGAGCCCGGAGGCAAAATGCGCGCAGGCATCGTCGAGACGGGCGAGCTGCTCGAGCAGATGCTTGGGGTCTTCGTCGAGGAGCCTGCGCACGCCCTCCGCGACAGCGGCATTGGTGGCCAAGAGGTGCTTGATCTCTGGATGCTGGTGCTCATCCAGCCAATCGACGAAGGTCTCGAATCCACCCCGAGGCGCGGCGGATTCATGCTGGAAGCGAGCGACCAGACTCAGCAGCGTGGAGAGCAACGCCTGCTGTGTCGACTGACCCATGGACACCATGCCTGCTCCTGATCCAATCGCGTCTATTGGCGCGGTCCGTCCCGCCTCCCCTGGAAGTGGGACGAGGGTTGCGCCGACACCTCCGCCATGGACTCGCCATCGATGCGCATCCGCGGCTCGGACCCGAGGTCGAGCAGATCCTCATCGAGACCCAAGCGAGGCTCGGCACGCGCGTCAAGCGCGCGCGGCGCCAGCTCGCCCGTGGGGCTCCTCGTCATCAAGCGCGGCTCGAGATCGCGCTGGTCCAGGGCCGGAGAGGTGCGCTCGGCGCGCATCCCATCCAATCCGCCCGGCATCCAGCTGGCCTCAGCCAAACTCGGGGGCACCTGCGCGCGGCGCTTGACCTGGCCGAGTGCCTCGCGGATCCGCGCCTCGACCGCGCTGACCGAATAGCGCTCACGCTCGCGAAACCGCGCCAGTGGCAACCTCGCCGCGGCACAGAGACGCACCAGCGCGCCGCTCCCGGCGCGCCCGATCAGGGGCAGGCCGCGCTCGAGTGTCACCGCGCAGACGATCGCGCTGGTCGCGCTTGCGCAGATCAGAAAGTCGAATGTGTGCTGCTCCAGCTGTCGCTGGGCGCGCTCACGGCGGCGCCGCTCGAGTCGCCGATCGACAGCGATGATCTCGGCCGCGCCAATCCGTGCAAACACGCGGTACTCCGATCCGAGGGCGCGCTCGAGGAGACCCAGGAGCTCGCGCTGACGGGAGGTCAAAAGCAGGTCATCGACCCGATAGTGCGGGCGCCCGAGCGTCAGGAGCAGACGGGTCAGGCTGAGGAGCACGAGGAGCGCGAGCACCACGCCGAGACCAAGCAGAACGTGAAAGTGTTGCATCCGTCAGGCGCTCGTGTCGCGGGGTCCAACGATGACCTGAGTGACCATCAATGCACCCCCGCGGGAAGTACGATTCCCAAGCGGGTCAGGCGCGCACGATCGAGCGACCAGATCACCGAATCCACATCCGGCTCGGCGAGCATCAGCATGATGGCATGGCGCTCGAGCTGGCGCAGCCGATCGGCGGCCGCCATGACCAGCGGATCCTCCGCCGGCCTGCCCACCAGGCTCGGATCGACCACGGCCAGGAATTGGGTGATCGGGACCTGTCGTTCATCATAAGGTCGGGTCAGGGTGACGATCCCATTCATGAACAGGAGTGCGCGAAAGTCATAGGGATAGGCGGACAAGACCGGATCATCGCTCAGGATCCCGTTGAGCTGCCAGATGCGCGGGCGCAGGCTCAAGCGGTCCCAGGAGACCAACGACAGGGCCAGCAAAACCAGCATGATGCCGAACAGGATGATGACATTTCGGGTGAATCGGTCCATGGGTCGAGGATCTCCAGGTGTTCGAGGTTGAACGCGCACCGCGAGGCGAGAGGGCTGCCGCCTGACTAGCGTCGCACGAAAAAGGGATTGCCAAGATAGCTCAGCACGGCACCCTCCGGGATGATCCGCTCGATCCGAATCCCATCGCGGGTCTCCTCCCCTTCGAGATAGCGCAGACCATTGATATTGACAAAGCGCTTGCTGGGGTCGCTGTTGTAGACGTGCACGGTCATGAAATAGGCCGGCAGCTGTGCTTGCTGCATTGGGGTGAGCCGCAGACTGGTCGGATCACCCGTGATATCCACCGACTGGCGCCGCGAGGGCGGTGGTGGGATCCCCTGCTCGCGCCGGATCTGCTGCTTGAAGGCCTCGATGTCATCGACCAGGTCGGCTGGCACGGCCGCGCGTTGCGGCGGGCGCCGCGGCGCGGGCGCCGGCTCCTCGAGCAGGGCTTGATCGGCCTCGAGTTGACGCTGCAGCTGAAGCTCCAGTTGGGGATCGAGCAGGACGTCGTCTTGGTCCGGCGCCGCGGCGGACGTGACGCGAGAGTTGACGGGGGACGGCGCCATGCTTGGCGCTGGCGTGGAGACCGGCTCTGGACCGACGTCGGCTGGCGACCGGTCCGGCAGGATCGCGGACGCATCAACCGCGCGCCCAGCATCGACCATTGGCTCCTCTGGCAGCGGGATGGCGGGCGCGGCGGGAGGCAGGACCGCGAGTGGATCAGTCGCCACGCTCGGCACCGCGACCTCGGGCGCGGGTTCCGGAACCGGCGCCAGGCTCTGAGCCGGAGTCCGCAGCGCGGCATAGAGTGCGATCATCAGCGCGAGACCCGCGAGTCCAACCGCCAGCCAACCCCGCTGTCCATCGCGCGCAGGCACCCGGTCATCATCGAACATGACGTCTTGATCCAGGGTCGGAACCTGGCCGAGCGCGCGCTGTTGCTGCGACTTCTTCAACGCCTCCAGGATATAGCTCATGGCTGCTCTCGCGGTGCCGACGCCTCTTGCGCTGGGGCGCGAGATGCGAGACGGGGGATCCCGGGCAGATCCGCCGCATCTTGCAACTGGACCAGGGTGAGCGGTCCGACGATTCCATCCGTGTGCAATCCACGCGAGGCCTGGAATGCACGCACTACCCGCGTCAGGCGCGTGTCGTAATAGCGCGATTCGAGGTCTTGCAGATTCGCACCCGGCACCCGCGCCATGAGCCCACGCAGCCAGCTCACCGCTTCGCCCGATTCAGTCGGACCGACGATCCCGGTCTTGGTCGGGACGATCTGCCAGACCAGCAGATAATCACCACTCCAGATCGATTCCAGCCCGGCGAGCGGCATCAACTCGCGTCCGTTGGGCTGGTCGAGTGTGGCGAACGCGGCATCCAAGGCGCTCACGAGGACGAATCGCGGCGTCTCATCCACCCCCTTGACCCGCAGGAGTACCGGTCGATTGATGAGGCGCAGATCCTCGAGCGTCCCGAGCGCACGCGCGCACGCCAAGGGCTCTGACAGGGTTTCGATCCAGGCGCAGAGATCCGTCTCAGGTCGGTCCGCGGACGCATGGCCCCAATGGCGCAGCAACAGTCCCAAGGCCGTGGTCTCGGTCATCGCGATGCGCGCGAGCGTGCCCTGGATGGCCGCTGGCTCGAGGCTGCTCATGGCGATCCGCGGCAGCGCGGCGGTGGACGCGGCTGGATCGCTCGGCCGCCCTGGCGCAGGATCGATCGGTGCACCCGCTGGCACGGTCACCGAGGCTTCATCGGCTGGTTCCAGTGGCTCCACTGGCTCTACTCGCTCTACTGGTTCCACTGACTCCGCGGACTCAACGGCGGTGGTGCGCGGGCGTGGCGACTGCGCGCCAGGCTGCGTGGAACGCTCGGCGGATGGAGCCTCCGGGCGCACATCGGCCGCGCCGCTCTCCTCGGACGGCACCGGCGTGGCTGTCTCTTCGGGCGCCACCGGCGTGGCGGACGTCAAGGGCTCCGGTGGCGCTGACATGGACTGCGCTTCCAGGTCGCCGTCTGGTGTCGCTGATGTCGGCTCGGGCACGCGTGGCGCCGGCTCTTGCGTCGTATCCCGTGGCGGCTCCCGCGTCGGCTCCTGAAGCGCCGGGGACAGTCGAGGATCCGACACCGGCGGCATGCCGGCCCAAGGCCAGGACAACCGCTCTTGAAACAGACCGGCCAAGGGCTGTGAGAGCTGCGGCCAGGACAGCCCCTGTTGCAACAGACTGGCCAAAGGCTGTGACCTGTGTGGCGAGAGCCATTGGTAGCCAAGCCAGCCGCCGAGCAAGGCCAGGAGAAAGGCGAGCGCTGCCACCAGCAGTAACCTCGACAGCGAACCAGCGGCGACCGGTTGGTTTTCGCCCTCGACCTCGCGTGCCGCGCGCTTGACGATGGCGGGCGTGACCTGCGAGACGCGTGAAACGCAGGCGCCGAGCAGGGCACGATCGCAGAGGATGTTGATCAGCCGCGGAACCCCACCCGAGCTGAGATGGATCTGGCGAATCGCCGTCGCGGAGAAGAGCGGACGATCGACCCCCGCGACCGCGACTCGGTGCTCGATGTAGCGACCAGTCTCGGCGAGTGTGAATGGACGCAGATGAACGCGTGCCGTGATGCGCTGATTGATTTGGCGCATGTTATCGCGCGCGAGCATGTCGCGCAGCTCGGGCTGGCCGATCAGAAAGATCTGCAGCAGCTTGTGCTTGGTGGTCTCGAGATTGGTGAGCAGGCGCACCTGCTCGAGCACGCGCGGGCGCAGATTCTGCGCCTCATCGATGATCAGCACCGGGCGGCGGCCCTGACCGTGCGCCTCCAGCAGATGGTCATTGAGCCGGTCGAGCAAGACCTTCTGGGAGATCTCCCCGGGTGGGACCGCGATGTGCAGCTCATCGCAGATGGTCAGGAGCAGCTCGGTGGCGGTCAGCGCTGGATTGAGGATCAAGGCCACCTCGACCCCCGCGGGGAGCTGCTCCAGGAAGGCACGGCAGACCGTGGTCTTACCGGTCCCCACCTCGCCGGTGAGCAAAACGAATCCCCCGCTCTCGCCCGCGCCATAGAGCAAGTGCGCCAGCGCTTCCTTGTGCTGCGCGCTGAGATACAGAAAGTGAGGATCCGGCGCGATGGAGAAACTGGGCTCTGTGAGCCCGAAATACTTGGGATACACGCTGAGTCTCGGTGTCATGATGGTGCGCGTCCGGACGGATCGCCCGGACTTGGCGCGAAGCTGGTCGCCAACGGCCGAGTGGGGATGCGAAGGCCGTGCCGGGACGCCCCGATGGCAAAAACGCGCGTTGCCGGACACCACCAACTCAGCGTGAGATTAGCCAGCTCGCTGGGGGGCGTCAAGCCAAGGACTTGCGTACTTGTGCAACTGGGGCTTGGACACGGCGCGAAGGCCGCCACCCGGGCCACGTCCATGGACGCGCGCCCGGATCGCGCGCCGGTAGACGTCGGATCAGAGATAGATGCTGGTCGCGATCAGGAAGAAGATGAACACACCCATCACATCGTTGGAGGTGGTGATGAAGACCCCGGTGGCGACGGCCGGGTCGAAGCCCATCCGATCGAGCGCGACCGGGACCAAGGCGCCGATGATCGCCGCCTGGAGCGTCACCGCCATCAAGGTGAGTGCCGCGGTCAGACCCAGTGCGGCCGGGCGGTCGATGCCGATCCATTGGCTCAGCGCGAGGATTGCCAGTGCCACGATGGCGCCCACGATCAGGCCATTGAGCAGCGCGCCGCCGATCTCGCGCAGGATGCGACCACCCAGATCACCGATCCAGAATCCACCCGAGGCCTGGGCCTGTACGGTGACGGTCGAGGACTGGATGCCGACATTGCCGGCGAGCGACATGACGATCGGGATGAGACTGGCCAGGATGGCCGCCTCGGTCAGCGCGGCCTCGTAGGCGCCGACCACGAAGGCCGCGGTCCCCGAGCCCACGAGTCCGGCAGCCAGCCAAGGCAGGCGACGCGGAACGATCTGCAAGGGACCGTCGGCGGCGGTGGATTCGCGGGCCAGACCCGAGAGCAGCTTGAGATCCTCCTCGGCCTCGGCGCGGTCGATGGCGCGCAGCTCCTCGGTCGTCACCCGTCCGACCAAGCGACCATCGGCATCGACGACCGGCAGCACCGGGAGATTGGCCTCCTCGGCAATGCGCGCGACCTCGGCGCGATCGGTGCTCGCCGACACCATGATGGTGTCGCGGTGCATGACCTCGCCGACCCGCGTCTCGGGCGCGATCAGCAGCAGATCGCGGACCTTCAGATAGCCGAGCAGATGCTGCTCGGCGTCGATCACATAGACGGCATAGAGCCGGTCGATCTGGTCGGACTTCTCGCGGATCTCGTCGATGACGCGCGTGATGGTCCAATCGAGCGGGATGGCGACCAGACGACGCTGCATGATGGCGCCGACCGTGTCGGTGCGATGGTCGAGCGCGCGCACCAGCTCCGGCGGATGGCCCAGGCTCGCCAGCGTGACCTCCACCAGATCACGAGGCGCCTCGGCCAGGACATCGGCCGCCTCCTCGATCGGGAGCTTGGCGACGATCTTGGCGATCCGGCGCTGCTGCTGCTCATCGAGCAGGATATCGGACACCCAGGGATCGAGCTCGTTGAGCACGGCCAGGCTGGGGGTATCCTCCAGCAAGGTCAGGAGCGCGCGCGCGTGACGCGGGCGCAGCCGCAGAATCAGCCGCGCGGTCTCGGCGGGCTCGAGCGCTCGGGCCGCCTCGGCCAGCGCAGCACGATCCTCGTCCTTGAGGGCCCGCGCCAGCCGCTGCAGGGCCTCGGCATCGCCATGTGCAGCCAATCGAAGGTCGTCTGTGGTCATGATCGTCGCCCCCTAGGTGCATGAATCGTCCCAGCGCTCAATCAGGATCGCCGAGCGGGCTCGACCCATTCGAGCCGACTTGCAGCGCTCGCCCGCTTGCCCTTATCTTCAGTCATGGCGCGCCAGCCCCTCGGCTTTTCGTGTCAGAACGACCCTGGATTCAGCGAGCGGCCCCATCCTCCATGCCGCTCGGAGCCCAGAACGATCGACGCGAGCCGGTCGAGCGGTCGCCGCGCTCGATTCTATCCTGGTCGCGCGATGGATCTCGCGATCGGTCCATCGGACAGGATGGTCAGGTCATCGACATGGCGCCTCCTGCCCGCCCCCCGACGACTCATCATCGGATCAGGATTCAAATCTCAACTCTCCCGACTGGAAGCACGCCATGCCTGGATCAGCACAAGACCCGATCGCCTTTGGATTGATCGTCATCGGCGACGAGGTCCTCAAGGGGACGCGGGTCGATGCCCATCTAGAAACCTTCAAACGCATGATCGGCCAGCGTGGCCATGAGCTGGCCTGGTACTGGCTGCTACCGGACGATCCCGAGGTGCTGACCGCGCACCTGCGCTTCTCGATGAGTCGCCCAGACCCGGTCTTCGTGTGCGGCGGCATTGGGGCGACACCCGATGATCACACCCGCGCCTGTGCCGCGGCGGCGGCCGATCTGGCGCTGCTCGCGCATCCGCAAGCCGTCGCATTACTCGAGGCCAAGTTCGGCGCCGCGGCTTATCCCAATCGCATCCTGATGGCCGAGCTGCCCGCCGGATGCGACCTGATCCCCAATCCGATCAATCAGATCCCAGGGTTTGCGCTGCGTGGTCACTGGTTCCTCCCGGGTTTTCCAAGCATGGCCTGGCCGATGGCCGAATGGGTGCTCGATCGATTCTATGGCACCGCCCACGCGAGCGAGGAGCGCGCCGTCGCGGTGCTAGGCGTGCCGGAGAGCCGGCTCATCCCATTGATGAAGGATCTCGGCGCGCGCTTCCCCGAACTGAAGCTCTTCAGTCTGCCCCACATGGGGGATGACCCGCACATCCGCTTGGGTTTCCGTGGCCGCGAGCGACTCGATGAGGCGATGTCCGCGCTGCGCGAGCGTCTGAGCGCGGAGGGGATGCGGTTCCAGGAGATCAGCGAATCGGTCGGTGGCGCCTGAGTCGATCTCGATGCCAGCCTTTCAGTGAATCCACTGGGCGAAAAAAAACCAACCGAGAAGGGTTGGTTGTTCGAAGAATGGTGGGCTGTGTAGGATTCGAACCTACGACCTATGGATTAAGAGTCCACTGCTCTACCAGCTGAGCTAACAGCCCAATCGATGAAGACTCCTGAGTGCGTCTCGCGCAACTCCGGGGAGTCGATCAACGTCTGTGATGGGGTGGACGATGGGGTTCGAACCCACGACCACAGGATCCACAATCCTGCGCTCTGCCAGCTGAGCTACGTCCACCATAAGACATTCGTCATGCCAGTCGAGACATCCTGTCGGCATTGATGATCCTTGACTGGCGCGCCCGGCAGGACTCGAACCTGCGACCCACGGCTTAGAAGGCCGTTGCTCTATCCAACTGAGCTACGAGCGCTCTTGATCGAAGCACTCGTCCCGCGGACAGAGCTGGCGACATCAGTCGCACCAAATCCATGGCCGTGGAGCCGGAACCTGAGATCCGTTCCTTGACCTGCCCGGGACATGGTCGGGGTAGAGGGATTCGAACCCCCGACATCCTGCTCCCAAAGCAGGCGCGCTACCAGGCTGCGCTATACCCCGAGTTCAGACTCTAGCCCGAAAACGAAGAACGGCGACTATACGCCGCTTCGATCGTCGCGTCAATCTCCTCGTTTCACTGATTCAATCGCCGATCCACTGGCTCGGACGGGCAAGCCGAGCACGCCCCGAACGGCCAGGCCACTCAGCCACCCACCGGGTCATCACGAGCGGCTCGCCGGACGCTCAGCGCTGGTGAGCCAGCGGGGGAGCCTGGCTTGACCAGCGCTGATCAGCCGTGTTCAGATTTCACTCATCCACTCGCACCCACTCGTGAATCGCATCCACCGATGCCCCTCACCCCGGGACTCGACCAGAGAGCGTTCTGCATACCGCCAGCGGCTCGCCAGGGCTCATCGGAATCACCATCAAGCGCACCTGAAACCCCATGGACCATCGTCTCGCTCACCTCAGCACGTCCGACACCCCGCTCGCGATCATCGGTCTCGGCTATGTCGGCCTGCCGCTCGCCGTCGAATTCGGCAAACAGCGTCCAGTCATCGGCTTCGACATCGATCCGGAGCGCATCGCCGAGCTGCGAGCCGGTCACGACCGCACCCGTGAGACGACCCCCGAGGAGCTCGCCGCCGCCTGTCATCTCAGCTGCACGGATGATCTGGAGAGCCTGCGTCAGTGTCGAATCTTCATCGTCACCGTGCCAACCCCGGTGGACGATTTCAAGCGTCCCGATCTCACTCCACTCATCAAGGCCTCAGCGACCGTTGGCAAGGTCCTCAAGCCCGGCGACCTGGTGATCTATGAATCCACCGTCTACCCCGGCTGCACCGAGGAGGACTGTGTCCCCGTCCTCGAGCAACACTCTGGGCTGAGTTATCGCGGCGGCCCCCAAGATCTCCACTGGGCGCCCGACGGCGATGACCCGAGCGCGCGCGCCGGCTTCTACTGCGGCTACAGCCCGGAGCGCATCAATCCCGGCGATCGCGAGCATCGTCTCACCACGATCAAGAAGGTCACCAGCGGCTCCACCCCCGCGGTCGCCGCCATCGTCGATGCGCTCTATCAGGAGATCATCAGCGCCGGGACCCATCGAGCCAGCAGCATTCGCGTCGCCGAGGCCGCCAAGGTCATCGAGAACACCCAGCGCGACCTCAACATCGCGCTCATGAACGAGTTG
Source organism: Gammaproteobacteria bacterium (assembly GCA_009929855.1). GTDB lineage: Bacteria > Pseudomonadota > Gammaproteobacteria > Chromatiales > Chromatiaceae > Thiocapsa. Next base: position 28,237 of record RZZN01000045.1, read on the forward strand.
TCGCTCATCTTCGCCAGGCTCGGCATCGATACGTTGGAGGTCCTGGAGGCAGCCGGCAGCAAATGGAATTTCCTGCCCTTTCGTCCGGGGCTGGTCGGTGGACACTGCATCGGTGTCGACCCCTATTATCTCACCCACAAGGCCGTGGCCATCGGTTATCACCCCGAGGTCATCCTCGCTGGACGGCGCATCAACGACCGCATGGGCGCCCATGTCGCCGAGACCGTCGTCAAACAGATGCTGCAAAACGGCATCGGTGTCTGCAACAGCCGCATCCTGGTGCTGGGTCTCACCTTCAAGGAGAACTGCCCGGACCTGCGCAACACGCGCGTCGTCGACATCATCGCCGCGCTGCGCGAGTACAATATCGCGGTGGACTGTTATGACCCCTGGGTCGATCGCGCCGAGGCCCGGCAGGAATACGGCATCGAGTGTCTCGCCACCCTGCCCGCGCCCGCAACCTACGAGGCCATCATCCTCGCCGTCGCTCATCAGGAATTCATCACGCTGGGCGCCGCGGCGATCCGCGCGCTGGCCAAGCCGCGCTCGATCCTCTATGACGTCAAATCGGTCCTGCCGCTGGCGATGGTCGACGGACGCCTCTAGCTCGGCCCACGCGCGCTCAAGACTCGACCCGGCCATGAGTCGGCGCGCGCCGCTCATGCGGGGCGCGGCCACCGATCATCGGCGCAGTCACCGATTCGATCCAGGCCATCACACATCACGCACACCACCGGTCAGCCCGGGAGGATATCCATCATGGACCTGTTGCTGGACGTCGACATCGTCGTCGACATCTGCGCCGAACGCGCGCCGCATCATGAACCGGCCAAGCTGGCCGTGGCCAAATGCATGGCCGCGGGTGGGCGCGTCTGGCTCTACGCCGGCGCGGTCCAGACCCTGGACCAGGTCATGCGAGCCGCGCTGCGCCACAGCGACCCGGACTCCGACAAGGCTCAGGATGAGGGTGAGCTGGTAGAGCTGGCGCGCCAGAGACTCGCGGCCTTCGCGCGCGACAAGCAGTGGCTGGCCGCATTGGCCGCGGAGTGCGATGTCTTCGCTTCTCCGGATCCGCTCGCGGCACAGCTGCTGCATGCACTGGCGCGCTTCCAGCCGGGCCAGATCAGGCTGTTGACTCGCAATCCGAGGCTGCTCCAGCAGGACCCGGTCCAGACGATCAGCCCCAGCGATGTCCTGGTCATGGAGATGCCGGCGCGCGCGCTACAGTTCGTCGACCTCGCCACTCAGCAAGACCGTATCCGGGGACCCTTGGAGCAAAACCTCCATCGCATCCTTCACCATGGTCAATACATCCTCGGACCAGAGGTCAGCGCACTCGAACAGCGCCTCGCCAGCGACACCGGCGCCCAGCACTGCATCACGGTCGCCAGCGGCACCGAGGCCCTCTTGATCAGTCTGATGGCACTCGGCATCGGCCCTGGGGATGAGGTCATCACCACACCCTTCACCTTCGTCGCCACCGTCGAGGTCATCGTGCTGGTGGGCGCCACGCCGGTCTTCGTCGACATCGCGCCCGACACCTGCAACATCGACGCATCACTCATCGAGGCCAAGATCACCGCCAAGACCAAGGCGATCATCCCAGTCAGTCTCTATGGCCAGCCCGCTGACATGGACGAGATCAATGCCATCGCCGCGCGTCATGGCGACATCCCGGTCATCGAGGATGCCGCCCAGAGCTTTGGCGCCACCTACAAAGGCCGCCAGAGTGGCAATCTCAGCCGGTTCGGCTGCACCAGCTTCTTCCCGAGCAAGCCGCTCGGCTGTTACGGCGATGGCGGCGCCATCTTCACCAGCGACGACGCCCTGGCCCAAGCCTGCCGGGAGATCCGCGTCCACGGCCAGAGCGCGCGCTATGTGCACAGCCGCATCGGTGTCGGTGGTCGCATGGATGGACTCCAATGCGCCGTCGTGTTGGCCAAACTCGATCGGTTCGCACAAGACATCGCCCAACGCCAGGCCGTCGCGCGGCGCTACCACGCCTTATTGGCTAAGGACACTCAGGGATCGACAGGGATGGCAGAGCATCAAGACAAGATCGCTGCGCTTGCGCGCGGATCCGCGGTCACGCCGTTGCCTTGGCCAAAGGATGACCGCACCAGCGTCTTTGCCCAGTACAGCATCCTCGCGGAGGATCGTGATGGGCTCCAGGCCAGGCTCCAGAGCGCGGGTATCCCCACCGCCGTACACTATCCGATTCCGCTCAACGAGCAGCCGGCCTACCGTCATCTCTGCTGTCCGGACTGCACCCCGGTGGCACGGCGGATCGCCCGACAGATCATGAGTCTGCCCATGCACCCTGAGCTCACCGAGGCCGAGCAGGCGCGCATCGTCGCGTTGATGTCCCAACCCTGAGGGCGTGTCCGGGCGGCAGCGCCGCCCGGCAGTGGGTCAGCGCGAGACGGGGATGATCTCGCGCAGGATCAGATACTCGATGACCCGCTCGGCGAGCCGATCCGGGGTGTCCTCAGCGCCGGGCAGGACCAGCTCCGGATCGAGCGGGGGCTCGTAGGGGTCGTCGATCCCGGTGAAGCCCTTCAGCTCGCCGGCACGTGCCTTCTTGTAGAGCCCCTTGGGGTCGCGCTGCTCGCAGATCGCGATCGGGGTGTCGACGAAGATCTCGATGAATTCACCCGGACGCAGGGTCTGGCGG
>RZZN01000280.1 GCA_009929855.1 Gammaproteobacteria bacterium
CTCCAAAAACACAATAATAGCCTTCCGCTCCACATCAGGACACCATCCCAAAATCTTATGGTCAGGGAACGCCTGCAACAGGTCTGTACCAGACACAGGGATATTGACACCCCTCTTACCCTCGTAGTTGTTGGTGCGCATGTTCTTACGCCTCAACACCGCTTCGGGTGGAAGTAGTTTCAGGTCTGTATCCTGATCCATATATTGCAAATATCTGATGTCTTCTATCATCGTACCGATTGGGTTTTACCTCTGTTCAACACATCCATAACATCGTAAATATTAAAGCGATTCTTCTGTTTTATGTACTTCCGCTTGGCTTCCGTGTACTGGCTCTTGTACCTGTAAACTTTGTTCTCCGGCATGTCAGGGTTTCTTTTCATCAAGGTATATTCCAACCCCTCTTTGAGTACCGGAACAAGCATGATTGGAATGAATGTCTCCCGCTCAAGAGACAACCCTGTGCTGCGATACTCCACCACAATAACCTCTCCTTTGAGGTTGCCACGAAAACGGATAACCCGCTCTTTCAGGTCAACCCTGTACTGCCCAACATTATACCCGCCACCCTTTGCATAGTTTAGCGACATCGGCAGCCTAAGCCTCTTTAGCAAGGCTGAATTGACCTCCTCAACACCACACACCTTTCCTTCCGGGATGAGCATTTTGTCGTTCTGGGTCAAGGTATAGACTTGTCCGTTAACCACAATGCCAATGCGTGTGTAATTGATACAGTCAGCAGGTAAATGAAGGTTATTGACCTCATCCACCTGTCCGTAAAAAACCTTCACCCCCTCATTGTGCGAAACACCTAAATCCTGGGTAAGCAGTTCAATGATGATCTGCTTGTAACGCATGAAGTTATCAATGTCCTCGTTTCTCTCATTGATGAAAGAAAAGACCACGTTGTCTATCTTTGTCAGGGCGGGGCTGTCCATTATCTTGTCCTTTCATTATTATCTATTACCTTTTCTTCGGGCGGTATCTGGTTCAAAAACTGCCATACAATATCTCTGATAGCCATTTCACTGTGCGGAGGAAATTGTATCTCATCCGCAGGGTCAAAGGCTTCGTACTTCAGTACCAATCTTAAGTTTACCTGTTCAAGGTCGCCAACCTTGTGCATGTACCATATCTTGTTGTCAGCAACAAAGTAGGGAATTGGGCCGGAAACCATGTATGATTCCAATGGCTGCAACACCCTGTGTTGTGATAATGTTACAGGAACAAAGGTCACATCTACCTCTCCTATGGTTTCAATGCTCATTACCCCACTGCCTGGCCTTGGAATGTCAATAATTGATGCGGGAAGCGTTGTGTAAGGTTTGGTGTTGGCATCGGAAATGGCTTGGTTTTTAAATGTCTTCATAAACATATCAATGCTCCGAACCCGCTTGTTCTGCCAATGGTTCTGCACGTACATGTTGTAGGCCATAGAGATATACTTCTCTACCACCAAAGGGTTGATGTCCTTAGTTATCGATCCAACTATGAGTTCTGTAAATTCCCGCTTTTTCATTCAACCTCCCCTTTCTTTAGCTGTGATATTTCAATGGGCAACTGCTCACGAATGTTAATGCCCATCTTCTCAAAGATCAAATT
>RZZN01000109.1 GCA_009929855.1 Gammaproteobacteria bacterium
ATCGCGCCCCTTTGAGACAGACATGAATCGATTATCCTGTCACCCGAGTAAAAGAAGATGGCAGGAGAACCCGTCCCCTTGATCTCGAGGTCATATGACGCGTCGCCCTTGGCCAGGCGATATCTCCAGTGCGGCCTCGAATACCCGTGGGCATTCACCGGAAACGCCGTCTCGACATATAACATTGAGATCCCGCGTTCTTTTGCCGCTTTACGTATCTTGCTATCGCGTCTCATAGATGGCATACTCTTTTATCGGGTTGCTGATCCGCCTCTTCTGCCATTCTTCTGAAGGCATCAAGGACAGCCCCGTTGGTCGTAATGCGCACATACCCAGCACAAAGCGCCTCATATTTCCCGAGATACTCGTTGTGATGATAAAGCTTTTCCGTCACGATACGCAGATCGAGTGCCTCTATCAGCTCTCTATATGCCTTGAGCCTTCTTTTGACAATCTCAAACGACTGATCTTTTACGCCGGACAACGTTTCGCTTTCGGTCGCATACATGACCTTCCTGAGTAGCGCCTCGTCTCTTTCCATCTTTATTCGTCCTTGAAGAAGTTATAACCGATTTCCGTGATCAGATAGCGCATGTCTTTTGCGTCAAGGGCGTCCAGCTCCTGGAGAAACGTGACAAATCTTTTCCTGATGATGGCAGTCTCCGTATCGTCCGGATAGAACTCGGCATACAGGTACTCCTCTTTTTCCGCATTCGCATACATGAGATCGAACCATACCACATGTATCTCGAACGGTTTGCCCTCGTCAAGAGCGAATTGCATGGTGAACGTGTCGGCTCCGTCGAAAAGCATAAGATAGATGCCGTCATCCTCTTCTCCGAACACGAAGTCCGCGGACCCGTACTGATAAAGTCCTTCGGTGCCTTGATACTCGGTATCCTCGCTCTCCACAACCATCTGTGTCTTCAGAAACGTGGAGAACTCCAAAACAATCTTCTGCGTGTCCACCTCATCCTCTTCACAGGAAGACAGCAACACAACTAGCAATACAATGAACAGAATTCCCAGTAGCCTTTTCATGATTCTTCTCCTTCTTTTCCGGCGCATTCCGTGATGGGCACAATGATGGCGCCCTCCGCATCTTCTATCCGCACTTGCCCCTCCAAGAGGCGGCCGTATCCGATTCCCGTGACCGTGTACTCGCGGCCCTTGTAAAGGACGGTCTCACCCGTCTTCAGCACCTTATCCGATATCATTGAGTGTCACCCTCACGGTCGCTTCATAGATGGCATACGCTTCTTTGCCCGGTAGCATTCCGAGTGCTTTTGTGGCGTGTTCAGCGCCCCACATCGGTGTCGCGTCACTCGGTGCGACCTCTTCCGTACTCTTGATCTCGATCTCTCCGTTCACCTTGGTGACGTGGTCGATCAAAAGACACACGTTCGTGTTCCTCTTGCAGATGATGATCCTTTTTTCCATGTACATGTCCTCACCTCTTGAACACATTATAACATGTATGGGAGGGGGAATAAAGAGGTGTTTGTATCTTTTTTTTACTTTTTCTACATTGAGAGAGGGAGGGGGGGGCCAATATACGCTAGTATATATAGGCGTGGAAAGGGCGGGGGCCAATTTTAAAACCACCCCCTATGTTAAACGTTATATATGAGCCCAACATGATCGTGTATTTTTGAAGGGCTTCGGCCCGGAGAAATTGAGAGCTTTCTCTCGCTCTCTCGTCCAGCGTGACGTTAAACAAATCCTTTAAGGAGGATAACATGGGAGAATTTGTTGACATCCTGTTCGCCATTGTGCGACAGGCGCTCAAAGATTTGTTGTTGGACACCGAAAGTGTCAGAAAGAAGTCTGGCGTTGTTTACTGCCAGACGAAGAGCGAAGAGTGGAGGGGCGTCCTCTACCACAAGTTCGTTCTTTACAGGGACGAAATCATCTTCGATACCTTCAACTATGAAGGTTTGTTTTTGTCTGTTGTTTTGCCACATGACGGAACAATCGAAGGCATCAAGGAGGTGGTTACCCGCGCCTTGTCCTAGCCCAACAAGACGGTGTATTTTGGGAGTCGAAGCGACTCATTTTAGAAAATATGAAAGGGGGTGTTTGGATGGACACCAGACAATCCATCCTCAGCAGGTTCTACCTAAAGGACGTTCCTGTTGATAGTATCACGGTCCAAGAATTTGTTGGGCCCGTTCAATCGGCTCTTCCGCTGATTGAAAAGATGAAGACGGATACTCTTGAGGAAATCTCAGAGGCCGTTGGCATCATGAAGGAACTCGGCGTTCCTTATTTTCTTGAGTCTTCTAGGTTCTTCGTCACATTCGACGAGAAGAGAAGACACAAACCGCTCTTCAACATGGGCATCTTCAAGGTGCTAAAAATGAAAGAGGATGTTATTTCTCTTTATCGTGAAGACTTCGATAGAGATAAATACATCGAGTTGCTGCGTTTCTTCAGGCTCATCTCAGAAAATATCAGAGATGCAAATGAAGAACTAGTAGAAAACATAGTGATGCAACGGCATTACTATGAAGATTTAAAAGCTGTTTCCGGCGCAGAGGAATCTGTTTACGCCAGCGGGAACAGCAAGTTTTTGGAGTCTTCGAAAAATCAGAAGACTATGTTCAAGGCTTTGATGAACACGACCAATAGCAAGTCGGGCATCGAAGCCTCATTTGCGGGTGAGTTCACGAATAAGTTCGGAAATCACCTTTATTGCGTCAAAGTCTCCATGAGGGGGCAGAGAGGGAACTCGACTTTCAAAGTCTATGTTCCAAAAATGACGAAGAGTGTCTATTCTCTTGGCACCAACGTCTTTACCCAAAACAAAATCTATGAAGATTTTATTAGGGGCAAGTCAACCAACGCTTTGTCTGCGTTGGTGAGGTCGACCTTAGAACCGACATTAAAGTTGACAAAGGCTTACAAGATAAGCCAAGAAAACGCGGAGACTCTCAGAAGGGGTCTTCAAACGAAGTTGAATTCACTGTTCTTCTCAAAGAGAAAAGTGAAGGCGACAAAGGATCAACTCTTTTTGTTGAGAGACGAGATTGCATCCGATATTTACGGGCGTGCATTCGAAAAACTCGACAAATACGAAAGAGGCGTTGTCGCCGACGAAGCCAAGGAAAAGGCAAAAAAGCGAGAGTATTATTTCGCACCTTTCACCTTGGTGAGAAGCAAAGAAGAATCCATAACTCCGTTCGAGTTATTGGAGGAGCTCCACAAGCTGTATTTTAAAGAGTATGTCACGTCCGAAAATACTTCAGGCGGAGATATACTTAAAAGGTTTGGTAAGAGAGGATACGAATCCTACAAAGGATTCGAACTCAACAACTCAAACCTTGTTTGGGTTGATCCAGGATTCCAGAACAGCGATGGCAAATATGCTGTCGCTTATTTGGATGACGCCAAGACTTCAATCATTGAAATGAATCCGTTCTACGGATACAATTGGCAGTCATTCAGGAACGCAGGTTCGGCACACATTATCGGACACGCGTTCAAGGTAGAAGGGGAGCCTGACGCTCCGCTCACCGTCTCGTATATCCCGAGAGTGACGCCGCCTAGTTATAACATGTGGTTCGCTCTTCTCGATTACGAAGACATTACAGGTCTGTCGACATTTGACGGACAAAGATTGCTGAGCAAGCATTACGCTGACAAGCTCGGTCTATGGGAAGGCATAAAGATCGCCTTCCAAGGATACGACAAGGGCGTATCCAGAGTCATGGACGATGACGTTTACTTCGTCCACAATGGTGAAAAGATTCACGTCAACATGACGTCGCCGTTGAACTTTGCTACAAGGCTCAACCTTGGCGTCATTTATGAAGGCCTTTACAATGGCAAGAAAGCGCTTGAGGGAAGAGTTGAACAGGAGTATCGCAACTTCTGTGCAAACCCACTCAAAGAGGAAGAGCTCCTTGGCACACAAGAACTCTTCGTCGAAAGAGACGGGAAAGCCGTCTCGTTAGGAAAGCATTTCGTGGGGCTCATGGCGAGCTATTTCGTAAGGGACGTCGATTCAAGTTACAAGAACCACGACTTGGTCGAGTATCTTTCCGGAGACGGAAAAGAAGAACTCGCCTCTTATAGCATGGGCCTTGAAGGACATGGTAGGGCTCGCATTATGGGCGCCAACACTGTTTCTGAGTATGTCTTGAATGCCAAAAAGCTCGACGAAGACATATCGAAAATCCTAGCCAAAACAGACATCAAGATTCACGGAAAACGCGGAGCAGTAGTGGCACGCTTCTCCAGAGAAGTAAAGGGCTTCTCTTCAACGGCATTTGTGAACAACAAAGTGCCAAGAGGGGAAACCCACGCTTATATGTTTAGGGATGAGTTCGATGCTTTCGTCAAAAAGATGAAAAACATCGACAGATCCTTCGATATCGAAAAAGCAACGACGGCATTCGAAGACGGCAAGTCTGTATTCTGCCCGCCTGCGTTGGACATGCGTAGCCCGAGCATGGACGACACGCACACGATATATACGAAAGTGTATATCAGAAAGGTGACTTCCAAGTATGCCAAGCACGGATACATAGAAGTCAATCCGATTATCTGGTCAAAGAAAGGAGGAGACTTTGACGGCGACCAGGTCATACTATTGTTCTTCCCATGGAAGTTGAAGAGAGACCTTCAAAAGTTCTATGGGCATGAACAACACGATTATGAATTGTCATTCGAGCACAAAATCAGAGAGTACATCGAAGGCGATCTATACACGGGCATCGCCAAAGAGTATTCGAATCTTTCCGAATTCCTGATGTATATTGGGAAAATGAAGAAAGACGAGGAAAAAGGAAGGCATCTTCAAGGCCTTCATCTCAACGTGCAGACCAAAAGACACGCAATCGTGTCGGCGTCTTCGAACTTGTTTACGACACGTGTGTCAAAACAGTTGATCGGGGTGGCCAAGACAATCACCATGAAACCCCTTATGCTTCTGGAAGACTTCATGCATGTTCACGGCATCACCGACATGAACATCAGAAGACGTCTCCTGGACTACGCCAACGCCATGAACCACACCCTGGCACAGGAAACGATCGACATCCAGAAGTGGTCTGACCGACTTCAAGATGTTATCAGGCTTATCCTCGTGTCTTACCGTATGGCAGAAGCGGTTTCTGCCACAATAGAGTTCGCATTCCATCCTACATACAGGACGTTTGCAACTATCAAGAAGTTCCTCGTTGATAACGGCATGATGAGCACACACACAATCATGGAGGATAACTTCAAGGGATTAGGCGAGTGCCGATTCGAATACAAGTACCAAGAGTACCTGTACTCAGCCCTGGACATCGAAGGCAAAGTGTTCAATTGGGAAACCACAGAAGACGGCAGAGAATTCCGGAGAGTGTTGTACGCTCCCGAAAATGCCCAGTGGCCCGACACGGACGATTCCACTCTTGCGCTTGAAAAGATGATCGAGGTCCTCAACCCAGAGGGCGAAGTGTTCAAGAAAATTCTTGAATATACAGAAGAAGACATGGAAGGGTTCGACGCTGACGGGCTCTTCTATGTCCACAAAAAAGAAGGAGGCAAAGCATGAGGATCTTGAAAAAAGATTGGTTTTCCTACTACGGAAAACCAGATTTTTTCTGTCTCTGGACAGGAAATCTCTCGGTGACAAGCAACGGATACGCAGTGATGGGAAGGGGGCTGGCCAAGCAGGTCAGCCTCAAGTTCCCCTCATCGAAGAAGGAACTTGGAGAATTGATGGGATCACACATTGTCCGGACAGCAAAGGACAAGAACGGACACATGGTGTATATCGCGAACAGTGACATCTACGCAATCTCTCCGTTTCTCGGCATGTTCCCCGTCAAGTATGGCTGGTGGGAAAAGGCAGACATCGACTTGATCGCCGCCTCTTCCAAAGAGTTGAACAGGATAGCAATGGATCGCCCATTCATGACTTTTGTTGTCAACTTTCCGGGAATCGGAGCCGGAGGGCTTGAAGACAAAGAAGTCCGTCCAATCATCAAGAAGCACATGACCGCCCCGAACATCATTGTCGTTTGGCAAGGAGAAAAAGAGGCGCCGAAGAAAGAAACGTCGAAGAAAGAAACAAAGGAAATGCCTGCTCCGAAGAAGACAGAGATGAAAAAGATGGCAATCATCGGACCGAGAAACATCAAATCGCAAAAGGCAATCGAAGCGAACATCCGCAAGTATCTCGCGGATAACAAGTTGAAGTATGACATTGTTGTATCCGGCAACGCAGAAGGAACCGACCAGATCGCCAATTCATTCGCGAGCGATCACATCGTGGCGCATTATCTCCCGTGGGGTATTTACAATCAAGAGTTGCGCAAGGAAGGCATCAGGTATATCACGCACCCCACCGAAATGTTCGATGACCAAATCCTCGAGCTTTTCCCTTTCATGAAAGACAAAGGACAAGGCGTTTGGAAACTTGTCAGAAGGAACTTCCAAATCATTCTTGGCAAAGAGGGAGAATACCCGGTTGACGTGGTGTTCTATCATTCCGAGACAAAGGAGGTATCTGGCGGCACAAGATACGGCTATGTCATAGCCAAAGCGCACGGCATCAAGACGGTTCGCGTCTAATCACCATCAAGTGGACAGGGAGATCTCGTGAAGGGGTCTCCCTGTTTCACAACCCCAACAACCAATCCCACCCGTTATTTTCTTCTTTCAAGTCCCTTTCGTCCCTTGCATGTTGTTGTTGCGTCCCCCCTCTACCGTCGCGTGGTGTGTGCGGGTTCCCGTGGTTTTTTGAGAACATGTTCACGAGTTCACTTTCCTACTGTGTTCTAGCCCCCCCACCAACCTCTCGCCCCGACTGGAACCGTTCTCAAAAAACCCGGCTGTGTCCCGTTCCCGCCAACACGCACAGTTCGCGTGTCGGCCGGTATCGTCAGTGGTGCGGGAAGCACCAAAAAAAAAGGAGATGAAGAAAATGACAGACAAAACTCAAGCACAACTGCTGGACGCCGAAGCACGCGTCATCGAAGTCACCGTCAAGGCGACTTATCCGCGCAACATGGGCGACGGAAACGACGACCGTATCACCCTGTTGTCAACGAAGTCCTTGGCATACATCATCAATGATGACGCCATCGGCCAAGCCCTCAAACCCGGCGACAGAGTTTTGATGGAATGCCGTGGACGCTATTCCACCATCCTCGCCGTCATCAACACCAAGTAACACCGTTTCACCCCTACCCATCCGAGAACGTTGCACCCAGCGACGTTCTCCGGATGGAAGTTCTTTCTCAAAAAAGATAAAAAAGTCTGTAAGACTTTTTATCTTTTAATAAGAGATAACGTTCTATATATACTACGTATATATAGAACTTATATCTTCTCTGACATTTTTGGCGCGTCAAGGATGGCAAACACGGAGAGGATCTTGACATCGTTTCCGATGTCACGATCTCTCTCAAGAAAAAGAAGAAAAAAACGTCAGACTAAGAAGGATACCATGAAAAAGATAAAAGCGAAAATCCGAGAAAAAGAAGTTTGGATTCACCACTTCGAAATCGGAAACCCGAACATCTCTTTCTCTACCGACTCAAAGGAAGCGAAAGAACTCGGAGACATCACCGCCCTGTATCTCTTCAGCGAGATACAGAAAAACAGAGACGTCCAAAGAGTCGAAATCATCGAAGTCACCGAAACAAACTAAATAAAGAGGTATCCGTCACTAAAGCTGGAAGACGGACTAAGTTTATTCCAGATTCTCTAAGATATAAACAAAGCCTCTACCCCCCTTTCAAGTCATTGTCGGAAAGATGTCGTCGGGAAAGGAAAGAGTCCGAAACCACGAGAAAAAAGCGATAGGACGAAG
>RZZN01000281.1 GCA_009929855.1 Gammaproteobacteria bacterium
CACGCCAAAGCTGGAAGTGACCCGGCCGGCCCCGGGGAAGGGTTCAGCGGCGATCAGGGCACGCAGCTTCTCGGCCAGATATCGGGCCTGGGCTCCGTCGCAATGGGGCAGCAGGACGACGAACTCCTCGCCACCCCAGCGGGCCAGGATATCGACGCCGCGCAAGTGATCGCGCACCCGCTGGCTGAGGCCGATCAAGACCTGGTCGCCCACCAGGTGGCCATGGTTGTCGTTGATGGCCTTGAAGTGGTCGATATCGAACAATAACAGCGACAAGGATTCGCCATAGCGTCCGGCGCGCTGGATCTCTGCCGCCACGACCTGCTCGAAGTGACGCCGGTTCCAGACCCCGGTGAGGGTGTCAGTGATGGCGAGACGTTGGAGCTCCTCGTTGGCGGCCTGAAGCGCCCGGTTGGCCTGTTCCGTGAGGTCCCAGGCCAGGCGCATTTCGAGCTCATGACGTTTGCGCTCGCTGATGTCCCGTGATACCCCCAAGAGCTGGCGGAAGATCCCGTCGGCATCCTGCTGCGGGTAGACCATGACCTCGCCCCAGACGGTCGAGCCGTCCCGGCAGTAATATTCCAGTTCACTGCGGAAGGGCTTCAAGGGAAGACCGGACCGGGCCCGGGTCTGGACCTCCTCGAAATACCGGCGGAAGTTGGCCAGGGAGGCCGGGGTGAGGACCTCCTCCGATGCCTGGCGCAAGGCCTCGGCCGGGGTGAAACCGCGCAGTTTCTCGACGGCGGGGCTGATATAGGACAGGGTGCCGTCAGGTTCGAGGGTCCAGATGACATCCAGGGCATTCTCGGCCAGCAGCCGGTGCCGTTCTTCACTGAGGCGCAACTGCTCCTCGGCCAGGCGGCGGTCGGTGATGTCACGGATCAGCATGATGAACTCCCGATCCTCCGCGGTTGGACTCCCCAGTCGGGCAATCGACAGCTCGTACCAGGTTGGTCCTGCGGGGGTGGACAAGGAAAAGCTGCCGCCCTGGTGATCACCCTTGCGCTCCGCCTCCTCCAGGGCGGCGAGCACCACCCGCGCGGCCTCGGGGGGCAGGACCTCCGCGACCTTGTGGCCCAGTAGGGCGGCCGGTGGCATGAAGAGTCGAGCGGGATCCGCCGTGTGACATTCCCGCGCCCGGCCCTCGCGATCCACCCGTAACAAGAGATCGGGCAAGGCGTTGATCGTGGCTTCCATGCGCTCCTTGGCCGCGCGCAACTCGACCTCGACGCGCTCGCGCTCGCGGACATCCTCTTGCAGTGCCTCGCGGGTCCGCCGCAGGTCATACTCCAGCCGCTGAGTGTTGATGACCACCTGGCTCAGGGTGACCAGGATCGAGGTCAGGATCAGCAGCAGGATCCACTCGCTCTGATACGCTGGAGAGGCCAGGTAATCGGGCAGTGGGGACGCCAGGACGCCGACATAGATCGACCGCATCAAAGCAAACAGGGTCAGCATCCCCCAGATGCCCGCCTGCCAGCGATCGTATGAACCAAAATAGTGCCTGAACGGAAACCGCTTTATTCATGCAGAACAATGGGTTAAAATATTTCTCGACTCCGAAGATCGCGAGCCTGCTCGGCGTCCTGAGGC
>RZZN01000110.1 GCA_009929855.1 Gammaproteobacteria bacterium
GGGTTGGCATGGGTGCGCGCGAGTCGATGAGACGCCAAGACCTGGCGTGGCGCGATGGCGCGGATCCGGATCGCCGCCGCCGTGATGGGCAGTGTGAGGACGCGCCTGGCCGATCCCGATCCGATGGGTTGGCGCATGGCGGGGTGCGGGCGAGCGGTGCGCCGCGGCCGCGCCACTGCTGATCGCCGTGTCGATCGACTGCTGATCCGGTATTGATCGAGTGTTGATCCAGTACCGATCGGTCAGCGGTGCCCTGGATGGCGGACGTCTTGCGAGGCGCGTTGCAGAAACGCATGGCCGACGGCATCGGCGGCAAGCAGGGCATCGCGCACGGCAGTCCAGCTCAGCTCGAAGGGTTCATTGTGCGAGGTCTCGCCGCTGGCCACGGCGCGCTCGGCGACCAGTCGCGCCTGCTCCTGGGTGAGCTGCTCGAGACCCAGCGCCGCCAGCGTCAGTGGCAGTCCGACCAACGCGCAGAATCCCAGCACCTCGTCGATCTGGGTTTGCGGGCGGCCTTCGAGCACGAGCTGCACCAAGGTGCCGAATGCGACCTTCTCGCCATGCAGATGGGCATGGGTGGCGGGTAAGGCGGTCAGGCCATTGTGCACCGCATGCGCCACCGCCAGTCCACCGGACTCGAAGCCAAGACCGGAGAGCAGGACATTGGCCTCGACGATGCGCTCCAGGGCCGGTGTCACCGCGCCGCGGCGGACCGCCTGACAGGCGGCCTCGCCGTCCGCCAGCAGGGTGTCATAGCACAGCCGTGCAATGGCGAGGGCCGCCAGCGTATCAGCGCCGCCGACCGTGTTGGGCTTGCAGGCGCGCTGGGTGGTCTCGGCCTCGAACCAGGTCGCCAGCGCATCTCCCATGCCGGCCACCAGATAGCGCACCGGGGCACGCGCGATGATGCGGGTATCCACCAGTACCAGGTCGGGATTGCGTCGATGGAACAGACAGCGCTCGAAGACGCCATCGGGCGTGTAGATCACCGACAAGGCGCTGCAGGGGGCATCGCTAGCGGCGATGGTTGGACAGCAGACCACCGGGAGTCCCAGTGCGCTGGCCACCGCTCGGGCGGTATCCAAGACCTTGCCGCCGCCCGCGCCGACGATGCAGCTGCTGCCCCGCTCGGTGGCGGTGCGCGTGCAGCGGTCGATCTCGGGGGTGGCGCATTCGCCTGCGAATTCCAGCCGTTCCAGCGGGATCGCGGCCGCGGCGAAGCTCGCGGTGAAGGAGGGCGCGAGCGTTTGCCAGGCCGTCGCGCCGGCGATGATCAGGGGCCGCTCGGCGATGCCCATCCGCGCGAGCTCCCGACCCAACGCCTGGCTGGCCTCCGGGCCTTGGATGTAGCGTGACGGGGAACAGAAGATCTTCAACATGGCGAGGACTCCAGTGGCCTGATGAGCGGACTTCAGCCGAATGCCGGGGCACTTTATCATGGCCGTTTGGCCGCGATGCGGTGATGATCGATCCCATGACCACGACCCTGACCCTGCTCGCCCTGCTGGCGGTGGCCGCCATTCCCGTGGGCGTCCATCTGGGCTTTCGCGCACCGCGCATCCGCGAGACGGGCACGCCCGCCGATCAGGGGCTGAGCTTCGAGACGGTGCGTTTCCCGACGGTGCGTGGTCGCCAGCTCTACGGCTGGTTGCTGCCGGCGCCCGCTGCCACCTGCACACTGGTGCTGGTGCACGGCTGGGGCGGCAATGCCGAGTTGATGTTGCCCTTGGCCGTTCCCCTGCGACAGGCCGGCTTCAACCTGCTGCTCTATGACGCGCGCAATCACGGCCAGAGTGATTCCGATACCTTCTCCTCGCTGCCGCGTTTCGCCGAGGATCTGGGTGCGGCGATCGCCTGGCTGCGGGACGCGCATCCGGCGCGCTGCCAGCGGGTGGCGGTCCTGGGCCATTCGGTCGGCGCCGGCGCGGCCCTGTTCGAGGCCACGCGTAACCCGGCGATCGATGCGGTCATCAGCATCGCCGCCTTCGCCGATCCCGCCGAGGTCACCGCGCGCGCACTGCATCCGCTACCCGCGGTGATCACGCCTCTGGTGACGCGCTATGTCGAATGGGTCATCGGACATCGCTTCGCCACCATCGCCCCGCTGCGCAGCATCGAGCGGATCAACTGTCCGGTGCTCTTGGTGCATGGTCAGGCGGATCGGATCGTGCCGATCGCGGATGCCCGGCGGATCGCCGCGGCGGCGCCGGGTGGTCGTGCCCGGTTGCTCGAGATCCCCGCCGCCGGGCACGATTCGGTCGAGCACATCGAGGCGCATGTCGCACGGCTCCTGGCCTTCCTGGAGCCGCTGCGCACGCATCCAGGTGCGACGCGCAGCCTCGTCTGATGCGATCCTGACCACGGCTACCGCGATCGATCGCCGGCGTCATCCGCGCATGCGACGCATCACGCCATCACCCCGGTCATCTCAGCCATGCCATCCCAGTCATCCCAGTCACCCCAGTCAAGGATCAAAAGGTTGCGTCATGCGGACAAGCTCCAAGCGCTCTCCTGTCGCTCGCGTCCTCTTCGGCCTGATCGTCATCGCCACCGTCTGGGCTCTGCTCTGGGGTTCGGCCACGTGGCTGCTCCCGCGCTTGGCGAGCCAGGCGCATGCGCCCATCACGGCGCTCCTGCGTGCGCACCGGATCGAGCTGGAGGAGCTCACTGTCAGCCGCCTGCGCGTCTCGCCTTGGCTCGATGCGCTCAGGCTGGGTCAGGTGCATGCCCGATTCGATCTGAATCCAGATGATCGGATTCACCTGAGCTCGCGATTGGACATTGCCGAAGTGGGTGTGCAATTGACTCAGCCGCTCGGTCTGCGCGGTCGCATCACCTTGCAGGGACTGGAGCTCACCATCGATCCCGCGGATCGATCACCGAGTCTGCCATTGGAGCGCTTGTCCGATGGCGTTCTGCGGATCGATGCCTTGCCATTGAGTGATCCAGGCCGCGTCGCGACGATCCTGCGTGAAAAGCTGAGGCGCTTGTTCTTCGAGAATCAGGCCGTTGGCGAGGTCGAGCTGAGCGCCAGGGTATGGATCGACATCGGCGGCGAGGCATGGGCGGCGCGGCTCTATACCAAGCCGGTTGGCGAGGGATTCAAGCTGCGCTTTCACGCGGACGACATCCAGGCCATCTCAGCGGCCAAGGGCATGGATCTGGTGGCCGAGCAGATCGAGATCGTCACCGACTACCCCTTGCGAGCCCCCGTGATCCTGGTGCTCACCGACCGCGCGCGCGCCCTCGCCAAGGCCGAGGCCCCGGATGATCACTGGCTGGCCGACGCGCTGCGTCACGTGATCTGGAGCTTTTTCCTGACACGCACCTTCGGGCCAGAATTCGCCACGCTGGTCACCGATGCCCAAGAGCTGCGCCCCGACAATACACCGAATGAACGCGCCATGGATTTCCACAACAACGCCATCGGACGCCAACTGAGCGCGACCTCAGTGACGCTCGAGGAGATTCCCCGATACGCACGTGAGGATCCGCGCATCATCCGCCACCCGGACGAGGTCGCGCGCATCGGCGAGGAGCGCCTGTTGCGCTGAGTCTGGACAGGATCGGCAGACGCGAAACCGGATCCTGGTTCCTTGACTTCAAGTGGCCAAGTTTTAAAGGATGATGTTGTGAATTGACATAAACAATGTTATCCGCAAACAGGAATATCCAAGAGAATCCATCTCGAGACTCATCTCAGTCTTGCGCAAGCCCATCGCCGATGCGCCTGCCGACGGCGCGCTCGTTACAGTCCGGTGAGTTCTCGAGCAACGCCTGGCGAGCATCGACCTCGGAGCACTGGATCCCGCTGGCAATGGCGTCCGAAGGTGAGCACCTGTGATTGTCGTCATTCTCCTCGGCGAGCGACCCCAAGCCGCACCGCGCGACGAGGTGGGTCTCGTCAAGACCATCGCGGGCGTGGTGGCGCGGTCACTCCTTGCCCGGTCCAACTGCGGCACCCAGTTATCGGCAGGTTGCGGACGGCTGCGGCAGGTTGCGCACATCGTTACCCACAGATGATGTGGATAAAACCGGATGCCTGGGGCTCGCCTTGCCCTCCCCAGCCTTGCAGAAACCAATGTCAAGTCATGCCAGAACGACTCGAAGTGAGTCAAGGTGAGTCACACCGACTCAATGAAAGTGAAAGCATGTCGAGTCGTTGTGACCCTTTTTCATATCGTTGTGACGCGTGTTGAGTCAGGGCGACTCACCTGGCGATGAGCCCGCGCTGAGCCACCGCTCATCTTCAGCGTTTGACTCCATGCTGGTGCGCCCTACGCTTCCGCTTCTCCTGACTCGATCTGCTGTGCTCGCTTCTTGAGCTCCGGCAACACAATTCGCTTCAACACCTTCTGCTGACTGATGTCGTCCCGAGTGGCGAGATATCTCAGGATAGCCAGGTCATGGTCGTTCAACCGAACAGTCACCTGGTTCTTGGGGAGCTCTTGGGGATCGTACTTCTCCCAAGGGAACGGCTCTTGGGCGGCGCGATGATCCTTGGCGCCCGCGGCAAACTCCCGCAGGGCAGCGGGGTCGACCTCCCGTGGCTCATCCGGGACGGATTTCAGTGAGGTCGCCAGTGAGAATTTGCTCATGTCGGGTCTCCATAAATCTCATGGGCCAATGCCGTGATCTCTGCCGCTGCTTTCTGATTGTTCATCTCGACGACTCCCCTGCCCTCCAGCATCGCGTCCCGGTAAACCTTGCGGTCACGGATGATGACATCCGAGAGAACGAACTCGGGCAGCTCGGTCAGGATTTCGCGCGCATCGTCGGTCTCATGGATCACAGGATTGGTCGGACCCATGGCGATCAGGAGCCGTGACTGCAAGGGTGGATTCAGCGCCCGCGCGAGCTTGACGAGCTCGTTCATGTGGATCGAGGTTTCGATGTCGGGCTGACTCGCCTTCAATGGGCAGTACAGGAGATGCGCGCTCGCGAGCGCGGTGCGCAGCTCTTCCGAATCGCGTCCCCCCGCATCGATGATCACCTCGCCATAGCGCTTGGACAAGTCACGTGCCGCGTCGAAGACGTTGCCGTACTTCTCGACGCAGTGCACCCGTGGCAGATCACTGTTGGCGTTTCGCCGATCGATGAAGTTACTGGCGGTGCGCTGGTAGTCGGTGTCAATGAGGACGACGTCCGCGCCGACTTGCGCCAACCAGACTGCGAGATTCACGGCGACGGTGCTCTTCCCCGTGCCGCCTTTTTCGCCACCAAGTAGAAGTATCATGATTTGTCTGAAGATGTGGCCTGTATGACTCGGAGTGAGTCAGTGTGACTCAAGTCGAGTCAGAACGAAACGATCTCGAATGACTCGACACGTTTCAACCTGCCCTGAAGTGACTCAAGTTACCATACTTCGGGTTGATGTGGAGTGTGGGCAGCAGGTCGCGCCCGCGTCCTGGCCCGCGGGACGCTGGGCCCTCCTCTCTGGGTTCAGGCAGACTCGGTTCACCCGGGTGGCGGTGAGTTCATCGGGTGCACTGTCAGGTCGCAACGGTTCACACCTCGCTCCACCATGCCGTGACATCAATCCCCTGCACTCCGCCCGACCGTCGCACCGGCCCGCCGTCAAGGATCCAGTCATGGGTCTCAGCGATGTGAGTCAGAATGTGGTGATATGAGTCACAACGACTCGACATGACTTGTACCGACCCGACACGACTTTACATGATCCGAGTCGTTCCGAGTGGATCTGACATGCGCCTGGTTTGACAGGTCAGGCGTCACCGTCGCACTTCGGCAGTCGGTGCGGGAGGGATGGTTGAATCATCGATCCGGTGAGAGTCGACTCGATATGAGTCAGAGCGACTCGATATGCTCTTACTTACCTTGAGTCGCTCTGACTCATATCGAGAGCTTTCACACACGAGATCCTGGCTTGGCGTTCGAGCGGCAACGACAGCGGCTTTGGTGTCTGGTCACGTCGGCAGGAGCCGAGTGTGCGGTCGGGGAGACTGTCAGGCCGGTTCTTAGCGTCAGCGCGCGGGGCCGCGCCATTCGTACCAGGTCTGGCAGAACTTCACAAAATCTCTAGTGGTCAGGATCTGCTCGATCTGACGTACAACCTTGGTCATGGGGGGGTCACACTCGGGCTGGGTGATTTGCCTACAGGGTTATCCACAGAAAACGGGGATAATCTGGATGCCTCAGTGGTCAATCCGACTCACCATCACTGCCCGCGACGGACTGGGCACTCAGGCCGCGTTCGAGCTCTCCGATGCCGAGAACCGTGGACAGCGTGAGGAGACCGGGTGGGTACGAGAAGACCGTGACAACCGCCACAGTTGCCGGCGACCGGAACGCGCGGTTCGTCCAAACTCGCCTGCCGGACTGACAACCGGATCAGGTCCTGCTGCGCATCCACCAGAACAGCACAAGACCCAGCAGACCGAGCATCGCGACCAGAGCGAAGGTCCCTGGGCGAGCGGTCTGATCGACTTGACCGGAGCGCACGGCCCAGCCGCGCAGCACCGCACTGCTCTTGCTGAGATTGAGCTGGGTGCCATCGAAGGCATTGAAGGCCCAGGCGCCATCCGGGGAGGGCAGGTAAGGGGTGCCGTACCAGAAGATGTGCTGCATGTTGATGAAGGGCCCGGCGTTGCTCAGTCCATAGCCCGGTTGCGGGCCGATGCCGTTGGTGTCGTAGAAGGCGATGTTGCCCAACCCGTACCAGAGATGCGCCAACTCACCGGTGGCCACGTCGACATTGGATCCGCAGTCGGTGCCGACCGAGGCAATGTCGCACCCCGGATCGCCGGTGTCGGTCAGCGCGGGCAGGCGCCAATCGTCATAGCCTTTGTACTTCTGCCGATTCATGGCGTCGATCCAGAGCATGGCGGCGGGCCAGTTCATGCAGCCGTCGCTCCCGATCCTGCCTTGGACAGGCACCGGGCTGGTGTCCCCAGGGTCGGTGCCAAGATCAGTGTCGCGCGCGAGTCCGAAGGTTTCGGTCGCTGCGAGGTTCGCATCCTTGAGCCAGACCAGCTGCTGCGTGGTGTCGTTGACCAGACCATTGCCGACATCCACGAGCGCCGCGTGCGCGTTGGCGACCGCCACGGAGATCAGAGCACCGATCACCAGGACCGAACTGGATCGCTTCATCATCATGGGTCCCCTTCGATTTCGCCGCGCCCTCGACCTGGCCGTGGATCCGCTGGATCCTCTTGGCCAAACCTGACCCGACCTGACGACTCGTCTGCCCCTGATCCAAGTCGCGACACGCGATCGGGGTCTTTGTGAGCATAGCGCAAGAAAGCGCGACCATACCCTTGTCTCATGATTCGCTCGATGGCCGCTCTCGGCCACCTGCTAGGATGACAAGAATCGAGGCAAGGGTCTCGAGCGACCTGCTCGAGACTCCCCCTGGCGGTGGCCACAGTGTGAGCCGGTCGGCAGGGTTCGATTGCCATGAGCAATGAGCTTGGGAGCGACTCCATCATGATGAAGGTACTGAGGACAAACCCTGTTGCGACCTGCGCGCGAGGTCTCCTGCCGAGCGCTGGCCTCCTGCTGGCGGTGCTGTCCACGGGCGTCCAAGCCGGACCTCCCGGCGCCACACCCATCGACGCTTGTACCTTGTTGACGCGTGCCGATGTCGCGGAGACCGTCGCAGCGCCCATGTCCGAGCCCCAGGGAAGCACGCGGGGCCGTCCTCCCATGTGGATGTCCATGTGCAATTACGACGGCGAGACCGAGGCCGGGATGGTCACCGCCGGGTTGTTGATCAGGCCCCATGA
>RZZN01000282.1 GCA_009929855.1 Gammaproteobacteria bacterium
GAAGGCTTCCGGTGATAAAAAAATCAAAAGGAATGTCATCAAAGATATAGCAAGATATGGTGTCACCGCCACAATGGATTACTTTGACTATGCCGTTAAAGAGGTCAGGGTGAAGCACCTTGATGTAAAAAATCTTATTGTTGAGGATAGCAAAGAGGATGATTTCTCCGACATATCATACGCAGGGTATGTTGACTATATCACCATAGCGGAACTTCAAAACCAGACCGGATTAGCAGAGGAAGACCTGTGGGAGATTGCCTCCAACTATGTCAATGAATTTGGGAACAAAAACTTTTACGACAAGAGCATTGGTGCTGATGGTGTTTATGATTTTATGAAATGCCGTGTACCCGTTATGGTGGCGTTTTGGATCAGCAATGATAGCACTTATTACACCCGCAAAAAAACCAAAGACGGCCAGGATGTTGACATCATTGAGCCATACAGGAAAAGGAGCGATGGGTCGTCACGTAAGCCCAGGGTCTATGACCGTGACGACAAAAAGACTACCGTGACGACAAAGCAAACCATTTACACCTGTAAATGGGTTATCGGAACAGGCACGGTATATGAGTTTGGTAAAGCCCATGATTCAGCCTTTGACTATAAAGATAAGAGGGTGTCGTTACCCATCCATGTGTACAAGATTGATGAGAAGTCCATTGTGGAGAATTGTATTCCCCTTGTGGATCAGATAGCGCTTACCTTTTACAGGCTTCAAAACGGTATAGCGTCAGCCCCTCCCCCAGGGTTAAAGATAGAATACAATTCATTGATGGGGATGACTTTTGAGGATGACCAGGAGTGGAAGCCGTTGGACAGCTTAAAACTCTACTCACAGAAGGGTCACATGATTTTTAATGCCAGTCCGAGTGGCGTTGAGATGAACCCTAACATGGGTGAACCCATACAAGAACTTAGGGGTGGGCTTGGTACTGTCATTGAGGATGCCGCTCGCAGTTTGGAACTGGCATACCAATCATTGATGGAGATAACAGGCATTGACAGGTTGAGCGCCGTGTCGCAGTCGCCTGGCAGGGATCAGGGTAAGTATGTGACACAGGTTGCTGTTGCCGCTACCAACAACACATTAAGGAGTGTGTACAGTTGCCATTTAGCCATGAAAGAGATGATGGCAAAAGGGATAGCGTTGAGGGTGCAGGCAGTTATCTATGGTCGCACAGACAGCAACTATGAACGCATCATTGGAGACGCTGCTGTTGAGGCGTTGAGGGCGGGTGGCCATGCGCCACCGGTGTCGCTTGGCGTCCATCTTGTGGCACTGCCCAACGATCAATTGAAGAACGATGTCAGGGAGGCAGCAATGGCAGCTATGGCCGGAGGTAAGAATGGGATACCCGCACTAACATATAGTGAGTACCTTTTTATTGTGGAGCAGCTTAACAGCATGTCGGGGATAAGCTATGCCAGGGTTTACATAGCAAGGAAAGAGGCTGAGGCCGCCATGAAAGAACAGAAGGCTGCGGCAGAAAGTCAGGAGCTGTTGAACCAGCAGACACAAGAGCAAAATCAGCAAAAGGCAGAGTTTGAGGCACAGAAGATTGATAAAGAGACAGAAAAAGAG
>RZZN01000283.1 GCA_009929855.1 Gammaproteobacteria bacterium
CATCCGCGCCCGGCGCTCGCCTCGGCTCGCCGTGCGTGATGGCCAGCTCGATGCGCCCAGCCTGGGTGAATTTGCAGGCATTCTCCAGAAGATTGCGCAGAATCTGGGTCAGTCGCGGCTCGTCCCCCATGACCCACTCGGTCGCGCCAAGCTCGACCCGGGTCACGAGCCGATTGTCGCCACGCGCGGCCAGTGGGCGGCAGACCGCGCTCAGATGCGCGGCCAGCCGATGCAGCGACAAGGGGGCGGGCGCCAGGATGATGGGTCTGGCCTCGCCGCGGCTGAAGGCCAGGATATCGTTGATCAGATGCAGGAGCTGATGTCCGCTGTCCTGGATGACGGCCAAATTCTCCCGCGCCTGAGGGGGGATCTGGCGGGCGAGTAATTGGGCATATCCCAGGATATCGTGCAGTGGCGCGCGCAGCTCATGGCTGGCCGTGGACAGAAAGGCCGATTTGGCTTCGCTGCTTTCCTCCGCCCGCTGGGTCGCCTCGCGCAAGATGCGCGTCTGCTCCGCCACCGCCGCCGCCAAGCGCAGGTTTTCCGCCTGCTGGCGGTCGATGAGCGCCTGGCGCGCGGCCTCCTCGATGGCCAACAGCTCACGTTTTCGGGCGCGCTCGCGGCTCAATCGGGCGAGCCGGTCCAGGATGATGATCCCCAGGATCAGCCCCAGGGGCACCAGCCGGTAGAGCATCACCGTGACGTCGTCATGGATGCGTGGCACCAGTCCGGTGGAGGTGAAGATCCGCACCATGATCTGCAGCCAACAACCGATCAGCAGGATCAGAATGGCCCACTCATAAGCCCCCTGGCGACGCGGCGCGAACAGCACCGAGATGGGCCAAAGGAGGGCGATCACCAAGGTCAGGCGCACCGTCACCCACCGGGTCAGCTGTGTCTCATCGGTCAGTGGGGTCGCAAAGGCTGCGACCAGGATGCCGCCGATCAAGATCCCGTAGAGGATGCGCCACGCGCGCTTGCGGCCGATCTCCAGGAACACCAACGAGGCCAGGGCGAAGACGGCGATGGTCAGTGCGCCCGTGATGGTGAACAGTGAGATCATGTGCGGGCGCAGCCCCGGCCAAAGGCTCAGCACCAGCGGGATCTCGTAGGACAGCTCGAAGAGGATGATGCATCCCAGCCAGACGCTCGCCAGGGTGAAGCGCCAATCGCCCCATGAGAGCAGCACGACCATGATGGCGAGGACGAACCCGCCAAAGATCAGGTACAGATCCCGGCGCGAGCGCTCCTTCGCCACAAAGGCCTCGGGCTCCACGCCGCGCACCGTGAGTCCGAGAAAACTCCGGTCCTGCACGCGCAGCAGCAGGGTTTGGGTCTGTCCCGGTGCCAACTCGATGGCAAAGGTCGGCTGGATCTTGGCGACCTCGATGGTCTCGCGCGCGACGCCGAGTCCGGCGTGCTGGTGCGTCGAGACCGCTCCCGTGACGGGGTCGATCAGGAACAACTGCACGTCCCGCAGCTGCCAAGGCAGGAGGACGAGCCAGCGCGAGAGCGGGGTCTCACCGCGATTGCGGATCGTCCCGAGCAACCAAACGGTCGTCGGGCGATAGGCCG
>RZZN01000284.1 GCA_009929855.1 Gammaproteobacteria bacterium
GACCACGAATCGGGCTGATTCAACCTTCTCGTCGAGCATGGTCTGATCGATATGAAGATCCGAGCCATGGGCCGTGAAGCTATAGCCGATCCCGGTCAGCCGGTACACGATCCAGGCGGCCAGGGCTGGGTGGGTCGCGAAATGGGCATGCAGATGCCGCACGCCGTCACGCTCCAGACAACGCGCCAGGTGGACCGATTTCGCCCAGATGCCCAAACCGCCGATCAGAAAGTTGCCACTGGGCAGGGTCCCGCGGATCATGGCGGCGAAGGTCCCCCAATAGCGCGCGGGCTGCCCGAGGGCGAGCGCCAGATTGGAGCCAATGATGGCGAGTGAGAGAAATGGCAGCCAGGTGACGAACGGCATCACCCGCTCGACATCGGCATGCTGGACCTTGGCGCGCTCCCGCAGCAAGGGCCAGACCCGCACTGGATAGCCGCGATCCAGCAGCGCGGTGATCTCCGAGAGGATGAAGGTCTCGGTGAGCTTGGGAAAGCGCGACATGGTATAGGCCATGACGGGCGTCGACGAGGCCGTGCCATCCTCGCCTTTGTTGGGCTCCCAGCGCACGACCTGACGCCCGGAGAGAAAATCCCAGAGACCGAGCGCGGTGCCGATGTTTCCAAGCACGAAATAGAAGGCCGCTCGGGTCAAGGCACCGAGTCGACCAGGCAGTCTGGGTGCGCCGGCGCCGACGAGCGCCATCGCATAGACACCGAGATGAAGCAACAAGACCCATCGCCAGAAGGATGAATGCAGCGCCAGTCCAACATTGCTCGACAGCAGCAGCAGCAGGAAGACAGGCAAGAGACGACGCAGGACCTTGTTGATCCCGAGCGCGAGCGCGAAGGTCCCGAAGCGGCGCGGATCAAGCACCTCATGATTGAGGCGCAAACCCTGCAGTGAACGAGCGACGATGCGCCGCCGCCGCGAGATCTCGTGTGCGGGTGACCGCGCCGGGACCCGCACATGCGCGCGCGCGCGCGGCTCGAAGACAAACCGCAACCCGCCCTTGATGACCCGCAAGGCCGCATAGAGATCATCCGTCACCCCTTCGGCAATGGGCTCCGCGACACTCGCCCGCACGGCATACAGCTTGCCGTCGTTGCTCGTGACACTCCAGACCGCGGTCTCCATGAGCTTGATCCGGCTGTCCCAATCGATGTAGCTCGCCTGAGCGTCACGCAGTGCCTGGCGCTCGCGTTGCAAGACGCGCTGACCGACGACACCGCCGACGCCCGCGTCCGCGAAGTGCTGGACGAGTATCTGGAGTGCGTTGGTCTCCAGCCGCGCATCGACATCCGTGAACACCAGGATCTCGCCCCGCGCCATGCGCATCGCCTGGTTCAGCGCCTCGGCCTTGCCCCGATGGCCATCGAGCAGCTTGAACCTGAGTCGTTGATCCTGACATGCGCGCAGGATGGCCTCGGTCTGATCCGTCGAGCCATCGGAGACGACCAGAAGCTCGATCGACTCGGGTGGGTAGTCCAGCGCAAAGGTGTTGTTGATCTTGTCAATCAGCAGATCGCCCGGGTTGCGACAGGCGACGATGACACTGAGCGAAGGC
>RZZN01000285.1 GCA_009929855.1 Gammaproteobacteria bacterium
GGCGTCGTTGATTGCTGCCGGTTGCAACGCGGTATCGGCTTTGGCGCCCTGTGCGGCGGTCGCAAAGTCGGTCGCGGCGGCGGCGGCGGCGGTGCCAATGTCGGCGGGTTGGATTGCCGAACGCGCCAAAGCTAAATCGGCGTTGATTTCTTCAGCTCGCCGGTTGAGCTGCTTCGTGGTCATAGTCATACTGGGATTTGAATCTCCGCGCCGTCGGCATCCACCAAAAGATAACCGTCTATATCGAGAATTAAATAATATGCAACCAGCGACCAGGTCGTGAGCACAACCCTCACGAACGGCAACATCCCGCCGGGTTGCGCGCGCGCCCACACATATCCGAAAGGAACCTCCGGACGAGCGAGCTTTTCGCGGTTTAGGCGCGATACCTCATAGCCCGAAATGGTTTCGGACGTCGGCGCGGACTTGGTCGCCGTAAACGCAACTTCGATGACACCGGGACCGGCCACGGCGACCAGGAAATCAATGCCGTCGTCTGCAACCGGCGTCCAATCCCGGGGGATGTCGGCGGTGTGTGTTGGAAGCAAGATCATGGTTGCGCGATACTCATCTCAGCACAGATCGCCAGCGCCGGCTTCAACCTGGCCGTAGTAGTGATAGAAAATCGTGGTGGGGATCGTGATGATCTGGGTTCTGTTCTCCCAGTCGGTCTCTACCGGCTCGGCCGTGAGAAACGCATACTCGATGCGCGCCCGCTGGATGTACGCCTCGGGCGTGCCGTAGTAGATCCAAGCATTGAAGCTCGCCGCGGAGCCGCCGGGTTTGCAGATCAACATGTCCTTGAACATCTGGGAGATGATTCCGAGCTTGGACTCTTGGAATGTCACCTGCGCCTGCTGATGGAACTTGCATTGGCTCGCCTGCCACATGGCGGCTCCCAACGGGGTCGGCACTTCGATACCCTCGCCGGCCGTTAATTCGGGCCAAAATTGGGACTTGCACAGCAGCCAGCGATCTTCAAAACCATCGATCTGCATCGAGTAGTCCGCCGCCACGCGCTTATCACCGCTCAAGCGCGATGCGTCATGGAACCCCTTGATCACGGATGCGCGTGTAACCGCCATGCCCCTAACCTCGCTGATGAAAACTCAAGAAAGAGAGTAATGATCGCCGTTGACGTCTCGGGGGCCTTTTTCCCGATTGCGCTACCGGCGCTTGGTCAACACACCGACGGCGCGAATCACGCCGTTGAGGCGATCGACGATCGCCACCTGGACCTTGGCCTCGGCCCCGAGCCAGTCGCGATGCTTTGAAAATGCCGTCGACCCGAAAAACAGCGCCCCGTCACTCTGCGGCAGGGCTTGCGCCTCGCCGATCGAGGCCGCGCCCCGGTAGAGGCACAATGCCGCGATCATCTCCGTCAGATCTTCGCGCCATTGATTGCGCTCGCGGTCCGATACAGGAGCGAAATGGAAATCGTGCCGGCGGTAAACCGGAGCCCTCCGTGGTCGGTAGGCACAACAACCCGGCGTCGTCGGCGTCGAGGCGAAAGAGATGCGTCAGCCCATCGCGCCCGCGCATATACGCGAGCAGCAGCGCCTCGAA
>RZZN01000286.1 GCA_009929855.1 Gammaproteobacteria bacterium
TTATTTAAAAAATGAGACTATATTTTCTCCACCTACAACAACAAACACAACTATTGCATTTTGGGTTAATCTTGATACTATAATAACCGATAACACTTGGGAAGGACAAGAGATTATTCTTGGAATAAGAAAAAACCCATCTACTTATATGTATTTTGGACTTAGAAATAGTAAATTTATATTTAGGACTGCTGGTGGTGGATTGTCGGATTTATCTATACAATCCAATCAAAAACTAGGAGATAGTCATATTATATTAGAGTGGAACACTAACAATACTTTTTCTATGTGGGTAGATGGTGTTTTAATAGACACTCAAAGTCAAGTATGGGCTAATTCTGATGGATATGATAGTGAAATATGGATTGGGAGATTTCCAAGCGATTATGTTGGTTCTCCTTATTCGCAAGTTATAGAGGATATTAGATATATTGAGGGGATTTTAACAAACGATGAAAAATTGTCTTTATACAATTATGGAAAAGGACAAAGAGGAAATGCGAACTTTTTGCCTATATCGAACGGAGTTGAAAGACCATTTGGAAAACAATTTGAAAATACTTTGGCTTGGTGGAAATTAGATGGAACTGCTTTAGATGAAATTTCTGGAACTTCTATGACAATTAATGGGACTGCTACATATACAACAGGAAAACAATATGATAATGCGATTTCTTTTGATGGTGTTACACAAAGTGCATATAAAGCTATGACTATACCAACATCGAGTTGTAGTATTTCAATGTGGGTTAAATTTAATTCTAATAGTGGGGAAGATTATTTTATGAGAAGTGATTGTGATGATATGACATATTTAACATTTAATGGCTCGATAATAAGATTTGCAAAAGGAACAACTTACACAAGAATAGCAGACTCGCCCACTATAACAACAGGAGTTTGGTATAATGTTATAGTTATGTGGGAAAGTGGAACTGCATATTTTTATTTTAATAATGTTGAATATAACGATGGGTCATCTAGTTTTCCTGCTGGTAGCGATGGAACTTATGTTTCTTTGGCAAGTTTTAACACAAGTGCAGGAAATCAAGGAAGTGATTGTGAATTTACAGATGTTCGGATATTCCCATATTTGTTGTCAGAAGAACAAAGAAGTGCAATATATAATGACAATATAGGTTCTACTGATAATTCTGAAACTTATCCAAAATATTTGATAACAGATAAGGATTATTGGGGAGAGCCTGACTATGAGATAGAAAAAACAGGAAGTTTACAATCTTGGAACACATTTTAAAATAAATAACTATTATAAAGTTTAGTATAGTATAGTATGTTATGACACTACAAATTTCAACATTAACAGAGTTCGAAAATGCTTGTATCGATGTATTAAATGCAAATATTACTCATATTGCCATCGGAACAGGCACAAGTACTCCTATAATATCACAAACTACATTAGATACAGAAACATATAGAGAAGCTATATTCGAGAGCAGTTCTACATCAAATACTTTCACAACATCTATATTTTTGGATGTAACTGAGGCGATAGGAGATACTATAACAGAAATAGGGGCATTTAATTCTAATAGTGGTGG
>RZZN01000287.1 GCA_009929855.1 Gammaproteobacteria bacterium
ACGTGTTATCAATCATGACCTGGAACTGGCAGCTCCCCGATTGGCCTGAATTCACCTGGGTTCAGACCAGGCTCACTCGGGCCGAGACCCTGTTTGCGGGAGGGGCCGGGATGGTGATCGGCTCCTCTCGACACCTGGACGAGTCCAGCCGCGAAACCCTCGTCGTGGACATCATGAGCCACGAGGCACTGGATACCTCGGCCATCGAGGGCGAGATGCTCGACCGTGACAGCGTCCAGTCCTCGATCCGGCGACAGCTCGGTCTCGCCGGTGATCGGCGCAGCGTCGGCGCGGCGGAGGCCGGGATCGCCGAGATGATGGTCTCGCTGTATCGCTCCCTGCCCAATGTGCTTGACCCGCTCGACCACGACAGGCTCCACGCGTGGCACCGCATGGTCATGAACGGCCGCCGTGACCTGGAGGCCATCGGCCGATACCGCACCCATCGCGAGCCGATGCAGATCGTCTCGGGAGCCGTCTATGCGCCCAGGGTCCATTTCGAGGCTCCGCCCTCGGGGCAGGTCCAGGCGGAGATGGAGCGCTTCCTGGTCTGGTTCGAGGACACCGCGCCGACGGGAACGCGGCCCTTGCCGGCGCTCACCCGGGCGGGACTCGCTCACCTTTGGTTCGAGAGCATTCACCCGTTCGAGGACGGTAACGGCAGGATCGGCCGGGCGATCGCAGAAAAGGCCCTGGCGCAGGGAATGACTCAGGCCCTCGTGCCGAATGGCGCCGACCCGGTGCTGACTGCCGTCGCGGGCACCCTGCTCAAGCACCGCAAAGAGTATTACGGGGCGCTGGAGGCGGCCAGCCGCGACCTGGAGGTCACGGACTGGCTCCTGTGGTTCGCCGCCAAGGTGATCGAAGCGCAGCGGCGCAGCCTGGCACAGGTCGAATTCATCATCGGCAAGGCGCGGCTGCTCGAGCGCGTGCGCGGCAAGCTCAATGCGCGCCAGGAAAAGGCCGTGCTGCGGATGTTCGCCGCCGGTCCCGAGGGCTTCACCGGGGGGCTCAGTGCCGGTAACTACCGCGGCATCACCGGTGCCGCGCCCGCCACCGCTACGCGCGATCTGGCCGAGCTCGTCGCGTTGGAGGTGCTGCGGCGCACGGGCGAGCGCAAGGCCACCCGTTACCACCTTGGCGTACCGCTGAAGCCGGTTGCGACGGTGACCATCGAAGCGATCCAATGACGCGGGTTTGTGAGCAAGGCGAGAGAAGGGGCTATATCGTGGTCCTGCGTTCTCCGTCCGACTTCGCCATGAGGTTCGGTGGGCAAAACGGGGTGCAACGCTGGGTACCAGGGAAGGTGACCCTGACGAAGCGGCGATTCGGGTTCTTGCTGATCTCCATTGTTTGGGATGGAGGGTTCGGGAATCCGGGTATGGGATCGCGCGATCCATGCCGACGCCAAGCGCTCGAGGCTGATCGCTAGGGCAGATCCGCGAGGACAATCGGATGCGGCTTGTTTATGATGTTTGCCTCAGTCGTTACCCTGCAAGATCGACAGGTCCTCCCACGGCAATGGTTCCCATCGGCAGGGCAGCACGTCCGCATTGACGT
>RZZN01000046.1 GCA_009929855.1 Gammaproteobacteria bacterium
AGAGGAGTCGGGGCCTCCAGGCCCCGAGTGAGGATCGGTCACGCCATCAGACCAGCACGACATCCCCAGCGGCGCCCTGACTCTGGATCCGCGTCATCCATGTCCTTCCTCGGGGCGAGGACGCCCCGACTCCCCTGGACGCCCCGGTTTCCCTGGACGCCCCGCTTCCCCTGGACGTCGCGGCTCTCCAGGACGCTACGACTCCTTTGGGGGCCTCAGGCTCAGATGACACGCGACTCGGCATGAGGGGTGGATTCCAACTGCAATCCGCTGACACGCTGGATGCGTCGCTCCAATGCCGCGTCGAGGACCGCGTCGTTGGTGTAGAGCAAGGTGAAGCGTTGCTTGGCGCGGGTGATGGCGGTGTAGAGCAGCTCGCGGGTCAGGACCGGGTTCGGCTGATCCGGCAGAACGAGCAGCGCATGGCTGAATTCAGACCCCTGGGACTTGTGCACCGTCATCGCAAAGACCGTCTCCACGTCTTGCAGTCGACTGGGCAGCACCCAGCGCACCCCTCCGTCGACGGTCGGGAAGGCGACGCGCAGGACCCGCTCGGGCGTGTCATGCCTCGTCCCGCTCACCGGCACGCTCAGCGTCAACCCGATGTCACCGTTCATCAGATTCAGCACATAGTCGTTGCGCGTCACCAGTACCGGGCGACCGGCGAACCAGTGTCGTTGCTGGGCGGGGTGGACGCTGTCGATGGCCAGCACGCCTTGCCCGCGCAGCAGCTCGATGATGCGCTGGTTGAGCCCTTCGCCCCCCCAGACACCCTGACGCAGCGGGGTGAGCAGCTGAAACTGTTTCTGTGCCAGGAGGAGCCGTTTGGCCCAGGCATCGAGCACGGTGCGATCCGCCGCCTGTGGCGGGGCCTGGGTGCGCATCAGACGCAGATAGCCCTCTTCACCGTCCAAGCCCTCCAAGAGCAGCGTCTTGAATGCTTGATCCATGGGGTCGCTCAGGCGCTGCGCCGCGATCCTCCCACGACCGCTGTCGGGTGATCGCGCATCCGTGTTGAAGAGCGCCAAGGCGGCGCTCAATCGATCCACCGGGGGACTCGGCGTGGCCGCGTTGACCAGTGCCGCGAGTGCGCCGATGCCCCCGTGCGGGCTGAAGCGGTAGCTCGTGCGCAGCATCACCACGGCCTGATCGAGCGCGGTCCCCGCCGCATCGATCAGCGTCCGCGGGATCTGTTGCCCCGCGACGGTCGCGATCCAGTCGACGATTGCCGGGCGATAGTGCGCGCGCGCCGCGCGCTGACAGAGATCGCCGAGCACCGCGCCCGCCTCCACCGAGCTCAGTTGGTCCTTGTCCCCGAGCAGGATCAGTCGGGCGTCCGGGCGCAGCGCATCCAACAGCCGGGCCATCAGCTCCACATCCACCATCGAGGCCTCGTCCACCACGACCACATCCGCCTGGAGCGGATGGGCGCCATGATGACGAAAGCGCCGGCTGTTGGGGATGCTGCCGAGCAACCGATGCAGTGTCTTGACCTGGGTCGGGATGTTCCGCTCGGAGGCCTGATGACCAGCGAGATGACTCACCTGCGCGGCGATCGATTCGGTGAGTCGCGCGGCGGCCTTGCCGGTGGGCGCGGCCAGCTCGATGCGCAACGGTGGCGCCCCGGTGGCCGCGCTCAGGCCCTGCAGCAGCGCGAGCAGACGCACCACCGTGGTGGTCTTGCCGGTGCCCGGACCGCCGGTGATGATGAAGAAGGCACTGCGCGCGGCGAGCGCGCAGGCGATGCGCTGCCAATCCGCTCCATCCGGGGATGAGTCCGGGTTGGACCCGAAGATCGCATCAAGCTGGTTCCGCAGCGCAACCGGGTCGACCTCGATGGGCCGCTCGAGACGCGCCTGGATGCCATCGCGGATGCGCCGCTCGTATTGCCAATAGCGGCGCAGATAGAGCAGTGGCTGGGCCGCGCTGCCCGCCAGGACCAGGGGCGAGAGACCATCGTCGGTCTGGGTGCCGAGCCAATCGCAGACCGCCGGGCTGCGGGCGAGCCGCTCGATCCAGTCCGCCAGCGCGAGCCCGCGCAACCGCAGGGCGAGCTCCTCGCGCACGCGAGCGGCGCGCTGCGGATCCTCCCGTGGCGGCCCGAGCAGGAGCGTCGGATTGCTCAACACGCCCTGCAGATCCAAACAGACATGACCATGGCCATTGCGCTCACTGGCCAGGACGACGGCCAGCAGCACCGCCTCGTCGGTCTCGCCGGACTGCTCGGCGACGAAACGCGTCAGCGCCAGATCGAGCGCGCGGATGACCTCGGCCTCGACCCAGCCACGCAGGGTGGCGAGCAGCTCGGGGATGTGCGGTGAGTGTCCGGTCGGCATCAGTCGATCCCTCGGCACGCGCTCGCGGCGGCCCCTGCAAACAGCCGATCGAGACCGGTGAGCAGTGCCTTGGGTGGCTTGTCGGTGAACAGACCCTGACTCGCCGCGCCACTGCCGCGCAGAAAGACATAGACGGCGCCGCCGATGTCCCGATCATAGTCGTAGCCCGGCAGGCGCGCGGTCAATTGGCGGTGCAGCGCGAGCAGATAGAGTGCGTATTGCAGATCGTAACGGTGCGCAAGCATGGCCGCGCGCATCGCCGCCGGCGTATAGGCGTCAGCGTCGGGCCCGAGCCAGTTGGACTTCCAGTCGAGCACGTAATAACGCCCGGCGTGCTCGAACACCAGGTCGATGAAGCCCTTGAGCATGCCGTTCAATGCGTCCGGTCGGATCGCCGGGCGCGCCGCGCCCGGCAAGCAGTGGGTCCGCACGAGACGGTCCAGGGTGAGCGTATCGACGCCACGGCTCTCCAACCAGAACTCCATCTCCACCTGGACCTGGCTTGGCGTCAGGTCGCGCAGGCGCAGCCGGGGGGGCTGAGCCGCGGCGTCGGCAAGCCCCGACAAGCGCCATTCACGCGTCAGGACATGCGCGAGCCAGCGATCGAGTGGCTCGATCCAACCGCCGAGCCCGCGCAGGGTGCAACGGCGCGCGAGCATGTCGCGACGCACGCTGGCGGCGTCGGCCGCGGCGGCATAGCCGCGCCGGCGGGTGCCGTCGGCGGCGCGCGCATCCTGCGCCGCGGCCCATTCGAGCAGCCCGTGCAGGAAGGTGCCATAGCGGCTGCCGCGCGGCAGATCGTGCAGTGATGGGCCGCTCTCGCCGAGTGCCCCCGGGGCGTCGAGCGGCGCGCTCTCAGAGCCGTCCGTGAGCTTGAGGGGTGGTTGTTGCACGAGCCCGGATTCCTCCAAGGCGGTCTCCTGGGCGGCCGTGTCGGCCGAGGCCAATGGCGCGCTCACCGGCTCCAGTCCCTCCGGGAGCGCGCCCGAGACCCCACCCGTCTCCAGTCGCAGCGCCGAATAGCTCGCGATCCACCAAGGGGCGAAGCGGGCGTGCCCGGTCAGGCGCGCCGCCTCCAGGGCAATCTCGGGTGGCGGCGCCAGGGCGTTGGCTCGCGGCGCTGGGGTTGGGATGATGTGGATCTGCGCACAGTCTCCCCTCACCTGCTCCAGTGCCTGCCAGAGCGCGGCGGCCGATCCCAATGCCTCGCCCCCCGCGAGGACATGACCGATGGCGGACTTCTCCAGCTGCGGTCTCTCGACCTTGCCGCTCTTCAAGGGTGCGATGCCGAGCCACACGGCATGCCGGGCGCGGGTGACGGCGACGTAGAGCAGACGCATGTCCTCGCTCAGTCGCGCGTCGTCGGCCGCCCACCAGGCCGCCTCGAAGACCCGCTTGCCGGCCACCTCGAGATGGCGTCGGGCCGATGGCTGGGATGGCAACCGATAGGGCACCTGTCGGGTGCGACCGTCGACCTCGCGCCAACCGCAGATGAAGGGGAGCAGCACCAGGGGGTATTCCAGCCCCTTGGACTTGTGAATGGTGACCACCCGGATCAGCTCGGCGTCGCTCTCCAGGCGCACGATGAATTCATCACCCCGCAGGTCCAGATGCTCGGACAGATGGCGAATCAGCGCCTGTTCGCCTTCCAGGCGACTGGCCGACTGCTGCAGCCATTCCGACAGGTGCAGCAGATTGGTCAGGATGCGCTCGCCATTGCCGCGCGCGAGCAACCGCGCGGGCAGATCCTGGTCGTGCATCAGCCGACGCAGCATCGCCAGCACGCCCTGCCGTTGCCAGAGACGGCGGTACTCGCCGAAGCACTCCACCTGGCGCTCCCACTCCAGCTCGTCCTGCTGCACGCGGGCGAGCCCCTCCAGCGACACGGCAAGCGTGTTGGTCGCGAGCGCGCTGCGCACCAGGGTCTCGTCGGTGGGTGCGGCGCAGGCCCGCAGCCAGTGCAGCAGGTCATGCGCCTCCTGGGTCTCGAAGACCGAGTCACGATCGGAGAGATAGACACTGTTGATGCGCAGCGCCGCCAGCGCGTCGCGCATGATGGCCGCCTCGGTGCCCGTGCGCACCAGGATGGCGATGTGGCTGGGCTCGAGAGGCATGAAGCCATCCGCACTCGCGAAGCCGGTCAGGCCAGCGCGCGCCTGCTCGAGCCAGCGCGCGACCTCGGCGGCGGCGCATGCCGCCATACGCGCGCGATAGCCCTCGGGGTTGACCACCTCCGGGTCGCCGTCGAGCCGCCAGAAGGTCATGGCCTTGGCGCGCGTGCCGTCGATGACGAGGTGTTCATCGCGGCCCTGAGCCTGGACTCGCACGTAGGGGATTGGATTCCCGTCGGCGGTGTCGGTGTGGAAGCGAAAGGCACCGCGCGGCCAGGCCTCGGCATGGCCGAAGAAGCGATTGCAGGCGTCCACCATGTCCGCGGTGGAGCGGAAGTTGGTCACGAGCGTGTAGTGACGCCCGGTGGTCGCGCGGCGGGCGGTCAGATAGGCATGGATGTCGGCACCGCGAAAGCCGTAGATGGACTGCTTGGGGTCGCCGATCATGATGAGGGCCGTCCCTGGGTCATTCCTGGCCGCATCATAGATGGCATCGAAGATACGGTACTGGATGGGATCCGTGTCCTGGAACTCGTCGATCAGCGCCACCGGGAACTGACCGCGCAGCGTCGCGGCCAGGGCCTTGGCCTGGGCTGATGCCTCGGGGGTCGGATCGGGCGGCGTGAGCGCGGCGTCGAGGTCGCGCAGCAGCTCATCGAAGCCCATCTCGGCGCGCAGGTTCAGCCGTCTCGGCAGCTCGCGCTCGACCCAGGCAGCGGCATGCGCGAGCAGACAGGCCGCGAGTGGGGGCTCGGGCTCTGGCACGGCGGCCGGCGTGGCGCTCGGCGCCGCCAGCCAGGCGGCGATGGCGGCAAAGGCGGGATGGGCCGGCTCCGACTGCACCGGCGCATTCTTGAGGAAGGCAAAGCCGCCCTGGGCGAAGTTCTTGAGCTTGCCCGGCGCCGGCCCACCAGCGGCCCAGGCCGCGATCTTGGCGAGCAAGGCGTCGAAGGTCTCCGGCGTCCCACTGTCATGCTGAGGTCTCTTCAGGTTCGGCCTGAGCGCTCTCAGCACCTCCTCGAGCGCCGCGCGCTCGAGGCTCCATTCATGGCGCGCGGCCTGCTCCAGCCGCGCGCGCTCGGCAGCGATGGCGGCACCCGCGGTCGCGACGGCCTCGGCCTGCGCCTGCCAGAGACGCTGCGCGGCCAGTGGCTCGGCGAGGCTGTCACAGCGCAGTGGCGCACCCTTGTAGCAGAGCCCGGCATCGCGGCGCGCGAGCCAGACCGCGAGCATCTCCTGCAATGCCTCGGGGGAGGCCACGATGGCACGGATGCAGTCGGCATCGGCCGGATCGAGGGGGTAGAAGTGCGTGCGCCAGTAGTCGCGCAAGACCTCGCCGATCAGATCGGTCTGATCGGTGACCAGCGTGCGCTCAAACAGCCCGCGGATGGCAAAGGCATGCTCCTGGAGCATGCGCTGACACCAGCCATGGATGGTGACGATCATGGCCTCGTCCATCCATTCAGCGGCCTGGCGCAGCCGCCGCGCACAGCCCGGCCAATCCCGCGGCGGATAGCTCTCGCGCAAGGCCAGCAGTGGATCAGCGGCCGCGCTGGCGGCCGCGGCGCTGTCCTCTTCGGGGCACTGGCCGAAGAGCTCGGCCGCAACCACCAGGCCTGCGCGGATGCGCTCGCGCAGCTCCTTGGTGGCCGCTTCGGTGAAGGTGAGCACCAGGATGTTGGGTGGCATCAAGGCCGGATCGGGCGCGCTGCCGCGGTCACCATGGCCGAGCACCAGACGGGTGTAGAGCAGCGCGAGCGTGTAGGTCTTGCCGGTGCCGGCGCTGGCCTCGATGAGACGGCTGCCGTGCAGTGGGAAGCCGAGCGGATCCAGGGTCCGCTCGGTGGCGGTGTCCGTGGTGGCGGTGTCCGTGGTGGCGGTCATGTCAGAGCGCCTCCAGTCGCGGGCGGTGGGCGTGGAGCGGGGCATAGAGCTGCTCGATCAGTGGCTGACCGCGTGCAGCGGCGCGCAGTGCCGCATAGTCCGGCCAGAAACGCCGATAGCCGGCGTGCTCGTCGCGCTCGGCGCTCTGGTTGAAGCCGCCCTCGTAGATCATGGCTGGCTTGGCCTTATGGTCGCCCGCCGCCGCGGCCAGGACACTGAAGACGGTCCGACAGGCCAGCGGCGGCAGCTCGGTGAGACCCTGGACATAGCCCCGCAGGAGGTTGCAGAGGATCGTCTCGGCCTCGCCGCGCGGCAACGGATCCAGGACCACCGCGCGGCCTGGACCGAGCAGCCAGGTGGTGGTCGGCGCCGTCAGCTGGGCGGCGAGGTGCGCCGGCCAGGGACGCACCAGGTGGTGCCACTTGAGCTGGTCATCCTTGGCCAGCTCACTGGGCTGTAGGGTCAGGTGCAGGCGGTGACCATGGGCATCCGCGCGCAGGCCGCTCAGACTGTCCTCGAGGACCAGGCCGGCCTGCTCGAGGCGCAGGCCCTGACTCGGGAGCTGCCACGGATGGTCCGCGAGCAGGGCGCGATAACGCGCGAGCGGAGCGGCCAGCTCAGCGGCGAGCTGTCGCACCCAGGCCGTGTCGAATGGCCGCAGCGGCAGCTGGCCGGCACGCGCCAGACGCGCGATGGCGGTTTCGAGACAGCTCGCCGAGTCGGTCCGCGGTGCCTCCACGAGCTGCCGCTCGACGGCCGCGATGACCTGCTCGCGCAACCCCCAGCCACCAAGCGCGTCGATGTCGAATGGCTCGGCGTCCGCGCTCTGCTCGGCGGCGCGCTCCAGCTCGACCTGCAGGCGTTGGGCATAGAAGGTGCGCACCGGATGTCGCAAGAAGCGGCCGAGGGCCGCGAGCTGGATGGGGCCGTCGAAGCTCGGCGGGGCGAGACACGGCGGCGCCTCGGCGGGCGCCGTGCTCACGGATTGGGCGAGCGGCGTTGCCGGTGAGCCATGCAGTGCGCGCCATTCGTGGGCATGGGTGAACAGGCGCGCGGGGCGACCCGGCTCGAAGTAACGCCGGCTGAAGGGCTGCAACGGGTGCTCGGTGGTCAGGGCGGCGACCAGTGCCTGACCCGAGGTGTCGGCAGGCGCGACCTGGCCCGTGGGTGCGTCGATCCGGGCAGCGCACTCGGCCAGTCGCCAGCCAGCGGCGAGATGATCGCGCAGCTGTCCGACCAGCACCGAGGGCGGACGCGGCGCATTGTCGCGGATGCCGCGCCCGACCCAGCTGATGACGAGCTTCTCGCGCGCCGACAACAGCGCCTCCAGAAACAGATAACGATCGTCCTCGCGCCGGGAGCGGTCGCCCGGGCGGTAATCGTTCGCCATGAGATCGAAATCCGCCGGGCGGCGGCTGCGCGGATAGTCGCCATCGTTCATGCCGAGGAGCCAGATGTGCCTGAAGGGGATCGCGCGCATCGGCATCAGGGTGGCGAAGTTGACCGCACCGGCCAGGAAACGCTGGGTCAGCGTGGGCTCGTCGAGCCCCGCCAGCAGCGAGACCCGCACCACATCCAGCGGCAGCGGCTCGGCCCCGAGCCCGCC
Organism: Gammaproteobacteria bacterium; assembly: GCA_009929855.1. GTDB lineage: Bacteria > Pseudomonadota > Gammaproteobacteria > Chromatiales > Chromatiaceae > Thiocapsa. The sequence continues at coordinate 7,938 of RZZN01000046.1, forward strand.
GCGCGCGCAGTCCTGCTGCCACTGCTCGAGCGCGGCGCGCAGCCGCGCCAGGGTCAGCTCGTCGGCATCGCCCGTGGCAGTGAAACAGTCATCGAGCAGCTCGGCGATGAGCACCACCCAGTCATCGGCCGGGCGTGGCGCCGCGAGCCGCGACCAGTACCGCTCGAGGGTATCGAGCAGGGCGTCGAGCTGGCCGACCAGCGCCGCCTCCAGCCCGCCGACCTCCGCGTAGGGCTCCACCTCGTGCCAGGGCCCGCTGTCGCCAGTGGCGAAGCCGAGCAGCATGCGTCTGAGGCCGAACCGCCAGCTGTTGCGCTCCAAGCCGTCCGGCAGGCCGAGACCGGCGCGCTGGCGTGCATCCAGACCCCAGCGGATGTTGGCACCGACGATCCATTGACGCAGTCGCGGCAAGTCACCCTCGCGCAGCCCGAAGCGTGCGCGCAGCGCGGGGATATCGAGCAGGTCCAGCACCTCGCTCACCGACAGACGCGCCCGCGGCAGCTCGAGCAGTGACTCGAAGCCGGCCACCAGCGGGTTGCGTTGACGCTCGCCCTGGTCGGTGATGTGAAAGGGGATGCGCCGCGGATCGCCCGCGGGCAGACGGCCGAAGACGGCCTCGATGTGTGGGGCGTAAGTGGTGATGTCTGGCACCATGACCAGGATGTCGCGCGGGGCCAGCGGGGCGCCGGCACGCTCGGCCGCGGCGAAGGCATCGAGCAGTTGATCGTGGAGGATCTCGACCTCGCGCAGCGGTCCATGGGCGACCAGGAATTCCAGGCTGCGATCCTGGCGCGGGTCGATTGCGCTCTCACGCGCCTGTCGCTCGTGCAGTGGACGCAGCTCCAGGACGTCGTCCTGGAGCTGTCGCAGCAGACTGGTGTCGCCGGGCGATTCGAAGAGATCGATCTTCAGACTCTGGGCGGCGAAGTGGTCCTCGTATTGAGCGCGATCATCGTGCTCGTCGAGCAGACGGATATAGTCGCGGCCCTGTTTGCCCCAGGCGGCGAGCAGCGGATGGCCATGGAGATGCAGCGCGTTCTCGTCGAGCGCCTCCGGCACCTTGCGCGCGGACAGACGCCGGTAGGCACGGCGAAACAGCTCCACCCCCTCGACGATATCGCCCCAGTAGTGCTGGCTGGGATTGTGCACGAACAGCATGACCTGGGAGACCGGGGCGATGGCCTCGAGCACCTCGATGGTCTGGCGTGGCAGGGCGGAGATGCCGAAGACGATGACCCGCCGCGGCAGCACGGGCGCATCCGCGCACGAGCGCAGCGATTGGGCCTGTCGCAGGAAGCGGGCATGGATCTCGGCGCGGCTGATCTCATGGGCGGGCACCGCGCCGCGCGTGGCCGGCGGTGTCAGATCCCGCGCGAGCCGCCGCCAGAGCAATGGCTGCCAGCGCTCGCCGTCCGGCACTGGCACCCGCGCCCCACCGGGACGGATCAGCACATCCTCGCCCTGCCGCCAGGCGGCGAGCCAGTCGGCGCGGTAGACCTGATATTGGTCGTAGAGATCGGCCAGACGCTCGGCGAGTTGATGGCGACGGCGCGCGTCGCCATCAGCGTGCAAAAAACCGCGCAGCGGGGCCAACCAAGCCAGCGCCTCCCGATCTTGCGCAAGGGCGTCGAGATCGCCCAACAGCCGGTAGAGCCGCCAGCCGAGCGGGGCCTTGTCGTAGGCCGAGGTCTCGGGCAGATCACCGAGCAATGCGCGATAGGCCTGCCACAGAAAACGCCCCGGGAGCATCAGGTCGATCGCCGCGGCGATGCCACAGCCGCCACCGACCGCCAAGCCAGCCGGTGAATCCCCTCGCGCGGCAACCTCGTCATCCGGCGGTGCCGCCAGCGCGAGCTTCAGCCATTGGCTGATGCCGTTGCTCTGCACCAGGATGACCTCGTTCTCCAGCGGCCGCAGCGGGTGGCGGCGCAGCCAGGTGGCGAGCAGACCGCGCAGTGATTCCAGACGATTACCCTGAATCAACATGAAGCCAGTGGGCCAGTCATGCATGCCGTCGATCCTCTGTTCCATCCGCATGCTCGGGTCGAGCAGTTCATTTTCACGTGGAGGTTCGCGCATGGGGGATACACTTCCCCAATGCAGGATACCCGAAGGACACCCAATGGTGTGAACGGACCAGATCATCGCCCAGCGATGCGACAGAGCGTGTCGAGCATGCACCCAATCCGACCCGGACCGTCGCAACTCACTTGAAGGACCTGACTCGCTTGGCCGCCTGATTCACTCGAAGGCCTCCGCCCCCAGAGGAGTCGGGGCCTCCAGGCCCCAAGTGAGGATCTTCCAACGCCATCAGGCCAGCGCGCGACGCACCCCTTGGCGCTCTGCCTCTGGATCAGTCTCACAATGGCCCTTACTCGGGGCGAGGACGCCCCGACTCCCTTGAGCGCCCCGACTCCCCTGGCGGCCTGACTCCTTTGACGAAGGTTCAGGGGGTCGCTCAGGCCAGGTTCACACCGGCCTTGGTGCGTCGTTTCGGATCGGTGCGTCGGTCGATGTGATCGAGGACCAGGCCGAGCAACCAGATGATGAGGAAGTAGATGGCCGCCACCATGATCAGCGGGACGAAGGCCTCGAAGGTGCGGCTGCGGATGATATCGCCGGCCTTGGTGAGGTCCTGGACACCGATGTAACCGACGATGGAGGTCATCTTCACCATCGAGATGAACTCACCGCGATAGACCGGCAGGATGCGCCGAGCCGCCTGCGGCAGGATGATGTACACGAAGGTCTGGATGCGGGTGAAGCCCATGGCGATGCCGGCCTCGCTCTGGCCGCGATCGATGCCCTCGATACCGGTGCGAAACATCTCCGAGACATAGGCCGCGAAGTTCATGCCGAAGGCGATGACGGCGACGATGAGCGGGTCGATGTTGACCGAGGCGAAGGCGACGTAAAAGATCAGCATCAAGAGCAGCAGCACGGGCAGGCCGCGGATCAGGAAGATGTAGCTGGAGCCGAACAGACGCAGCATCGCTTGAGGCGACATGCGCAGCCAGCAGATGAAGGCGCCGAGCACCGTGCCAAAGAGGGTCGAGGCCACCGAGATCACGATGGTCACCCAGATGCCATTCAGGATCAGCTGCCAACGCTGCTCGAGGATGAAGTTGGCATGGATGCTGTCGGCGACCTCGTCAATGAGCCTGGACAGCCCATGCGATGCCTGGTCCCGGGTGTCCGGGCTCGGCCCCGCGCCGACCGCGGGCTCCGTTCCGGCGAGGTTGTCCTTGAGGGCCAGGACCACGGAGGAGACCTCGGCGTAGGGTGTGCTGAAGTCCACCTGCTGCTTGCGCTCCTCGGTCACCGCCAGGGCGGAGGCCACCAGATCCAGCTTGCCGGAGGACAGTGCGGGGATGAGTGCGCTGAATTCCATCGGCGAGATCTCCAGCCGCATCCCCTCGTGGGCCGCGAAACGGCGCGCAAGCTCGATGTCGAAGCCGACATACTCGCCCTCCAGGAGACCGACATAGGGCAGACCGACGAGGACCGAGGTGCCCAAGCGCAGCACCGGAGCCGTCCTTGGCAGGGGCAGATCAGGCATCTCGACCGGGGCGCCGGTCTGGGTCGAATCAGCCTCGAGCCAACGGGTGCGCATCTCCCGATGGGTGCCGTCGGCGAGGATGCCCGCCATGAAGCGGTCGAAGCGCTCGCGCAGGTCGGGGTTGCCCTTGGCGAAGGCGACGGCCTGGGCGACCGGCAGAATGGATTCGCCGAGCACGCCAATCTCTGGGTTGGTCGCGAGGACCTCGGGTGCATTCGCGGCAATGATGATGCCGGCGTCCACCTTGCCGGCCTTCAACGCGGCGACCAGGTCTGCCATGCCCATCAGATGAAGGATCTTGGCGCTCGGATAACGGCGCGTCACATACTGATCCTGGATGGAGCCGGCGAAGACCGCGATGCGTCTCTCGGCCAGATCATCGAGCGACCGCCATGCGGGACCGGATGGGCCACCGCTCGCGCGCTCATCGCCAGCCGCGCTCCGGCTGCCCGTCGCGGGCGCGGCCGAGCCGGCCGCGGATGACCCGTCGGCCCTGGTCGAATCAGCGCTCAGATCTGACCCTAGCGCCGATCTCTGGACCAGGGCGGCGGAGCGCTCCCTGTCATAGGGGAGCGAGAAATCGACCTTGGCCTTGCGCTCGTCGGTGATGGACAGACGCGCCATGATCATGTCGATCTTGCCCACCGCCAGGGAGGCGATCAGGGCGTCGAACTCCATGGGAATGATCTCCAAGACCAGCCCTTCTCGGACGGCGAACCGTTGCAGCAGCTCGATGTCATGGCCGATGGGCCGGCCGTCGGCCTGGGAGACATAGGGCAGACCGATCAGATAGGAGGTGCCGACCCGGATGGTCTCGCCGCGCTCCGGCAGGGGGATGTCGGGCATGACCGCGCGCTCCGGATCGGTCAGCCAGCGCGCCTGGATCTCGTCGAGGATGCCCTCGGCGCGGGCGACCGTGACGAAGCGATCGAAGCGCTCACGTCGCTCGGTGTCGCCCTTGCGAAAGGCCGCGGCGATGTCCGTGTCGTAGAAATCACCCGCCAGGACGGCCAGGTCCGGATTGCTCTTGACGATCCCCCGAACCAGGATGTCATCCGTGATGGCGGCATCGGCCTTGCCCAGCTTGACCGCGAGGACGAAATCGGCCTGGCTGTTGAAGCGCATGACCTGCGCCTTGGGAAAGGTCTTGGTCACGAAGAGGTCGTGAGCGGTGCCGTTGAAGACCGCGATTCGCCCTTCGGCCAGATCATCAAGGGCGCTCGAACCGCTGCTGGCAGGGTCGATCGAGGCCAGCTTGGATCCGAGCACGACCACCGCCGCCCGTCCTTGCCCGTAAGGCACGGAGAAGTCGACCGCCTTGGCCCGCTCCGGGGTGATGGCGATCCCGTCGGCGATGATGTCGACCTTGCCGGCGGCCAGGGCCGGGATGAGTGCGCCGAAGTCGAGCGATTGGATCACCAGCTCGATGGCGTCCTCGGCGGCGAATGCCTGCAGGATCTCGACGTCGAAGCCGACATAGCGACCATCCTTGTGGGCCACATAAGGCAGGTCGGCGATGGACAGGCCGAGGACATAGCGCTCCTTGGGATCGGACGCCTTGCGATCGGGCATCTGGACCTGCTCAGGATCACCGTCGAACCAGCGGCGATGGATCTCGGCATAGCGCCCATCGGCACGGATACGCGCGAGGAAGCGGTTGAAACGCGCGCGCAGCTCGGGCCGCGCGCGGCTGAAGCCGATACCCAGATCATAGGCAAAGAGGTCGTCATCCAGCACCGCGAGCTCGGGATGGGCCTGGATGATGGCCTGGGCGCTGACGGCGTCGAAGATCCCCGCATCCACCTTGCCGGACTTGATCGCGGCGATCAGATCCGCGCTGCCGTTGAGGATGGTGTGCTTGGCCTCGGGCAGGGCCTGTTCCACGTGGAGGCTCATGACCGTGCCCATGATGACCCCGATGCGGCCGTGCGCCAGATCATCGAGCGACCGCCAGCCAGGGGCCGCGTGCTCCACCGCGGCCTGTGCCTGCGCATGGTCCGCGGCCACGTCGAGACCCTGGGCGATCCCTGGAGCGCCTTGACCGGATGGCGCGCCCGCATCGCAGCCGCCGAGACCCAAGAGCGCAACGAGGCCGAGTCGGGCCAGGATCGACAGCCAGCGGCTGGACAGGGTCATGGTGGTGTGCATCCAGGGCTTGGTCAAATGAGGTGAGGGTCGGGGGGCCGCGGCGTCTCCCTCGGCGGATTCATTAGGCGGCGCCTGGCCGCTTGATCCGCAGCCGCAGCCGATTGCGGTCCTCGCTGCGCTCGTAACGGATCTCGTCGGTATAGCCGCGGATGAGCTGCAGGGCGAGATCGTCAGCGGGCTCCAGCATCTCCAAGGGGTTTCCAGGCGCGCCCAGGCTATCGGTGCGCAGCTCGAGCCGTTGCTGCTTTTCGGAATAGGCCAAGGCGAGGTCGATCGCGTATGGCCCCGGGCCCGCAAGCAGCACGCCAAGGACCTCCTCGGCCAGCAGTTGGGCGGCCTGGGCGGTGCGGGCGGGGATCAGGTGCTTTTCACAGAAGCTCTCGATCTTGCCGACCAGGGCGTAGAGGTCGTGATCGCGGCTCTCCACCCGCCATTCCAGGCTGCGCACCTTGCCGATGAAATCGCGGGTCCGCTCGCGCCGGGGCTGCTCGAAGATCTGCTCCGGTGGACCCTCCTCGTAGATCAGACCCTGATCCATATAGAGGATCCGCGTCGCGACATCGCGGGCGAAATCCATCTCGTGGGTGACGATGGCCATGGTCATGCCCTGGCGGGCCAAGCGCCGGATCACCGCCAGGACCTCGCTGACCATGGTGGGATCCAGGGCCGAGGTGGGCTCGTCGAAGAGGATGATCTCGGGTTCCATGGACAGACAGCGGGCGATGGCGACGCGCTGCTTCTGTCCGCCGGAGAGCTGGTCGGGGAATTGGTGGGCCTTCTCCGCCAGACCCACCATGCGCAGCAATTCCATGCCCTGCTGCTCAGCCTCCGCGGCCGACCGGCCGAGCAGTCGGATCGGGCCGATGGTGAGATTCTCGAGCGCCGTCAAGTGGGCGAATAGATTGAAGGACTGAAACACCATGCCCATGCGCCGGCGCAACGCGGGCACGTCGGCCCGGGGTGCGAGGATATCCTCGCCATCGATCTCGATGCGGCCACCGGTGGGCTGATCGAGTCGATTCAGACAGCGCAGGAAGGTGCTCTTGCCGGTGCCCGAGGGACCGATGATCGCGATGATCTCGCCTTGACCGATCTCGACACTGATGTCCTTGAGGACCTCGATGTCACCGAAGCGCTTGGAGAGATGCTCGACCCGGATCATCGGCATGATACTTGGCTCAGACCGTGGCAATGACAGGAGGCCGCGTCCAGCCGAACGCGCGGCGATGAGCGCCAAGCTGTCGGCCCGAGGCATGTGGACATGTTGACAGCAGGCACCGCGATCATCAACTCACCACACTGCGCGATCGCCCCCCAGGGTGCGCTGACCCGCGCGCCGCGCCAGATCGGATGGGAGACCCCGAGGAAACAGAACGTCATTTCCGATTGATTGACAATCCTCAATCGCCAAAACCGATATGTATTTTCGGAACAAGCGATTGGACCAAGTCGATCAGTATTCGCTAATCTGCTTTCCAACGTCGAGCCACCCCGGACCGGCGTTTCGATCACACCGCAACACACGAAGAGAGATCCACTATGGATACGACCGTCACATCGAGCCCCGTCATGCCCCGTCTGAACGAGCCCGCCCCGGCCTTCGACGCCCCCACCACCCACGGGCGCAAGACCCTCGCCGACTACCGCGGACGTTGGTTGGTGCTCTTCTCACACCCAGCGGACTTCACCCCGGTGTGCACCACCGAGTTCATCGCCTTCGCCAAGCGCCACGCTGACTTCCAGGCACTCGACTGCGATCTGCTCGGCCTGTCCATCGACAGCCACTACTCGCACATCGCCTGGGAGCGCAACATCAAGGAGAAATTCGGCGTCGAGATCACCTTCCCGATCATCGCCGACCTCTCCATGCAGGTGGCCAAGGCCTACGGCATGATCCAACCGGGCGCGAGCGACACCTCGGCGGTGCGCGCCACCTTCATCATCGACCCCGAGGGCATCCTGCGCGCCATGGTCTACTACCCCATGAGCAACGGCCGCTCCATCGACGAGTTCGTGCGCTTGGTCAAGGCGATGCAGACCTCGGATGCGCACAAGGTCGCCACCCCCGAGGGCTGGCAGCCCGGCGACAAGGTGATCGTGCCGCCACCGGCCACCGCCGAGGCCGCCGAGGGCCGCATGGGCGAGGGCTACGAGTGCACGGACTGGTACTTCTGCAAGAAGGCGCTGTAACCCTCCGGCACTGACGAGCACTGCCGCGGGTCACGCCTCTGTTCGAGGAGGCCCGCGGCACGCCGCTCGGCACTGTCTCACCGCTCCAGCGCCCCCGGTCTGTCGAGATCGGCACACCGGGGGCATTGACCCGCGAGCGTCTCGCGGTCAAACGCCAACGATGGCGTCGAATAGGAGCGGATCGATATATTGCGGCGCGTAGTCGAACCCGCGTGCACGCAATTGCCCAACGAAGGCACGCAGATGATTCTTCGAGCCCTCCAGAAGGTGTTCATAGGTCTGCTTCAGAGCGGCCTCGTCCGTTTCCTCGATGGCGTGCAATAAGTCGAAGATGTCAAGGTCCTCGATGGTTGCACCGACGACCAGTGCCTCGGTCGACGACTCTAGACCGGCCTCCACCAGCGCCTGAAACAGACCCTGTAGATCGGGATCGCTGAATGCACCCTCGCTCGGCAGTGCCGGATCAATCAGGGCGTAGTGTTCGATCTTGTCACCGAGGGCATCGAAATGGCGCTGCTCGGAGGCCGCGATGCGCTCCAGGATGGTCAGATCCCACTGGGCATCCAGCGCGACATAGACATCGTGGGCGAGCTTTTCTTCCTCGCGCATCCACAATAGCGTGGCAGACTCTTCGGCACTCAGCGCCGCCGATGGATTCGACGCGGCCGGGCCCCCTTGGGGTCCCCTGGCCATGGCCGGCAGGGCGCCGATGCAGAGCGCAATGGCCGCGGGGAGAATGAACGAGCGGATCTTCATCATGGTGACCTCGACTGACTCATGTGGCGTGGATCGAGCGCGATTGCGGTCGCCGGGTCATTGCTGAACGCCCCGACTCATCTCGCGCCGCTGCGCCATGTCTTCGGAAAAGCTCCTGGTCTGCGAGCGCTGCTGAAGCATCTGACCGTCTTGCGAACCGCTGCCGGTGCCCGATTGGGCACGCGTCTGGCTCTTCTGTTGGGTCATCGTGCCCTGGCCTCCGCCCTGGCCTCCGCCCTGTCCATAGCCACCGCCACCGCCCCCTCCGCCGCCTCCACGGGCTTGGGCATCGAGAGACAGGGTGAGGGTGGTCAGCGCCACCAGCGCCAAACGCGTAACGATCGCCGATTGATTCATGCCTTAAACCTCTTCGTTTCGATGGATGATCGTCAGCACTCATCGCCCCCGACCGCCGCCCATCCCGCGACCGCCACGGACCATCCCCTGGCCTGTTTCCTGGCTCTGTCTGGCGCCCTGCCTGGCCTCGTACCCAGCACCGTAGGGCAGATCGGATCTGAACCCACCCTTCTGGGGCATCCCCTCTCGGCCACCTGGTTGCATCGGTTGCATGCCGAGGCTCGGCAGCCGATCCGCGGGCGGTGAGGGCGCGGGCCGCCAGACCTCACGCGGGATGTCTTCCCGCAACAGCCTGAGATCCAGGGCGCGGTCGCCGTCCTCGGGGGCCTCCGCGGCCAGAATCCCGATTGGGCAAAGCAAGAGTAAGAGCAGTCCAAGCCGGGTTGCGCGTTTCATCATCAGGGGGTCTTTGCTGCTGACGGGGTGCATTCTGGACCTGCGCTGTAGCACTGGCTTGTCATGGCTGTCACCTTCTGTATCCGTCTGTATCAGACTGTCTCGAAGCCGGCATTTGGGGATTGATCTGGGATAAGCTCGGCACATGAACACTTCGCCTGCTCGTATCCTGGTGGTCGATGACGATCCAGCGCTGCGGGATCTGCTCCAAGCCTATCTGACCGACACCGGCTTTATCGTTGACATGGCGGCCGACGGCCAAGGCCTGCGCGAGGCCATGCAACGCGCTGTCCCGGACGCCATTGTCCTGGATCTGATGTTGCCCGGCGTCGATGGCCTGACCCTGACGCGGGAGCTGCGCGCGCACTCTCAGGTGCCGATCCTGATGCTTTCGGCGCGGGGTGAGGAGGTCGATCGCGTGGTGGGCCTCGAGCTTGGCGCCGATGACTATCTGGCCAAGCCATTCAGCCCGCGCGAGCTGCTCGCGCGCTTGCGGGCCTTGCTCAGACGGTCTCAGATCGTGCCTGCGCTCGATGCCCAACGCGATCGCTTCGGACCCTACCGGCTCGATCGGAGTGCGCGCCGTCTGCTCAAGGACGGTGAGGATGTCGGTCTGACCGGTGCCGAATACGACCTGATCGAGGTGCTCATCGACCGTCCAGGACGGGTGCTGACCCGGGATGTGCTGCTGGATCTGCTCAAGGGCTATGACCGCGATCCCTTCGATCGCACCGTGGATCTGCGTGTGGCACGTCTGAGACGCAAGATCGAGCCGAATCCGGCGCAGCCAATCTATATCCGCACCGTCCGCGGCATTGGGTACCTGTTCAATCCCAAAGGCACTGATGCCTAAACCTCGCCCATGGCCCATCTCCTCAGTCTTCGTCAACAAAATGCACTACGCCTAGCCCTGATCTTCGTTGTGTTCGAGTTGCTCGCGGCGCTTGCCGTGGTCTTTCTGCTCATGTCACCGATGGCAGAGCGGGCATCGAGTGACCTCACCGGACTCATGGTGCTCTCAGCACAGACCTGGAGTGAGCTGCCGCCCGGAACCCGGCCAGCCTTCGAGCGCGAGCTCTTGCAAGCGCACGCCTTGACCCTGATCACGACCTCACCCATGGGTGCCAAGCCATTGCAGCGGCATGGCCTCTATCTGCGAGCGTTGGAGTCGAGGCTGACCGAGCGCACCGGTCGGACGGTGGGGATCCTGGGTGCCGAGCATGCTGGCGAGCGTTGGCTCTGGGCGGCCTTGCCGAGCGGTGGACAGACCCTGTGGCTTGGATTCGCGCACAGCCGCGTCGGTCCACACCCATTGGCCGCGCTGCTGCTCACCTCCACCGTTGGACTACTGCTCGCGGTCGTCGCCGCCTGGTGGCTCGGCGACTACATCCTTGCCCCGATCAGGCGCTTCGACGCCGCCGCCGCGATCCTCGGTCGCGGTGAGACACCGATCCTCCTACCCGAGGAGGGTCCACGCGAACTGGCGGGGCTTGCCTATCGGTTCAATCTGTTGAGCCGGCAGATCAGAGACCTGCTCGAGACCCGCACGACCCTGCTCGCAGGGCTTTCACACGACCTGCGCACACCACTCGCGCGTATGCGGCTGGCACTCGAGATGCTCCGACGGCGGCCCGAGCCGGCTTGGATCGAGCGGCTGGAGAAGGACATCGAGGAAATGGATCGCCTCGTGGGCGATGTGCTCACACTCGCTCGTGGTCTCGGTCGCGATGCCCCTTCGAAGGTCGAGCTCTCGGCACTGCTGGGGGAGATTGCCGATGCCGCGCGGATCACCGGGGCCAACGTGCATCTGGACTGTCCGTGCATCGAGCTCCAATTAACGGTTGCACCCTTGCGTCGGATGCTCGGCAATCTGCTCGACAATGCGCGACGCTATGCCGGGACACATCCCATCGAGCTGCGGGCAGAGTGTCTGAACGCCCGCTGCCGCATCGGTGTCCTGGATTCAGGGCCAGGCATTCCGGCAAACGAGCTGGACGCGGTCTTTCGACCCTTCCATCGTGTCGAGCACTCCCGCAGTCCCGCCACCGGGGGCACCGGGCTGGGGCTGGCCATCGTCAAGCAGCTGGCCCAGGCGCACGGCTGGCAGGTCTGGCTCGAGAATCGGCCCGAGGGTGGACTGGCCGCCTGGATCCTCGTGCCGGTCGGTGGATCCGACCCGATCGACATCTAGACGGATGTTCCTTGCGCCTCAGCGCAAGACCGCGGCAAGCATCGCCGCTTCCTCGGTGGCGGCATTGCGCATGGCCTCCGAGACCGCCGAACCGAACAGACGGCTCAGAAGCGCGATGTTCATCCCTGAGATATAGACCTTGCCATCAGCGGTCTGATACACCCCGAAGCGACAGGGCATGATGGAGGAGAGTCGTTTGTTGACGTCCTCGCTCAACACCTGCTGGGCATGATGCGGTTGGCACAGCGAGAGGATCTTGATGGGCGGGGCATCGGCGTAACCCCGCTCGATCAGCGTGCCTTGGATATCATAGACCTTGGGCACGGACCAGCCATTGTCGCGCGCGACCCGGCTGACCTCGGCAATGGTGTCGTCCACCGAATAGCGGCTTTCATGGGTGAGAATCATCAGCCTCGGCAGGCCGATCAAGGTCAGGGCAAGCATCACGACCAAGCCGGCGAGGAGACCGGAGCCGAAGAGAAGGATCTGTTTGTTCATCGCAAGCTCCCACGGGCGAGTCCGTCGTTGGTTCAGAAATTAGTATATTAGAATATACTTATGTTCTGAATATAGCCTGATCCCAACGTCTGTCAAGCCGCGATCGGCCGCCGCCAACACCGCCCGGTCAGCCCGAACGTCGGCCACGAGCCCTGCGACAATCTGCCGCATTCCACTGGCGCGCTCATCCCATTGATCATTGTCAATCGCGAATCGATTGCTGTCAGGAGGATTCGATGGGGCATCACCTTCACCCTTTGACTGTCGCCATGGCCTTGAGCGGTACCATGGCGCTCACCTCGCCAGCCGCCGCCACCGAGGACGTGATCGAGCTCGAGGAGATCCTCGTCACTGGGGAACGGCTCGCGGCATTCCAGCCGCCCAGCGAGGTCTCGGGCACACGGCTCGAGGCCACTCGGGCTGGCACCCACGACACGGCCCGGCTCCTGCTGCGAGTGCCGGGGGTCAGCCTGTATGGCGCCGGCGGCGTCTCCAGCCTTCCGGCCATTCATGGCCTGGCCGACGATCGGGTCCGCATCAAGGTCGACGGCATGGACCTGATCGCCTCCTGTCCCAACCACATGAATCCCCCGCTGTCCTACATCGATCCAACGGCGGTCGCCTCGTTGCAAGTCTATGCCGGGATCGTCCCGGTCAGCCTGGCCGGCGACAGCATCGGCGGGACCATCCTCGCCGAGTCAGCGGCCCCTGAGTTCGCTGCGCCGGACGAAGGGTATCTGGTCAAGGCTGAAGCCGGCAGCTCCTACCGCAGCAATGGCAATGCCTACAGCGTCAATGTCGCCGCCAGCGCGGCCACCGACAGCTTCAGCATCAGCTATGCGGGATCAACGGCCAAGTCGGACAACTACAAGGCCGGCGGGGACTTCAAGACCAACAAGGCGACCGGCCGCCAAGACCAGACCCTCCCCCTCGACGAAGTCGGCTCCACCGCCTACGAGACCCGCAACCAGATCCTGAACCTGGCGTGGCAAAACGGCGCACACCTGCTCGAGGCCAAGATCGGCTACCAGGACATCCCCGAGGAGCTCTTCCCGAACCAGCGCATGGACATGCTTGGCAACGAGGCAACGCGCGTCAATCTCAAATACACCGGCGACTTCGACTGGGGTCGCCTCAAGGCCCAGACCGATTATGAGACGGTCACCCACTTCATGGACTTCGGCCCTGACAAGCGCTTCTGGTACGGCCCCGCCTCTGGCATGCTGGCCGTCGACGGCACGCCCTGCGCGCCCATCGGCAGCACCTGCGCCGCTGGCATGCCCATGGACACCGAGAGCACGACCCTGGGCGCTCGCCTAGCCGCCGACATCGATCTGAGCGACACCCAGCTGTTGCGTCTGGGCGCCGAATACCAGGCTTACCGGCTCGACGATTATTGGTCACCCTCGGGGGCCAACATGTATCCGGGCACCTTCTGGAACATCAACGACGGCCAGCGCGACCGCCTCGCGCTCTATGCGGAGTGGGAGGCGCGCCCGACGCCCCAGTGGCAGACCCTGCTCGGTGTCCGCTATGAGCGCGTCGAGATGGATACCGGCGACGTGCAGGGCTACAACACCACGCCGAGCGCCCCAGGCAATCAGAGCGCTGAGGCGGCAGCCTTCAACGCCCGCGACCGGCAGCAGACCGATCACAATCTCAACCTGAGCGCCTTGGCCCGTTACGACCTCGACGAGACCAAGACCCTCGAGCTCGGCGTTGCCCACCTGGTGCGCTCGCCCAACCTCTACGAGCGCTATGTCTGGTCGAGCTGGCCCATGGCGGCATCCATGAACAATGCGGTGGGCGACGGCAACGGTTATGTCGGCGACATCGACCTCGAGCCGGAACAGGCCAGCACACTCTCGCTGACCTTCGACTGGCACGCGCCGGATCGCCGCTGGGAGCTGAAGGCCACGCCTTACTACACCCATGTGAGCGATTTCATCGATGCCGTTGCCTTCGACGACGCCAGCTGGAAGCCAGACCAGTTCAATGTGCTCCAGTACGCCAACCAGGACGCGCGGCTCTATGGCATCGACCTGACCGGCAAGGCGCCTCTGTGGCAGAACGCCCTGGGCCGTTTTGGCCTCGAGGGCCTATTGAGCTACACCAAGGGCGAGAACCGGGAGACCGGCGCGGGGCTCTACAACATCATGCCGCTCAACCTCACCCTGGCCCTGACGCAGCAGCTGGGCGGCTGGGACAACGCCGTCGAGGTGATCATGGTCGACACCAAGGACGACCTGTCCGAGGTGCGCAACGAGATCGAGACCGCCGGCTACACCCTGGTCAACCTGCGCGGCAGCCACACCTGGGCCAGGGTCCGCATCGACTTCGGTATCGAGAATCTCCTGGACCGCCTGTACGACCTGCCCCTGGGCGGCGCCTATCTCGGGCAGGGTAGGACCATGGCCCTGAACCCCACCGACGGCACCCTGGCCTGGGGGACCGCGGTGCCCGGCATGGGGCGGTCCTATTATGTCGGGCTGAACCTCAGCTTCTGAATCCGGGCGACGCCTCGCTCAACGCCCCGAGGTCGGCACGGGCGATGTCGGACGACGCTTGGCCAGCTTGCGCTGCAGGGTGCGCCGATGCATGCCAAGGGCCCGGGCGGTGGCCGCGATGTTGCCACCGTGCTCGTCCAAGGTACGCTGGATGTATTCCCACTCCAGATGACGCACGCTCAGGCGTTGGTCCGGAACCAGGGTCACCGCGTCCGACGCCGGCCCCTCGTCGGCAAGGGCGCGCAGGATATCGGCCACATCGGCCGGCTTGGCCAGATAGTGAACGGCACCGAGCTTGATGGCATTCACCACGGTGGGGATGCTGGCATAGCCGGTGAGGACCAGGATACGCGCGGCAGGGGCCAGTGCCAGCAGCGGTTGGATCAGGTTGAGCCCGGACTGGCCGGCCAGGTTGAGGTCGAGGATGACGGAGTCGGGCGGCTCTGCGGCGCAGTGCGCCAGGGCCTCGTCGGGTCCGGCGGCGGTCCTCACCTGAAGACCCCGCCGTGTCAGTGAGCGGGCCAGCAGCGCTCGGAATTGCTCGTCGTCGTCGATCAGGAGCAGGCGCCCAGTCTCAGCCGCCATGACCGACCCTCCGCCCATCCGTCAACGGCAGGCGCAGCAGGGCGAGCGCCCCTGTGCCTGTCTCTGGCTGTTGAAACTCCAGGCTCCCACCGCGGCGCTCGATGGCCGCGCGGCCCAGCAGGATGCCGACCCCAAGACCCCCCGCCGAGCTCGGCGGTTGGCGTTGGGCGAAGGCCGCGAGCGCGGCGGCCGACATCCCGCTGCCGTTGTCCTTGATGCGCACCGCGAGCATTCCGCCGTCGTCCACGGCACTCACCCGGATGCGGCTGGCCCCGGCCTTGACGGCATTGTCGAGGAGGTTGCTCAGGGTCTGCTCGAGTGCCACATCGGTCGGAACGACCTGTTTCTCGAGTGCCTGGCCGATGTCGAACGCGACCGCCATGGCCGGATGTCGGCCTTGCCAGGCCAACAGCAGGCCACGCAGCCAGTCACCTACCGCAATGGCTTGAGCCTCGCCACCAGCAGCTTGGCTTGCGCGGGCCGCCAATTGGCTCAGTGTCTCCTTGCAGCGGCGGATCTGCGTCTTCATGGCCTGGACATCGGCGGTCAGCTCGGGCGGCAGACGCCCGTCGTCGAGCAGATCGTCGGCGAGGACATTGAGACTGGCCAGCGGGGTTCCGAGCGCGTGCGCCACCGCGGCGGCCTGGCTGCCCAGGGTGATCAGCCAATCGTCGCGAATGGCCTGCTCACGGGCCGCCGCCAGCTCACGATCGCGGCGGCGGATGCGGTCGGACAGGCGCACGATGAAGCCGACCACCAGGACCGCCGACACCGCGAAGACCAGCCACATGCCGAACAGGTGCAGTGGGGCTGCTCGCGAGAAGTCGGCGATGTGCAGTGGCATGTGGAAGGCCCAGAGCACGGAGTAGATCAGGATGGCCGCGCCGGCCAGCAGCCAGGCCTGGCGCGGCGTCAGGATGAGCGCGCCGATGGCGACCAAGGGCAGGAGCAACGAGATCAGTGGATTGGTCGCCCCGCCCGAGAGGAAGAGATAGCCGCCCCAGGCGAGCAGATCGAGCCCCAGCTGCGCCGGAGGCGACAAGAGCCAGGGCACGGCAGTCGTGCTCGGCGCGCGGGCTACCCGCGACGAGACCAGCCAAAGCAGGCCCAGATTGACCAGGGCGATGCTCGTCGCATATGCGAGCAGCACCGCCATGAGCGCCGATGGACCAAGCAGCAGCGGGCTCGCCAGGGCCGCGATCACCATCACCGCCACCGACAGCCAACGCAGGTGCAACAGGGTCGTGTGGATGACACGGGACAATGAATCGATCATGAACACGGCCTCGGCGGTCGGCGGTCGGCGGTCAGGGCAGCGCGCGACCCGACCCCACCCGTGCCCGCACCCAGCCCCGGATCAGCTTGCGCAGCTCCTCCACCAGCAGCACGCTGGAGGCGACCGCGGTCGCCAGGAGCCAATCGGCGAGGCTCAGCGCGGTGGTGCCGAGGATGGCCTGCGCGGGGGGCCAGTGCACCACCGCCACCTGCAGCAACAGGACGCCGAGCAGGGCGAGCCAAAGGCTGGCGTTGCGCCTGAAGTTGGCGTTGAAGGCGCTGCCATGCTCGGCGCGGACGTTGAAGAGGTTGAAGAACTGGAACAGCACGAAGGTGGTGAAGGCCAGCGTCACGGCGGTGACCGGATCGGCGTGGGCGAGCCCGTGCAGGAACATCCCCAGAGTTCCGATCGTCATGAGGAGACCGAACAGCACCAGCGGCAGCAGACGCCTGGCCGAGAGGATCTGGGCGCGCGGTGGACGGGGGGGCTCGGCCATCAGACCGGGGCGCGCGGGCTCGACCCCCAGGGTCATGGCGGGCGGGCCGTCCATGATGATGTTGATCCACAGCAGCTGGATGGGGGTGAAGGGCGCCGGCAGTGCCATCAGGGTGGCGGCGAGCACGGTGAGGATGGCGCCGATGTTGGTGGAGAGCTGAAAGCGCACGAACTTGACGATGTTGTCGTAGATCACCCGCCCCTCCTCCACCGCGCGCACGATGGTGGCGAAATCATCGTCGGTCAGCACCAGGGTGGCGGCCTCGCGGGTCACCGCGGTGCCGGTGATGCCCATGGCCACGCCGATGTCGGCGGCCTTCAGCGCGGGGGCGTCGTTGACCCCGTCGCCGGTCATGGCGACGACCGCCCCGCGATCCTGCAGCGCCTTGACGATGGTCACCTTGTGCTGGGGGGTGACACGCGCGAAGACGGCGATGGCGGCGATGCGCCGGGCCAGCGCACGCGCGGACATCGCCTCCAGCATCTCGCCGGTCACCACCTCGCCCTCCAGACCCAGCTCGCGGGCCACCGCGGCGGCGGTCAGACGATGATCGCCGGTGATCATCTTCACCTGGATGCCGGCGGCGCGACACTGGGCGATCGCCGCCGCGGCCTCGGGGCGCGGGGGGTCCATGAGCCCGGCCAGACCCAGGAGGGTCAGGTCGTGCGTCCACTGCCAGAGGTCGCCGGCGGGATCGAAGTCGGCTGCGGGGATGCGCCGTCGGGCCACCGCCAGCACCCGCAGGGCCTGATCGGCCAGGCCCTGATGGGCGGCGGCCAGGGTCTGGCGCGTCGCCTCGTCGAGCGGTGCCTCGCGGCCATCGGTCGCCAGCCAGGTGCGTGCGCGCGCGAGCAGCACATCCGGGGCGCCCTTCAGATAGATGACCATCCCCGCCGCCTCGGCGTGGACGGTGGCCATGAGCTTGTGGGCGGAGTCGAAGGGGATCTCGGCGAGACGCGGGGCGCGGGCCTGCTCGGCCAGCGGGTCCAGACCACCCTTGCGGGCCAGCACCTCGAGCGCCCCCTCGGTCGGATCGCCGAGCAGCTCGCCATCCTGCACCCGCGAGTCGGTGCACAGGACCATGGGCAGCAGATAGGGACGCAGGTCGGGGGCGTCCGGCGCGTGCGCGATCGTTCCAACGGGCGCGTAGCCCTGACCGCTGACACTGAACGCATGGCCGGCGAACCAGCCGGCGCGCGCGGTCATCTGGTTGAGCGTCAGGGTGCCGGTCTTGTCGGAGCAGATCACCGTGGTCGCGCCCAGCGTCTCGACCGCGGCCAGCTGCTTGAGGATGGCGCGGTTGCGCGCCATGCGCCACATGCCGATGGCAAGCGTCACCGTCACCACCGCCGGGAGTCCCTCGGGGATCGCCGCCACCGCCAGCGCCACCGCCATCATCACCGCCTCGACCAGGGGCGCGTGGCGGGCCAGCGACAGCCCCAGGATCACCAGCACGACGGCCCCGGCGATCAGCGCCAGACGCTGACCGAGCACGTCGAGCTGACGCTGCAGCGGCGTGCGCGCCGCTGGCGTGGCGGCGATCAGCCCGGCCAGCCGACCCGTCTCGGTGCGCATGCCGGTGGCGGTCACCAGCAGCTCGGCACGGCCGCGGGTCACCACCGTATTCATGTAGAGCATGTCGAAGCGATCGCCGAGTGGCCGATCCGCGTCGGTCAGGGTCTCGGTCGACTTGCCGACCGCCTGCGACTCGCCGGTGAGCGCCGCCTCGTCCACCTCCAGGCCATGGGCCGCGATCAGACGGCCATCGGCGGGGACACGATCGCCCGCCTGCAACAGCACCAGGTCACCCGGGACCAACCCGGCGGCCGCGATCTCCCGCGTCTCGCCGTCGCGGCGCACCCGCGCCCGCGGGGCGAGCATCCCGGCGAGCGCGGCGAGCGTGCGCTCGGCCCGCGCCTCCTGATAAAACCCGAGCAGGGCGTTGAGCACCACCACCACCAGGATCACCAGCGCGTCCGTGAGATCGCCGATCGCGCCGGCCAGCACCGCCGCGCCGAGCAGGACGATCACCAGATCGCCCCGGAACTGATCGAGCAGCCTCAACCCGAGCGACCGTGGCCGACGCTCGCCGAGCCGGTTCTCGCCATGGCGTGCCAAGCGGGCGGCCGCCGCGGCGGCGGACAGACCCGTGCGCGGATTCACCCCCAGCGCCGCGGCGGTCTCGCGCACCGACAGACCATGCCAGGCGCGCTCGGGCACCGCCCGGTCGGCTGGCGTCAGCGGCGGCGATCCAGGCATCACCCCGCCTCGGCCGCGATCGTCTCCAGTCGATCCAGGATGGGCTCGACGTCCCCTTGGGCCAAATGCGCATCCAGCCGGTCACCCGACAGGGCCGTCTGCGTCAGCCCGTCGATCAGGGGCACCGCGCCGATGACCCGGGCACCGAGGTCGCCCAGCAGCTCCAGCATGCGCGCCGTCATCGCCTCGGATTCGGTCTTGTTCAAGATCAACCAGAGCGTCCCCGGCGGCATCGCCCGCGCGAACTCCGCGAGTCTGCGAGCGATGGACACCGACTCGCGCGTACAGTCGAGGACGCCCAGGATGAGGTCCATGCGCTCCGGGATGCGTCGGCCAAAGTGCTCGACCCCCGCCTTCTCATCGATCAGGGTGACGACGGCATCCTCGATCAGTAGATCGCGGACCACCTTCTCGATCGGCCCATCGCAGCCCTGGCCATAGGTCTCGATCTTGCCCGCCTGCAGCAGACGCAGGACGCCCCGCGTGAGCATGTACTCCGCACCCAGCTCGCGCGCGAGCGCGATCGGCCGCTCCGGCACCGGCACGCGATCGCCGACCCGCGTCAGCGGGGCCGGATCATCCACCGGACAGGTGACCCTCCGGGTGCCGCCGAAGAACTCGATCAGCGGCTTGGGCTCCTCCCGCACCCCCAGACCGAACAAGAGACGCACCAGCCCCTCGGGATTGGAGGCATCGCCATCGAGCACCACGACCGAGTCGCCCCGCTGCTCGAGGGCCATCGCGAGCAAGGCCACCAGCGTACTCTTGCCGCTACCGCCCTTGCCGCAGACCAGGATGCGCTTGCGCAGGAGCGGTCGCGCGGGCCGGTCAGCACCCATGACATGCGTCGAAGTCATCTCGAAGACCTCCAGCATCCGAACACGGATCCCATGGCAGTGACGGATCACTATAGACCGGCGTACCGGCTTTACAAAAGGGTTGGTGCCCGGCGGGCCGGAGCGGTCCGTTCTCGAGTCGGCGCAACCCGCGGGCCGGCCCGCTCCAGATGAAACAGGCGGTCGATCGGATGCAGTCCTTGCTGTAGCGGATAAACCAGGAGAATCGCGTCGCGGGCGCTCATGCGGCCCCCCAATGGGCGGTGGCGATGCCCTCCCCCAGGTCCGCCTCGATCAGCCGCCGACGCACCGCCAGCAGGCGCTCCAGCAGGCGCGGCTCGGCGGCCTGGTAGCCCGCCGCATCGGGCTCCCGCCGCACCACCACGCCGAGCAGCTCGGTGATGGCGTTGCCCACCGAGTTCTGACTGATGGTCACCAGCAGACGGCCGTCGTCGCCGCGGAAGATGAGCTGCTTGAAGGCCGGTTCCCAGCGGATGGAGTTGGCATAGGCGGGCTCGGCGATGCAGCGCTCGCGGACCTTGCGGGCGGTGGCCAGAAAGTCGTTGTCGAACAGCAGCACCTCGGCCACCGCGCGCGGGAAGTGCAGATCGGGCAAGGGGTCGGCGTTGCGGGTGGAGACCTGGGAGAAGAAGGTCCGGTAGAAATCCAGGAAGCCCTGGAGGATGGCGTCGTACTCGGACCAGAAGCGCGGATCCTTCAGACGCTCCACGCCGCCGTCGATCTCCCAGCAGGGCAGCCCCTCGGGATAGCCGGTGAGGGCCAGGCGCGACTCCTCGGTGTGCACGTTTCGCAGCACCTGCAGATCCAAGGCCTCGGCGAAGAAGCGCCGGTAGACGTCACGCATATGGGCCTGAAAGAGACTGTGCTGACCGCCGTCAGTGAGGTTGGGATTGTCGGCCGCGGCCGGACGCGCGGCCCTCAGGTCGGCCATGGGGAAGCAGATGAAGTGGTTGTGCAGCATGCGGATGCTCGGCACCCCGGGGGAGGTCAGTGGCCAGGTGGCATCCAGGCTGGCCTCGCCGGCGAGGATCAGGTACTCGGCGGGGTCTGGATACTGTTCCACCAGATAGCCGAGGATGACCTGGTTCATCCGGTTCCACACCCGCCGCACCGGATCGGGCACCTGGGTACGGCGCACCGGCCGGCCCAGGGGATTGAGGATCCGCTGACTGGTGTTGTAGATGATGGAGCAGTCGAATTCCAGGGAGTGGCCCAGGGCCTTGCGGTAGAGGAGCAGGTCCTCCTGGTTCACCAACAGACCGTTGTTGGTGACCAGATCATTGAGGTTCTCGGTACTGTTGAAGAACTCGTTGGGCTTCATCCCTTCGGGCACCTCCAGGGGGATGGGCCGGAAGGGCGTGACCAGCTCGCGTGGGCCGATGACCATGGGATAGCGCCTCGTGTGGGGGCGGTGGAGACGGCGTGCCGCGGTGGCCGGGAATCAGTCGGCAGCGCCCGCCCGGCCCGCGGATCCCGCCAGCGCGGGGACGGGCAGGCCGCCAGCCTCGACCACCGCCGGCAGGACGCCAGCGTAGGCCGCGGGGGTCGCGGGAACGTCGGCAGCATATACCGAGAGTTTCGACGCTGTGAAGAGGATCGCCAGGGGCGCCCGAGGGTGCGCGCCGCGCAGGCGGTGAGGGTGCGCGGGCCGCACCCAGAGCCATCAGGGTCAGGTCTCACCTGTACCACACGGCCCGGTCCGCTCACGGAGCGCAGCCATCAGTGTGCAATGGGGAACCTGACCCTACTGCTCTAGGGCGGAGAAGTCGCCCGCGTGGATGTAGCTCTGGCCAGTGTGCTGGACCCCGCTGAAGCTGTAGATCGCGTCCGGCTGGGGCTGTGGGATGTCGGCCGAGACGAGGGTCAACTCGTCGCCGAAGACGCCGGTGATGGTGACGTGTGCTCCGTGCATGAGTCTTTGGAGTCCGCCCCTAATGCTGAGTCGCGTGTCATCCATGCCCCGCTCCTGCGCATTCCGGATTGGTTCGCGCTTCATTGGATGCCAGCATTCCGGG
>RZZN01000288.1 GCA_009929855.1 Gammaproteobacteria bacterium
CGGGTCGGACATCAACGAATTGGCGGAGTCCAGACTGTATTTCTGTCGCGCATGCTCGGAGGTCGAGTACGCCATGCGGAACGCGGTTTCAATTTGATCCGCGCCGGGCTTCTCCCCGTTGCGCTCGGTGTAGATCCGTGCGCCGTCGAGAATGGCTTTCAGAATCCGCGGAGACTCCTCGCCGGCCTCGTCGAGAACGATCGATAGCTCCTCGGGAGCGGCGAGCTTCGCGGCCGACAGGTCGGACGCCACCGAGTCCAGTGCGGCGGAGTCGAAAACGCCGGACGGTGCAGCCTGCTCACTGAGCCCTTCGTAAAAATGACCGGCTGCGGCGGTAGTCTTGCGGGTGATAGCTGGCATGTTGCCGAAACCTCTAAATCAGTGGGTTAACACGCCACCGACGGTTCGGCAGCTTGTAGCCCCATGATGGGAGAGGGTTTCGGCCCTAAATTGCGCGGTTTTCCGAATTGCTCAATCGGCGAGGTCGCCCGAAACCTCCTCGGGCGGATCGTCCAGATCATTGACCGCCCACAACAGATCGTCGCGACGATTGCAGATGTAGCGCACGGAGAACGGGGGGATGTTATTGACAGACTCCAGTCCGACGATCTCCAGCGGCACCTTGAGCGCGCCGGCCTCGTCGAGCCACAACACGATGACGTCGCTCTTTTCGGGCTCCCACGCGGGGGCATCCTCGTCGAGGTCCGGGGCGAACATGAAACGCAAGTCGGCAGAGTCGGAATGCGTCACGTCGGCATTGTCGTTGAGTGCCGATGGACTCATGGCGTCCTCCGCTGTCGGCAGTGCCGATCCAGTCCCGAGAAAGACATACTCGATGGCGTCCTCGTCTTCGCTCGACAGCACCCCGAGCCCGCCAAGTGTCTCCGCCGGGGTGCGCAGCACGACCTTGCGAAACGCCTGCATGGCGATGGAGTTGGGATGATTGTGGACGATCCGCGAGGCGAGCCGATTGATCGTCGCGGGGACTTGATTGAGCATGCCTATTTTTTCCCGAAGCGACCAAGAATTGATGAGATGACTTTACCCGCAAGCCCGAGCTTTGCGGCGACCGCCTTCACGGCACTCAGGATGCGACCGGATGGCTTGGGCTTGGGCGGCTTGGCCTTGGCGGCAGTCCGCAGCGCTGCACGCAGCGCGGCTTTCTCTTGCGCCATCGCCTTACGCCGGGCAATCAGCTCGCTTGAGCGAATCGCCCGCGGGGTCGCCCGAGTTGCGGCTTCGGCGTCTTTCTGCGTGGCCTCGATGCGCTTCTTGACCGTATCCCGATCACGCTCGGCATTGATCGCACGCGCAACAATAGAACGGAAGCGCGAGGAGGATTCCAGCTCGCCCATGACCCGCACGACATGCTTGCAGGCCACGCCGATCAATTGCGGGTTGCGAATTTTGGGGTAGCCGTGCTCCGGGCGGCCGGCATGGAAGTTTCCGGCAGTGGCGATGTATCTAAAAAAAAAACGCCACCTTGCGCAGTCGCAGTCTATTTTCAGTGGCTGTTTGAGGAGCCATCGTGACGCCTCATCCG
>RZZN01000289.1 GCA_009929855.1 Gammaproteobacteria bacterium
ACACCACAATGTCCGATGACGACCTGGGTCAAGATTACGAGGCGCTGGACGACACCGCCGAGGAATGGCCGGACGACGCACCGTCCGAACCACTCAGCGAAACCGACCGTGCAGCGCTGGAGCGCGAGATTGCCGACCTGGATGCCTTCGCCCGGCTTGCGACATCCATCGAGCACAACGCCAAGGGCCATGCCCTGCTCAAGGCGCTCGGTATCGCCTTCGCGAAGGCCAAGACATTGGGCGCAGACGAGAAGGCCATCGTCTTCACCGAGTCGCGCCGTACCCAGGACTACCTGTTGCGCCTGTTGGCGGACAGCCCGTATCGCGAGGGGATTGTCCTCTTCAACGGGTCCAACACAGACGAGCGTTCCCGGCACATCTATACCCAGTGGGTCGAACGTCATCAAGGGACCGACCGCCTCACCGGCTCACGCACCGCCGACATGCGCTCGGCACTGGTGGACTACTTCCGCGAGCAGGGTCGCATCATGATTGCCACCGAGGCCGCTGCCGAAGGCATCAACCTCCAGTTCTGTTCTCTGGTGGTGAACTATGATCTCCCCTGGAACCCGCAACGGATCGAGCAGCGCATCGGCCGCTGTCATCGCTACGGCCAGCGGCACGACGTGGTCGTGGTCAACTTCCTCAACCGCAAGAACGCCGCGGATCAGCGCGTTTTCGAATTGCTGGCAGAGAAGTTCCAGCTCTTCGAGGGCGTCTTCGGTGCGAGCGACGAGGTGCTCGGCGCTATCGAGTCTGGGGTGGACTTCGAGAAGCGCATCGCCGGAATTTACCAGCGCTGTCGCCAACCCGCGGAGATTCAGACCGCGTTCGACCAGCTGCAACTGGAGCTGAGCTTCGAGATCAACGCCTCCATGGCCCGCACCCGCGCACAACTGCTCGAGAACTTCGACGACGAGGTTCGCGAGAAGCTCAAGTTCCGCGACGAGACCACCAAGGCCGACCTCGGTCGCTTCGATCGCTTGTTGATGCAGCTCACCCGACATGAGCTGAGCGGTTGCGCCGAGTTTCAAGGCGACGGCGGCTTTCGCCTCCGCAGCCTACCGCCTGACCTGCAGATCGACGTTCCCCTTGGGCGCTACGAGCTGCCCCGCCGTACCGGCGAGGCGCACCTCTACCGTCTCAACCACCCGCTCGCCGAGGCCCTCGTCGCTAGGGCCATAGGCCGTGACCTTCCGCCCGCCGAGATCCGATTCGACTACGCCAAACATATCGGCAAGATCAGCCGTGTCGAGCCGCTGATCGGTCGCTCGGGCTGGCTAACGCTCTGTGCCTTGAGCGTGGAATCCTTGGAGCAATCGGAGGATCATCTGATCTTCGCAGCCGTGACGGATGAGGGTGAGCCGCTTGATCCGGAGACTGCCGCCCGCTTGATGACATTACCCGGCACGGTCTCGCCACTCGTACCCGTCGATAGGCCGAACGCGCGGCAGGATCCGCTTGCTGTACAGATTGCCGAGCAACGTGGCAGGATTGAACGTGGCATCTCCGAGCGCAACGCCCGCTTCTTCGAGGCCGAGG
>RZZN01000290.1 GCA_009929855.1 Gammaproteobacteria bacterium
GCCTTGATGGCGATCGCCGGGCTGATGCTGATGAAGAGCGCCGCGTGGTGGACCGCCACCCGCGGGCTTCAGAATCTCGTCAGCGAGCCTGGCAAGCCTTGTATTCAGCACGGCCGTGAGTCACCCTTCGCGCTGCAATGGCCATGGATGGCGATCATCGACGAGTGGAACGCACCCATGAATGCCGTGCTGTTCCGACCCGATTTCAGACCCCAAGGAAGCGAGGCGCTCGCTCCCATCGCGATCCTGCTGCCACAAGACGGCTGCGAGCGGGTTGCGACCACCGGGATTGCTTACATGACCCCTTGGTTGCCGGTATCCTGGCACCTTCTCGACGAGCGCTTCGGCCCGCTGCGGCCATTGCCCATCGAACCGCCGGCGACACCCTGACATGAACTCGAGCACTGAAACCGATGCCGCTGAGACGCTCTGGGCGCTCATTCTCGGAGCCTCGCGGCTGGCGCGCACAGGCGCGCTCGCTACCGAGATGGCAAGCAGTTTTGCACTGCGCGATGGACCCGCACCCGAGCTCAGACCCGTGCCAGCCGAGCACCAGGACGCCGCCATCGCATGGTCACCGCGCGACGGCTGGCAACTGAGGACGACACCGCTCGCAGACCCTTTGCGCGCACTCGCAGAGCTCTATCTCCCACTGTGCAAACCACTGAGCGAGGGTCATGTGGTCTTCGCTCACCTCGGGCAGAGCATCGACAGCTGCGTCGCCACCGCCAGCGGTGATTCTTGCTATGTCACCGGGGACGAGAATCTGCGCCACCTGCACAGGATGCGCGCACTCTCCGACGCCGTGCTGGTCGGCACCGAGACCGCCGCCTGCGACAACCCCCGACTCACCACCCGCATGGTGAGGGGAGAGAACCCTGTTCGCATCATCCTCGACCGCCGCCGCCGGCTCCGTGCGGATCTGGGTATCTTCACCGACGGGGTCGCGGAAACCTGGCTGGTGTGTGACCAGACCCGGCTCGCGGCGCCCGGTCCCGTCCCCAAGCGAGGTCGGCTGATCGGCGTCCCGACCCGCGACGGTCGGCTCGATCTGATGATCCTGGCGGGCAAAGTCGCCGAGCTTGGCCTGCGTCGACTCTTCATCGAAGGCGGCGGCGCCACCGTATCCGCCTTTGTCGCCGCGAATCTGGTGGATCGGTTGCAGGTCGCCATCGCGCCGCTCTTGATCGGGGGCGGGCGCGCCGGTCTGTCGCCGCCGGCAAGCGACCGACTGCGCAACGCCATCTACCCGCGCTGTCGCATCTATCGCATGGGTCGAGACATCCTCTACGACATGGACATGCGCCATCCGCGCGAGGGTCGGACCGATCGACCACCGAGCGGTTTGGAGCGAATCGTTTAGCCCCGTTCAGCGCAAAAAAAGCAGCTTTCACGCAAAGGCGCAAAGACGCAAAGATTTTTCAATCAGTGAGCAATGCCATGCCGTTCACCTGACCGGTGAGTCCCTTCTCTTACTCAAGATTCTGTTTTCTTTGCGTTCTTGGCGTCTTTGCGTGAGACAATCGCCGGATT
>RZZN01000291.1 GCA_009929855.1 Gammaproteobacteria bacterium
GCTCGCGCCGAAGAGTCCGTATTATCTGAGTCCAAGCCTACCACCCGACCCACGGCCAGGCAAGCCTGCCCAGGTGCATATCGATAAGGAGTCCGTGGGGTGGGGTTGTGGTTTTGGAGTGGGTGGAGCTGTGGGTTGTGGTCTGCGCGGGCTCCTTCGCGGAGGGCGGGTGGCGGGGCGTGGTTTGTACGGGCGGGTTGCACGGACTCCTTCGTGCGGGCTCCTGGTGGGGCGTGGTTTGTACGGGCTCCTTGGCACTTAGCTTTGCTTTTAAAAGTTCTGTACGTGACGAGGGATGCTGCGCAGCACACGAGCCGTGTCCGACCCCATTGTTTACACGGGGGGTGTATTGGCACGGATTATGCTACGCGCGCGCGCGCTTCTTTCAAGGGTTCCCTGTTTGGTATCGTTTCACTTTTTACTTGCAATGCTACGCAGATAGTCCATAATGAGTACGTAGGGCCGTCCTGTTGTTGTTTTTTTACCACTATTCCGGAGTGCAGTATGGTTACTTTCCTACTTATCATTCTGTATGCGGTGCCGGCTGTAACAATCATCGGGGTGCCGATGTACGGAATCGCGATGTACGATCGTTCCAATCGGGAGCGTGTAGAATCCCTCCGCAACTATTGGAGTAAATAAGATGACCACGAAGACCACGAAGACCACGAAGACCACGAAGACCACGAAGACCGCGGAGCCTATCGATAAGGTCGCGATCCTCGCGACCCTAGACGGCATTGCAAATGCTGTCGTCACCCGTACGGGTGAGTATCGATCTGAGGTTCAGTCTGCGGGGAAAACGGCCGCGGCCGCGATTCTGGCGGCCGATGCCGAAGAATACACGGATCTCTGCTTTGGTTTCTTCAGTAGTTTCTACGGCCGAAAGGCTAAAGCGGGAACGGATAAAGAAGCGGCCGATGCTATTAGCGCCGCTTGGAACGCGGTAAAGCCTAGCTTCGGCAGAGCCTTTGCGGCCGCTGGTCTTAAGGTGTCTTGGCCGTCTCTTAAGGACGCAAGCGGTACTGTCTCTGTTCTCCCACTTGAGCAAGCGGCCGCGGCCGCGCGCGAGAAAAAAGAAGCGGCTCAGGCAACACACGAAGCGGCTCTAGCTAGGCAAGCTGATGATGAAAGAGCTAAAGCGGCCGCTTCCATCGCGAGCCTTAGCCCGGACGAATTGATCTCGCAGTTACTCGCTGTAGTCGATTCCTGGAACGGATCTACAGAAGCGAAGCATGCGGTTTTGTTGTCCGCTACCGGGATTCTTAAGGCGCGGCTCGACAAGTCACAAGCGGCCGCTACCGCGCGCAAGAATAAGGCGGCCACACGCAAGGCGAGGGCGGCCGCGGCCGCTTAGCCCGGTAGACGGCCGCTTGTGCGGCCGTCTAATCGAAACGGACTAGCCTAGTCCGTTTCGATTAGACGTTTCTGGCCTCTGGCCTCTGGCCTCTGGCCTCTGGCCTCTGGCCTCTGGCCTCTGGCCTCTGGCCTCTGGCCTCTGGCCTCTGGCCTCTGGCCTCTGGCCT
>RZZN01000292.1 GCA_009929855.1 Gammaproteobacteria bacterium
ACTCAGTGCGAAGCCGGAGTATCGGACCTCCGTGGGGAAGGACTCCGCCAGGAAGGTCGGCAGGGTGCCATCGTTCATGGTGAGGAGGAAGGTGAAGCCTATCTCCACTGCCACCACGACCAGGAAGGAGGCAGTGTTCAGCGCCATGAAGAGTGGTACGGAGAACACGATGAACCCGAGGCAGGCGACGATGAGCATCTTCTTGCGCCCGAGGGTGTCCGAGAAGTGTCCCATGCCGAAGATCATGAACACGTAGACGGCGAGCGTGATCGACGATGCCATGAAGGACTGGTCGTCCGGGAAGCCCAATTCCTCGGACAGATAGGTGGGCATGTAGCTGAGAATTACGTAGAACGCCACTGCGTTGAGTGAGGCGACGCCAAAAGTCACGACGACTGTACGCAGGTGGTTACGGAACAGATCCCTGACGGGGGTACGGGTGATGCGGTCCTCGGAGTCCTCCTGGAGTTCGCGATACACCGGGGAGTCCTCGAGATGCACGCGGATGTAGCGCCCAATCAGTCCCATGGGCCCTGCCATGATGAAGGGGATGCGCCAACCCCAGTCCTGCATGCTCGCATCGCTGAGCAGTGAGTGCAGCAACGCCACGGTAAGTGAACCCGCGAGCAGCCCAGTTGCAGTGCTGGCCGGCACGATGGAGGTGTACAGTCCCCGCTTCTCCTTGGGTGCGTACTCGGCGAGGAAGGTGCCTGCGCCGGCATATTCGCCCGACGCGGAGAAGCCCTGAATCATTCGGAGTGCGAGCAGGAGCAGCGGTGCAGCGATCCCGATGGCAGCGTAGTTGGGGAGAAACCCGATGAGGAAGGTGGCACCTGACATCAGGAGGATGGACCAGGAGAGAGCCCATCGCCGTCCGAACTTGTCGCCCCAGTTTCCCCACACGATCGCACCGATTGGTCGCAGGATGAAGGAGATGGCGAAGACAGCGAAGGCGAGCATGAGGCTCACCGTTGGGTCCCCCTCAGGGAAGAAGACCACCGCGATCACTGTCGCGAGGTATCCGTAGGACGCGTAATCGAACCATTCGACGAAGTTGCCGATGAAGCTCGCGGTCGCAGCACGCCGCAGCGCGCCGTGACCTTCCACCTGGGGTTCAGCCGACGACATTTCTTGCTGCCTCCTTGCAGTTGCCCTCCATGGGGTGGCACCTCGTGGGTCGCCACCCCATGGTCTCATCAGGGTTCGCAGAACCGCGCCCCGTTTGCGGGGCAGTTCTCCCTAGCGTTCGACGGCGAGGATCGTCTCATCCTCGGGTTGTCCGGCCCGCCTACCGACCAGGCCAAGCATCGGGCCCATGCCACCCACGATGATGAGAAGGCCTCCCAGCGCGCCGATGAGAGTCATCGATTCGTTCCACACGAGCGCTCCGAGCAGGATCCCCACCACGCACTCCCAGTAGGAGACCGTCGACAGTTCCACGGCGAGAAGGTGCTTGCCCGCAACGGGGAGCAGTCCAATGGCGAAGAGGCCGCAGACGACGAACATGCCGAAGGCCCAGGCCCAG
>RZZN01000293.1 GCA_009929855.1 Gammaproteobacteria bacterium
ATCCCTAAATCTCATATACACAGTCCTGCTTCAGTTTGTACTTACTAATGTATGTGATTTACTCGATGTACATGTAGTCCAGTTCGTTGGACTAGAACTATTTCCATAAGCCATCTGTATCGTTCATCATACCCCACTATCACTAGGACATGTTATGTTCAAGGTCACGCTCGTTCAACTTGTATATGTCGCATTATTGTTTATTACAAAACTTCATCATGTTGGCGCTTTCTTATCGATCCTATATACTTGCTTATTATAACTTTCTGTATTCCCTGCATTATCTATACTATAATAACACAAGGTCTTGATTGTATCTACACTACTTGATCATGTCACGCTAAATGCTGACGAATATGTGGTATATGATCATGCTGTACAACTCACATCTCCATTCAATGTTTTATAATGTGTTGTCGAACATCCTGCTGTAGCATCTGCACATGTTAATGAGATGTTTGTCACATCGCTCGCTCTCCATCAACTATTCGTATCGCTTCATGTAGTACTTGGATCGACTGTATCCAACGTTATTGCATCTGTTATATTACTTGTTGTGTTATATCATCAATCTCTTAACTGCATATATACTGTCCTATTTCAGTTTGTACTCAACAATGTCCATCATGTTGCGCTTGTTATATTCGTCCAACCACTCCATGCACTTCAGTTATTAGAAAATCTCATCTGAACCGGTGTCCAGCTATCTACTCATGTAATATTCGTCAACCATACACTAGTTCAACTTGCATATGTCGATCATGTATTGATCTGGAAATCTCATCCTGTCGGCGCTAATGTATCCAATATGATCGCATCTGTTGTGTCACTTGTTGTGTTTCATCATCCATCCCTAAATCTCATATACACCGTCCTTGTTCCGTTTGTACTTACTAATGTATGTGATGTACTAGAACTACATGTCGTCCAATTTGTAGGATTAGTACTATTTCCATAAGCCATCTGTATCGGCGTCCAACTATCACTTGGACATGTTACATCCAAAGTTACACTTGTACTATTTGTCCTTACGTCATTATTGTTTATTACAAAACTTCATCATGTCGGTGCTCATATATCATATACTATACTATCGTTTACTTGTGTACTCCAATTTCATGCATTATCTTTATATTTTACATACACATATTTGGTTCACTGCGTTGTTGTACATCATGCTCATGCCTGATTAGTTATATTGAAACTCTTACTTGTACTGTACGACTCAGCCGTCGTCCATGTACTATTATTACAACTAAATTGCATTTGAGATACACCATTGGTATCACTTGATGATAATGTTAAATCTACAACAGCTCAACTTGTGTATCCATCTCATCAGTTTATACTTATCGTATTCGGACTTGGCAATATCGTATCTAATATGATCGCATCTGTTGTGTCACTTGTTGTGTTTAACAAACTATCCCTAAATCTCATATACACAGTCCTGCTTCAGTTTGTACTTACTAATGTATGTGATTTACTCGATGTACATGTAGTCCAGTTCGTTGGACTAGAACT
>RZZN01000294.1 GCA_009929855.1 Gammaproteobacteria bacterium
CATTACTATATAAATCTATTTCACTATTGAATAGTTAATAATTTCTTTGCTCTCCATTCTTTTTTATACTTCTTCATCGCTTCTTCATTATTTAAATAGTAATTTCTATTTCTTTTGATAATACGTTCTCTATTCCTATAATAATATTCTCTATCACGTTTTCTTCTGTTTAATATAGATTGATGTTTATTGATTGAATGTATATCTTCAATTTTTTTATCTATTTCCTCTTGTTCTTTTTCCATATCTTTAATTAATTTTTCAATAGGATTCATTTTCTATTATAATTCATACATCCTCTTTTTGCATTTTCGCAATATTCCCCAAGTTTAAATGGGCAACTATTCATCTTTAGCATTTCCTTTTGAGTGGGAAACAATATTCTCTTGCTATTATAGAGGTGTTTTACTTGCCCTTCTTCAAACACACAATGATAAAACTTCTTACTATCCAAATTCTGCTTTAATACTTGCACTATTTCTTTCTCGGAAAATGCCAATTCTCGTAATCCCACTATAATAGGTCTTCTTTCAGTATAGTTGGGTATCTTTTTCGATAGTAGATATTTAATACATATTGGCACACTATCACTAAGCCCTTCTATTTCACACTCTCCTATATCAACATTAGAAAACAATTCATCTTCTTGTGAGTGGTTGGTATAGTCATATTGTCTTATGTCTAGCAATTTTGTCCCAAATACTTTTGTGTAGAATTTCTGCTTTTTTGCAGTCTTTCTAATCTCCTTATGCCCACTATCAATTAATTCTTGTGTAAGTGGAATACAAAATCGCTTTGCTTTTGATTTGAAATTATAGGAGTTAGTCACTCTACACACTCTTGCTATATCGCCCAATGTCTTAGCATCAGATTTTATTCCAAGCTCATCACATATACCTATAACGGCATTTTTAATACAATCTTTCTTGTTTTTTATGAAACAATCCTTTAATGTGAATATAGTCACATCAAATCCACTGCCAGTGTATCGGCATATATGCCTATAATCGTGTTTTAAAGCCCATTCGTGCAAGTTTTTCATATAACTATAACAATCATTCACAATCACAGTTTTGTCTTCTAATATTGTCTCTAAATCGAAATCAAACCATAGTCTGTCTATAATAGCAGTATCGTAATTTGGTCTATAAGGATACTTTTCTCCAAATTCGGTATAGTTGTATACTGTGGCAAATAAATTACAAGCAGACAAATTAGAATTAATATGTTTCAAATAATCTTTTTTTGTCATTATAGTAATTCTTTTTTGTCTAGTATTCGAATTTAGTATTTCTTTTGGGAATTTATTTTCCATCTTTTAATAGTTAAATAAATCTTTTTTATTTAAATCTTGTGTATTTCTTAATCTTTTTTCTGCTATATCAACATATTCTTTTGAGATTTCAAAACCTATAAAATTTCTCCCTAATTCTTTACAAGCAACACAAGTTGTTCCTGAACCTACAAATGGGTCTAATATTACATCATCTGGTTTAGTTGATATTAAAATTTGTTTTTTAA
>RZZN01000295.1 GCA_009929855.1 Gammaproteobacteria bacterium
CTCCTCGACCTCGGGCAGCAGGGCTGCATCCGCGGAGAGGTGCGGCGTGTGCCAGCCGCTGAAGGCCGGATCGTCGTACGCCGCGCCCCGATAGGCCGTCATGTCCGTGCCGGGCATGGCCGGCGCGCCGGCCACGTCCGGGGCAACCCGCGCCAACGCGCGAGCCGGTGCGGAGCGACGCCCGCGGCGACTCATCGGCCGCCCACCACGTAGATCGGCCCGCGCGTCGGTGCGCCTTCCTTCGCCGCGATCGCGGCATTCAGGTCGGTGAGGTGCGCCTTCAGATCCTCGCGGCGCTGGCCGAACGTCGCCGAGTCCCCGTACCGGGACGCGGTCGAGGTGGCGCGGGTCATCAGCTCGTGCAGCGCGGAGATGGTCTCCGCGCGCATGGCGTTGAGGGTGGGCAGGTCGAGGGAGGCGAAGGCACTCATGCCCGTCAGGGTGGGCGAGCGCCTCGGAAATGTACTTAGGAAATTTTCAGTGAAAATTTCCTATGGTTTTTAGTGTGTTGTCGCGACACGAAATCGGATTTTCCTGTCGCGACAACGGCGGCGCGGTCATTGTTATGCGTTCATCCAGGCACGGGAGCGTAGTTGTCGATCTCTGGCGACCAGTTACATTTTTCGCAGCGATGATTCCCGTTAGGACAAAGACATAAACGGAACCGGCCGCAATGAGGGCATCCCGTATCTCCGTTGTCGTAATCGCCTAGCTCCCATTCGTCTTCCAAATGCTGCTCAGCGTCGTCAAAGTCGGATCTCTCGGAAATCCCGTCGCGCGACCTCGGCTGCTCGATCGCCGAAACCTTCGGCCAGCACTCCGCGCAGACTGCTCCGGGCCGATAGGGCTCCTCGGCCGTCAGGGCGTAGTCGCGGCCGCAAAACGCGCAGGTCTGCGGCGTGCCGATCTGGATTGCGGTCATCGCGGCGATGCGGGTGCATGCGCGAGTGCGGGCGCGCTCATCCGGGCTCATGGCGGTTTGCTTCATTGCGGTCTCCGTTGGTCTATTGCTCGAACCACGACGTCATCAACCAAGAGCCACCCGCACCGCATCACCGCCTCGGTCATCTCCAGCCTTTCTTCCGTGCTTTCAACGAAGACGGTTTCCAGGCGGATCGTTTGCGTCGGCCCTTCGTGCGGGCTGAAGAAAACGGTCTTCACCGGTGACGTTGAGCCGTCGTCTCCAAGCTCGACAAGGCTGCCGACCTGAAGAGG
The DNA here is from genome assembly GCA_009929855.1 of Gammaproteobacteria bacterium. GTDB lineage: Bacteria > Pseudomonadota > Gammaproteobacteria > Chromatiales > Chromatiaceae > Thiocapsa. Next base: position 1,216 of record RZZN01000295.1, read on the forward strand.
GAGCGGCGCAGACTCAAGGAAATAACAAAGATCAGTCGGGCCTTTCCCGTCTGATGCGACAAATCGGACCTGAAACTCTACTACGGATGTCATTTCTTGCCTCGCTGCTCGCGATACGCGCGCACCGCGCGGCGCACGCCTTCGGTCAGGTTGTCGTCGCCGATCCGCCTGGCCTTCTCGACCAGGTCGACCGGGAGCAGGATGGAGATCTGCCGCGTCGGCGCCGGGTTCTCCGCGGGCGGGCGGCCGGGGCCGCGTTTGGGTTCGGCGGCGGTCATCCATCAATCTCCGTCAGCGCTACAATC
>RZZN01000047.1 GCA_009929855.1 Gammaproteobacteria bacterium
ACGCTGGAGCGTGACGTAGGCGAGATCCTGGACAATGTCGGCACGCGGTACCACATGGCTTTTTAGTGATAAAGATTTTATGTGGAGAACTTATCAGACCCGCCCGATGGATCTGCGGATGCTGCTCGACGGACCGAACGTGCGCCTCTATGGCATCCGCCGTGGTGGCCACATCGCGGCAACCCTGCTGGCCGCCGCGGAGGGCGGCTTCACCGACCCGGCGCTCTGCGAGGCGATCTACATGGGGCAGCGGCGTCCGCGTGGACACCTGCTCGCACAGACACTCTCGAGCCATGCCGGACTCGCCGAGGCGCCAAGACTGCGCTATCTGCGGGTGATCCGTATCGCCGTCCATCCGGCGCTGCGCCGTCAAGGACTGGGGCGTCGGCTGCTCGAGCAGCTCGCACGAGACGCCCGCGCGGACTCGCTCGATCTCATTGGCGCCAGCTTCGGGGCAACGCCCGATCTGGTGGGCTTCTGGGCCGGCCGCGGCTTTGTCCCCGCCCAGCTCGGCACCCATCGCAACGCCGCCAGCGGCGAGCATGCACTGGTGATGCTCGCGCCAGTGAGCCGATCCGGCGAGCGTCTCACCGCCCACGCCGTCTCGCGCCTGGAGGCGCGACTGCCCGTCCTGCTCGCCGGTCCGCTGCGTGACCTCGATCCCGCGAGCCTGGTCGCCATCATGGCCGCGCAACCGCCCCACCCAGCCAACGACCGCCTGGCCTGCGCCGAGGACGCCCAGGAACTCGCCGGCTTCATCAGGGGTCACCGTACGCTCGAGGCCAGCCTGCCACTGCTCGCCGAGCTGACCCGCCAGCGCCTCGGCCAGGCCATCGGCAGCGCCGCCATCAGTGCGCCAGAGGCCGCGCTGCTGGTTGCGGCAACCCGTCAGCTTCAACCCATCGCCAAGCTGGTGAATGACTTCGCGCTCACGGGTCGCGATGAGCTGATCAGACGACTGCGACTGGCGGCGGCCGCGCTGAGTCACGCCCATCCGCACCCTGTTGGACCCAGCGCGACGGCGCGGATCCAGCGCCCAGCCCATCCATCCGTGTGGCCAACCCCAGAGGAGATCGCTTGAGCCATGACCACCGATGAGCAGACTACAGAGACTACCGCGCCCATGCTGACCGCGGAGGAGGCCCGGGTGCTCGGTTGCCTGATGGAAAAGCAGCGGACCACGCCTGAGCAATATCCATTGACACTCAACAGCCTCGTCAGCGCCTGCAATCAAAAGAGCGCGCGCCAGCCGATCATGACCCTGAGCCTCGGCGAGGTCGGGCATCTCGTCAATCAGCTGCGTGATCGCGGACTCATCCACGCCAGCTTCACCGGGCGCACCGAGCGCTACGACCACAAGCTCGTCGGCACCTTCATGCTCAGTCGCGAGGAACAGGCCTTGCTCTGCGCCCTGATGCTGCGAGGCCCACAGACCGTCGGGGAGCTGCGCACCAACAGCGCTCGGCTCGCCGATTTCAGCGACCTGTCACGGGTGAGCGAGATCCTGCGCGGCATGGCGATCCGCGATCGCCCATTGGTCGTGGAGCTCCCGCGCATCCCGGGCAAACGCGAGGAGCGCTACGCCCATCTGCTCTGCGGCGTGCCACGGCTCGAAGAGTCAGTCGCGCCAGCCGCCGCCAGCGCGTCAGCGGGCACAGCCAGCCGCGAGGCCCGCATCGCGGCGTTGGAGACAGAGGTCAGCACGCTGCGCGCCGAGCTCGATCGGCTCTGGCACCTGACCGGACTGGCGGATCAGCGTTGACACCTCATTCGCCAGCCTGACGCGACCCCGACTCGGTGGCGTCGGGCGGCGGATCACAGCGGGGGCCTGACCCCGAGGGTGGACGCCGCGCCCACCAGGCGGCCAAGAGCGCGCCCGAGAGGTTGTGCCAGATCGAGAAGAGCGCCCCCGGCAAGGCCGCCGCTGGACTGAAGAGCTTGACCGCCAGCGCCACCGCCAATCCGGAGTTCTGCATGCCGACCTCGATGGCCAGGGTGCGCGCCGTGACCTCGTCGCGACCAAGCAGACGCGCCAGACCATACCCCGCGGCCAGGCCTAGGAGATTGTGAAGGATGACGGCGAGCGCCACCGCCACGCCCATCCGCGCCAGATCGCCCGCGTTCAGGGCAACGATGATGGCGATGATCAAGACGATCGCGGCCATCGACAGGGGCGCGAAGACCACCTCGACTGACGCCTGCCAACGGGCGCGACGCGACTGCAACAGATGATTGACGAATACCCCCAGACTCACCGGGATCAAGACCACCTGGGCGATCGAGACCAGCATCTCAGGGGCCTGGACCGGCACATGCCGACCCAGATAGAGCCAGGCGAGTGCCGGCGTCATCACCACCGCGAGCAGGGTCGAGGCAGTGGTGAGCGTGATAGAGAGTGCCAGATCGCCGCGCGCCAGGTAGCAGATCAGGTTCGAGGCGGTCCCGCCTGGACTGGCCCCGACCAAGACCAACCCGATCAGCAGCTCGGGCGGCAGCGCCATCGCCACCCCGATCAACCAGGCCAAGAGCGGCATCACCCCGAATTGGAGCGCGAGACCCAGGACGACCAGACCGGGGCGGGCCAGGACGGCGCGAAACTGCCCCAGGGTGAGGGTCGCCCCCATCCCGAACATGACCAGGCCCAGCAGCGGCAGGATCGCCCAGCGCAGCTCGACCAGCCAGGCGGGCATCAGATAGGCGAGACCCGCGCCCAGGATGGCCCAGACCGGAAACCAGAGGATGAAACGATCCATCAGCGTCGCGGCCACGCCATCGGTGGATCAGACTGGGCGTCAGCCCGCAGACCCACAGCTGGCGCGGCCGGCCGGCCGGCACGGGCGCGGAGGGCACTCGGCAGGCCGGATCCCCTGCCCGCCAAGCCGACGCACCGCGTACCGCCCGACACCACTGGCTAGGCCGCGGCCAGGGCCTGATCCAGATCGGCGATGATGTCCTCGACATGCTCGATGCCGATGGACAGCCGGATCAGATCCTCCGAGACCCCGGCACGGGCCAACTCGGCGGGCGACAACTGACGATGCGTGGTGGTCGCCGGATGACAGGCGAGTGTCTTGGCATCACCGATGTTCACCAGACGCACCGCGAGCTTGAGCGCATCGATGAAGCGCGCGCCCGCGGCGCGCCCACCCTTGATCCCAAAGGACAGGATGGAGCTCGCCTTGGCGCCGTCGAGATATTTGCACACCAGCGGATGATCCGGGCTGTCCGGCAGCGCGGCATAGCGGACCCACTCGACCCGCGGATGAGCCTTGAGATACTCGGCGACCGTCAAGGCGTTGGCACAGTGACGATCCATGCGCACATGCAGGGTCTCGATGCCTTGCAGGATCAAGAAGCTGTTGAACGGCGAGATGGCCGCGCCCATGTTGCGCAGCGGCACCACGCGGGCGCGTCCGATGTAGGCAGCCGCGCCCAGCGCCTCGGTGTAGACGACACCGTGATAGGAGACATCGGGCTCGTTGAGCATGGGGAAGCGCTCGGCATGCTCGGCCCAAGGGAAGCGTCCCGAATCGACCAAGATCCCACCGATCGTGGTGCCATGCCCACCCATGTATTTGGTCAGTGCATGGACGACGATGTCACAGCCATGCTCGAAGGGCCGACAGAGATAGGGTGTGGGCACCGTGTTGTCGACGATCACGGGCACGCCATGGTCGTGCGCCATGTCAGCGATCGCGCTCAGATCGGCGACATTGCCCGCTGGATTGCCGATCGATTCGCAGAACACGGCCTTGGTCCGGTCATCGATCAGCGCCGCCATGCCGGCGATGTCATTGGGTGCCGCCAGACGCACCTGGATGCCCAGCCGCGGCAAGGTATGGGCGAACAGATTGTAGGTGCCACCATAGAGTGTCGAGACCGCGACGATGTTGTCGCCGGACTGGGCGATGGTGAGGATGGCATCGGTGACCGCCGCCATCCCCGAGGCGAGCGCCAGCGCCCCGACCCCGCCCTCCATGGCCGCGACCCGTTGCTCCAGCACCGCGCTGGTCGGATTCATGATGCGCGTGTAGATGTTGCCCGGCACCTTCAGATCGAAGAGATCGGCACCATGCTGGGTGTCGTCGAAGGCATAGCTGGTGGTCTGGTAGATGGGTGTGGCCACCGCCTTGGTGGTGGGATCCGGCGCATAGCCGGCGTGGATGGCGAGGGTCTCGATCTTCATTGAAGCTCCCGGGTGGTGTCGTTGTGATGGCCGCGCCTGACAGTGGTCTGCCGGATGTTAGCCGCCTGATCGAGCGCTGTCGATTTCTGGTAGATTGAGCCTGACCACCGAACAATCCGGTCATCCACATGCATCACAACGACAACGGAGGACAGACGAGATGATCGAGATCAAACATGCCGAGACGGGGCGAATCCTGGAGACGATCGCGGGCGACAGCCTGGTGGGTGCCGATCTGCGGGACATGCAGCTCAATGGCGCGGACTTCCGCGGCCTCGACCTCTCGGGCGCCAACCTCGAATCGAGCGACTTGGTCGGGGCGCGTCTGAGTGGCGCGCGTCTGGTCGAGACCATCCTGCTGGCCGCCGATCTGACCAATGCCGATCTGGAGGGCGCGGATCTGCGCCAGGCCCGCCTGGGCGCCGAGCGGCCAGCGCGCGCGGCCAAGCTCAACGGCGCGATCCTGACCCGAACCAGTCTCGAGCGCGCCGATCTGCGTCATGCCACGGTCCGCGCGGCCAATCTGCAAGGCGCCAATCTCACCGGCGCCGACCTGCGCGACACCGACTTCCAGGGCAGCAACCTCTGTCATGTCACCGCCACCAAGGCACTCTTCATCCGTGCCAATCTCCGCGAGGCCAATCTGTGCGGCGCCGATCTGCGCGACTGTCATCTCAACGACGCCAATCTCGCGGGGGCGAGCATGCACGAGGCCGACCTGACGAGTGTCCAGCCGAACGGCTTCACCGTGCTCAACCTCGCCAACTTCGAGGGTGCCGATCTGCGCGGCAGCACGATGCGCGGGGTCTCGGCGCAAGAGACCAACTTCCGCAACGCGAACCTCACCGACGTGGATTTCACCAATGCCGTGCTCGGTGGCGCCATCATGCGTCGCGCCGATGTCACCAACGCCGATTTCTCCGGGGTCGAGCTGGCGAGCGTCACCATGGAGTTTGCGAACTTCTCCAAGGCGCGCAACGCCAACTATCCCTCCTACAAGAAGAACCTGCGCTGAAGCCGCGGCCGAGCCGCGCGAGTCGGCACCCGACTCGCGCTGACCTAGCGGTGGCCTGGTCGCGTCTCAGCGCCGCGCACCACCATCCCGTGGCCTCATCGAGATGGCGGCGCGCGGCCGTGCCGGTCGATCAGCCGGCACGCCGCCGGTCAAGCGGGGTGCGCTCGGTCACTGAGTGGCCGCGGGTGCGTCGAGACTGACCACGCGGGTTTGGACCCCCTCGAACAGACTGGCCTGACTCAGTGCGAGTCCCGCCGCACGATACGCCGCGATGAGCGCCGCCTCATCGGGCGTCGCCGTGGCGTCGGGAGCCGTGCCGATGAGCTGGAGCGAATCCACGCCAAGCCGGTCCATGAGCGCCCGCAGATTGCCCAGGCGCTCGGGGTCGGGCAGCGCGGTCAGCTCGGCCAGCTTGCGATCGCGGATCAAGAGACGCCCAGGCGCGCATCCGCCGCGCAGCACGAACAGATCCCAGTCGTGCCGCTCGGCCAGCTGCCCGAACCAGTCACCCGTGTACTGGATCTCGGTGAAGGCCGCGTCGCGCAGACCCAGGGTCTGGCTGAAGTCGATCCCCTCGGGATGCAGCGCGCCATAGAGTGCATGGAAGCTCGCGGCGTCGCTGTAGAGCGGGCGGCTGGCAGCGCAGTCGAGCGTCGCCGCGCTCAGCATGGGTCCATCCGTGCCCGCGGCGGTAGCGGCATCGACCTCGCCGAGCGGGTTGGCCCGGTAGAAGCCGAACAGGGCGAAGAGCACCACCAGCAGACTCAGTAGACGACGCGCGCGCAGCGAGCGCAGATCCGACCAGAGCGCATCGATCGCCAGGACCGGCACCAGCAGATAGAGCGGCCAGAGCATGGTCTGATCCAGCATCGGTGCACCGAATGGACGGACACCCAGCAGGCCCGCCCCGAGCACCAGCAAGGTCGCGACGAAGGCGCTCACCACGAGCAACAGACGCGCCGCCCGCTGCTGCGCCAAGGCCACGAGCAGAACGATCACAGCCACCGCCCAGAAGGCACCCACCGCGATCGCCTGCCACAGTGGAGTCGCGGGGAACTGGGGGGTCAGCCAGCTCGCTTGGGCGACCAATCCGGCCCAGGCAAAGTCGAGCGCGGTCTGTCCCTCGGCGAGCGTCGAGGTGGACGTCTGGAGCGCGCCCATCAAGCCATCGCCACGTCCATACCCGAGGAGCCACCAGAGGATCACCGCCAGGTGGCCGAGAGCCAGGATCAGCAGGGCCAGGCGCGTGGCCAGGCGCCCCTGATTCGGCGCGGCGGCGCGCCGCCCGCGACCGAAGGTCAGGAGCCACATGAGTGGCCAGGACAAGAGGAGCGCGATCGTGACGAAGAGGCTGGAGTAGAGCAGACCGAAGGCCAGGGTGAGGCCGAGCGCGGCGATCACTGGACGGCGCGCGCCATGTGCGTCGGACGTCAACGAGATCACCCCGAGCAGACCGATCAGCAGGCAGAGGATCGCCACACTGTGCGGACCGACGAGGATCCCCAGCTCGAGCAGGAAGGCACTGGTGAGGAGCAGCAGGACACCGAGCATGGCCGGCGCCGGCCCGACGTCCAAGCGACGCAGGAGCAGATACCAGACCGGGACCGTCAGGGCCGTCGCGATCACCGAGGGCAGACGCCACCAGAATGACTCGGTGCCGAGCCCGCTGAGCGGCATGAGCAGTAATTGATACAGGGGTGGATGGATCCCGACCAGACCCTCCTCGAGCGCCTTGGTCCAAGGCTGGAGCGTGCTGACATAGAGGAGCCAGACCTCCTCGACGCCCCAGTGCGGATCCAGGGCGAGGAAGGCGCCGATGGCCAGCGTGAGCAGCGTCAGCAGGAAGAGTGTGAAGATCGGCTCTCGCTGGCGAGAGAGTGTTTTGGAGGTGGTTTCAGACATCGCGACGATCCAGTTGAGAGAACCTGACCCGCCCCCGCCCGGACATCGCCTGTCCATGTTGGTCGGGACGAGCCGCCTGAGCCCTCGCGCGCCAGACCCGATCGCGGCGCGCGCCCAGGGCTCGGGTCGATCGAGGTCGCGGCGGCGCTCGCCCGGCTCGGGCACACACGCACCGCCGCGCGCGCACTCTAGCCGAGTGAACGATAGTAGTCCATGAGGATCTGGGCCACCTCGGGGCGCGAGAACTCGGGCGGCGGGGCGATGCCATTGCCGAGCATCTCGCGGACCTTGGTGCCCGAGAGCAGCACGAAGTCATCCTTGGTGTGCTCCGGGGCCTCGCACATCATCACCACACGCCCGAGCTTCTTCGAATAGGCCGTGTGATCGGCCTTGAAGATCTCGATCTGGAGCGCGTCCGGCGGCACCTCCTCATCGAAGATGGTTTGCGCGTCGAATGCACCGTAATAATCACCGACGCCGGCATGATCACGCCCGATGATGAAATGGGTCGCCCCCATGTTCTGTCTGAAATAGGCGTGGAGCACCGCCTCGCGTGGTCCGGCATAGAGCATGTCGAATCCATAGCCCGTCACCATGGCCGAATTGGGCGCGAAATAGAGCTCGACCATCTTGCGGATCGCCGCGTCACGGACCGGCGCGGGGATGTCACCCGGCTTGAGCTTGCCGAGCAGCATGTGGATCACCAGACCATCGCAGCCGAGCCGCTGCATCGCCATGTGACAGAGCTCCTCATGGGCAAGATGCATTGGATTGCGGGTCTGGAAGGCGACCACCCGCTGCCAACCGCGCTCGGCGATCTCGTTGCGGATCTCCACCGCGGTGCGGAAGGTATCCGGGAAGTCGTCCTGGAAATAGGAGAAGTGCAGAACCTGGATCGGCCCCGAGACCGCATAGCGGCCTTGTGAGTGAAAGGTCTTCACCCCTGGATGCTCCGGATCCTGGGTGCGGTAGACCTGCTGGGTCATCAGCGCCATCTGGTCGTCGTCGATCGACTCGATCGCCGTCACATCCATGATCGCCAGGATCGGATTGCCCTCGACATTGGGATCGCGCAAGGCGATCCGCTTGGCCTGATCGATCCCCTTCACGCTCTCCAAGAGACAGAGCACCGGCACCGGGAAGAAGAGACCGTCGGTGGTGCGCATCCCCTGCGCCACGGCCAGCGCATCGGCCAGGTTCATGAAACCGGGGAGCGGACTGAAATAGCCACCACCGAGCATGACCGCGTTGGCCGCCGCCTGCGAGCTGATCACGACCGACGGCAGGCTCTCGGCCTCGTGCATCAAGGCATGATGCAGATCCGGGTCATAGACGAAAAGCGGCTTCAGGACATCTGAGTTGACTGGCTTGATCATCGTATTGGTGCCTCCTCGTTGTTGGCTGACGCGCGGATCGTCGCGATCTGGTCGATCGGTGCGACGCCGCCCATGGCAAACTTGGTTGCGGCTCGGACGCGCCAGCGCATCACTGGGCTTGCGCGGTGGACGATCGCGGACACCGCGGGAGACGCATCGAACGAGCGGCGCAACCCTAACACAATCCACCAGCCGACTTGCCCAATTTCTATTGATGTCAATGCTGGTTTCCAGCAATGCGCAGACGCATCAGGGGGCCCAGAGCCCCTGATCGCGCCGCCCTCGCATCGAGACCGCCGCGCGCGGCGAGCGACCTTTCATCGCGCGAGGCTTGCCGCTGGCGCGACTCGACCCCACAAGGTGAGGCTATCGGGATGTCCGAGTCGCTCATCATCCATCATCAGAGGACCATGACCAATGCCGTATTTCGTCTACAAGATCTCGCCACCGCTGCAATTGACCCACCTGGACACCCTGGACCGCTATCAGGATGCGCGCGCGCTGGTGCGGACACGCCGACAGGATGAGTCGAGTGAACAGGGTGTGCAGTACCGGATGGTCTTCGCGCGCCAACAGGCCGAGGCCGAGAAGATCCTCTCCACCCCCAGGGATGAGCGGGTGATCGGGGAGGATTGACTGGAGCGGGTGGCGCCATGCGCCGCGCGCCTGGCGACATCAGCGCACCGACAGCACCACCGAGGGGGTGTTCGCCAGCTCGGCGCGGCCGTACTCGAAGACCTTGCGCACATAGCCTTGCGTTTCGGCATAGGGGGGGATGGTGCGACCATGCTTGATCACCGCCCCCTCGCCCGCGTTGTAACCGGCCAAGGCAAGCTTGAGATCCCAGTCGAAGAGATCCAGCAGGTCACGCAGATAGGCGGTGCCACCCCGGATGTTCTCGACCGGGTCGAAGCTGTCGCTGACACCGTAGCGCGCGGCTGTGCCTGGCATCAGTTGCATCAAGCCCTGAGCCCCCGCCGGGGAGACGGCGCTCGGTTGATAGGCCGATTCGGCGCGAATCACCGCGTGGATCAACCAGACCGGCACACCGTAACGACGCGCATTGGCCTCGATCAACGTCTCGTAGCCCGCGCGGCGTTGCTCGAGCGACCCGCTCACTGGGCGCGCGCGCTGCCGCGTGGCTGTCGCGCCACCCTTCTCGAGGCTGGCCGTGCGGGTCTCACTCTCGCGCACCAGACGCTTGGACTCGCGCGTCCATTCGAGCTGGAGCCCAGGCCCCTTCAGCGGCGCGTCGGAGAAATAGACCTTGCCCTCGGCGTCGACATATTTGTAGACATCGGCCTGAGCCACCGCGACGCAGACGGCACAGCCGACCAAGACCGCCGTTAATCCACGCATCAACGCATCTCCTCCGGAGTCAGTGCCCCGGAGTCCGGGCGTCAACACCCGTCACCAGGCGACGCACGCCGGACCGAATCACCCTGGCGGTGATTCTAGCCCATGATCGAGTGACACGTCAGGCCCTTCTCGCGGGACGACTGAGACCGCACCAGATCAGCGGATTTTCACGAATCGTCAATGCTCGGATGGATTCAGCCAGGTCCATCCAGTGCCGCTGAACGCCGTTTGAATCTCGAAAAAATCTCTTTCATGAACAATAGACTAAGAGATATTCATCGATAACCTTCGAAAATCCTCAGCCCGTCCCTTGAAAATTTTCGATTGCGTTTTCGCACTCGATTCAGATACCCTTAGCGAGCCAAATCTCTCAGAAACGTCCAGTGTACCGGGGGGAACATGAATCGACGTTACTTCCTCGGCGCGGCACTCACCGCGCTCGCCACACCCGTTGTTGCCAAGCCATCATCCAATCACAACCGTGCGCGCATCCTGCGCTTCCGTCACCTGCACACGGACGAGCGAATCGAGGTCACCTACCGCATCGGCGATCAGTACCAGCGTCCTGCCTTGCAGAAGCTCAATCATTTCTTCCGCGACTTCCGCACCGGCGACACCGCCGCGATGGACCCGAAGCTCTTCGACCTGCTCTACGACATCCAGATCAAGCTCGGTGACGATGGCGCCCGCTACGACATCCTGAGTGGCTACCGCTCGAACCACACCAATCAGATGCTGCGGGCAAAATCCCGAGGCGTCGCCAAGAACAGCCTCCATCTCACCGGTCAGGCGCTCGACGTGCGCTTCCCCGACCTCCCCACCCGGCGGATCCGCGACGCCGCCATCGAGCTGGAACGAGGCGGCGTGGGATACTACCCGCGCTCGAACTTCGTGCATCTCGACACCGGCACGGTGCGGCGCTGGGGCGCCTAGTCCGTCCAGCCAGCCGACCCCAGCCAACGCCACGGGTCGGGCCAGGCCACATTCAAAGCACGCGAAAACCAGCCGCGAGGGTCGGGACGTCCACCTCGGTCAGGGTGACCTGAAGTCGGTCGTTGAGATCGGGCAGATCCCGCACCCGCACACGGGTCTCCAGCGCCAACTCGGGGACGAGCACCGTGGTCTTGCGCTCTTCACGCTCGACCACCACCGCCTCGCCGCGCCAGCGCTCGGCGTCCCGCAGGTAGACATGCTTCCAGTGCTGATTGGAGAGTCGCTCGCCGCGGCGCACCGAGGCCGCGGCCGTCTCGGCCTCGGCGATGCGTTGCGTGACTTCAGCGCGTGTGAGCCCGACACCACCCGTGAGCTCGGCGCGGATCTGCTGATGGACCAGCAGATCGGAGTAGCGTCGCAGCGGACTGGTCGCCCGCGTGTAGAGCGGCAGCCCGAGTCCAGCATGCAGATCGGGCGCGCCCAGCAGGCGGGTCGGCTTGAAGCGGCGCCGCCGCGCATACATGGCGGCCAGGTCGGTGGCCACGCCCGGATCATCCGGCGCGGGCTGGGTGGCGTAGGGGATCGGGATGTCGCGCTCGTGACAGAAGCGCCCGGCCGCGACCCCCGCCATCAGCATGGCGTCGGTGACCAGTGCACGGCTGGCCAAACGCGGCAGCGGACGGATGTGCACACGCCCCTCATGGTCGACTCGAATGCTGACCTCGGGCAGGTCCAAGCTGGAGGCGCCCCGTGCATACCGCCTGGCGCGAAACGGCTCGACCAGCGCGCGGATCGCCGCGAAGGGCGGCTCATCGAGATGCCGCTCCACCCAATCGTAGCTCAGACGCTCCACCTGGACCCAGGTGCGATGGATCTCGACATCGAGGATCTCGCCCTGGTCATCACAGCGCAGCGCGAAGGACAGTGCCGGTGAGATCCTGCTCAGACCCAGACCCAAACGCGCGGTCACCAGGGTCGGGAGCATGTTGACGATGCCCTCGGGCAGATAGAGATTGGCCCCACGCGCGCGCGCCTCGCGCTCGGCCGCCGACTCGGGCGCGATCAGCGCGGCGACGTCAGCCACATGCACCCAGAGTCGATCACCATCCAGGCTGAGCGCATCATCTGGATCCTGATTGCCCTCGTCATCGATCGCATAGGCGGGCAGATGGGTCAGATCGAGCCGATCCTCGCCGGGCAGATCGGGGACCGCCGCATCCGGATCCCAGGTCGGCAACCCGCAGCGCGCCGGATAGGGATTGTGATTGACCGACCAATGCCCGACCTGCACCAATGCGCGATGCGCATTCTCGGGGGTCTGCTCATGTCCGAGTGCCGAGAGGATCCGGCTATGCTCGGACTGACCCAAGGCCAGACGCTCGATCTCGCCGAGCCGCTCGGCATCCTCGGCCACCGGGCGGGCCGCCGCCATGCGCTCCAGGAACGCCTGCCAATCACGCTCTTGCGCCGCTTTCGCCGCACGCTCGGCGCGCTCGCGCTCGACCTCCGCGCGCGCGCGCGCCACGATGCGCTCCGGATCGCCCTGAAAGAGCAGCCCCTCGGCCACCAGCCGCCAAGCCGCCCAGGCGGTGGCGGGCGTATAGACCTCGAAGGCCAACTCGGCGAGCTCGGCCAGACTCGTCTCGCCCCCCTCGAGCAGATCCCAGGCCGCCAGCGGCTCGCCAGGCGGCTCGGTCAGCTCATCGAGATGACGCACTGGACCAGGATGCAGCAGCTCGACGTCCTTGGGACGCACCCGCTTGCCCACGCCACCCGCGAGCTCGATCTCGATCTTTTCGCCCACGCCGACGACCCGCGCCGGATGGCCCTTGTAGAGCACCAGACTTCCGACGGGCGGGCTGGCTCGATGTGTCGTCAAACTCGTCTGATCTCCTGTTGGGGCGCCCGGTCGCGGTCCGTGAGCGTCCCGGACCAGGATCCGAGGCGCGGTGATGCGGGGCACTGATGGGCGGACTCGGGCCCTATCATACCGGAAGAGGCGCCGATCGAACGTTGCGTCGCCCCAGCGCGCGGATCACATCCTCTATACTCGTGGCACGGCCTTGTTCGAGCGTTGCGATCCAATCGGACTGTGCCCGACAATCGGCGTCTGTCGTATCCATCGGATCATCGAGCGAGGTCACCAGTATGCATCCACTATGGCGCGAGACCCTCATGGCGACACCCGCCCAAATCGACGCGAACGGCAACGTGCACTTTCCAGCGCGCGCCGCGCACTCGGAGACTGGACCCCAGCTCTTCGATCTCTCGCACCTTGGACTGATCGCGGTCCAGGGCGCGGATGCCAGCGATTTTCTCCAAGGTCAGCTCACCAACGATGTCCGCGAGCTCTCGCCGACCCATGTCCAATGGAGCAGTCACTGTAGCCAGAAGGGACGGATGCTGGCCAATTTCCTCTTGCTGCGCATCCATGACACCTTCCATCTCCAGTTGCCGCGCGAGCGCGTGCCTGACCTGCTGCAGCGTCTGCGCCTGTTCGTGCTGCGCAGTCGCGTCACCCTGACCGACGCGAGCGACGAGCTGGCCCGCTTTGGACTCGCCGGCGATGGGGCCAGCGCGCTCTTGAGCGCCCGCGGGCTGCCCGTCCCGCCGCTCGTCAATGAACTCGCGCTGATCGACGGGCTCGCGCTGATCCGCCTGCCCGGCAGCGAGCGCTTCGAGCTGATCGGCCCGCCCGAGGCCTTGCGCGCGCACTGGGAGGCGCTCAGCGAGGTCGCCACGCCCACCGATGCCGCGGGCTGGACGCTGCTCGACATCCGCGCCGGGATCCCAACCATCCAGACCGCCACGGCCGATACCTTCGTGCCACAGATGGCCAACATGCAGCTGATCGACGGCGTGAGCTTTCACAAGGGCTGCTACACGGGTCAAGAGGTCGTGGCGCGGATGCAATATCTCGGCAAGCTCAAGCGGCGCATGTATCGCGCCCAGGTCGAGAGCGCGACGCCCCCGCAACCGGGCGATGCACTCTTCGCCACGGCCAGCACCTCGCAGCAAGGCAGCGGCACGGTCGTCTCGGCCACCCCCATCGGCCCCGGACAGCACGAGCTGCTCGCGGTGGTCGAGATCCAGGCGGTCGAAAGCGGCGAGGTGCGGCTCGGCGAGTCCGGGCCCAGGCTCGACTTCCAGCCCCTACCCTACGCCTTTGCAGTCGAGGACTAGCCACGGGCGCTGGCCACGCGAGAACACAACGACAACGACAACGAGAACGACAACGAGAACGAGGAGAACGGATCCATGTCCAGAAAGCACCCCATCGTCGCCGTGACCGGCTCGTCCGGCGCCGGCACCAGCACGGTCAAGAATGCACTCCAGCACATCTTTCAACGGGTCGGCGCGCGCGCCGCATTGGTCGAGGGCGACAGCTTCCATCGCTTCGATCGGGCGCAGATGAAGGAGGCGCTGGCCAAGGCCAAGCAGGAGGGCAACAACCTCAGCCATTTCGGCCCGGAAGGCAACCTGTTCGAGAAACAACTGGAGCTCTTCCGCAGCTATGGCGAGACGGGTACCGGCGAGCGCCGCTTCTATGTCCACAACGAGGCCGAGGCCACGCTCCATGGCTTCCCACCCGGCACCTTCACCGACTGGGAGCCGATCCCGCCCGACACCGATCTGCTCTTCTACGAGGGGCTACACGGCGGCGTGGTCGACGGGAATCTGGACATGTCCAAGGAGGTCGATCTGCTGATCGGGGTCTGCCCGACCATCAACCTGGAATGGGTGCAGAAGATCAACCGCGATACCGCCGAGCGCGGTTATCAGCCCTCCGATGTCATGGACGTCATCTACCGGCGCATGTACGACTACATGCATTACATCCTGCCGCAGTTCTCCAAGACCCATATCAACTTCCAGCGCATCCCGCTCACCGATACATCCAATCCATTTGCAGTCACCGCGATCCCGACCGCCGATCAAAGCCTGGTCATGATCCACTTCCAGAAACCCAAGCCATCGGTGGAGTACAAGCTCAATCTCAAGGGTCTGATCGATGGCGCCATGATCACCGGCTTCAATACACTGGTGATCCCCGGCGGCAAGATGATGTACGCGATGGAGCTGATCCTCACCCGACGGGTGCTCGATCTGCTCAAGAAACGCGGTGACCTGGAGCATGACGCGCTCTAGCACCCCGGGGCGACCCACCGCCTGGCCGGCACGCCGCGCACCAGCGCGGCGTGCCGGTCGCCCCTGGCGATGCAGCCACACCCGAGCGACGATGGCCCAGACGACCCCCATTGATCCCACAGGCCCCGCCGTGGCGCTGCTCGCCCTGGCGCTCCTGAGCGGTGCCGCCTCAGCGCCGGCGGGTGCGAGCGGGATGGCCTGGGACGCCTGTCGCGACCAGACCATCGCGGCGCTCGAGGCCGCGGGTCGCCGCGATCATGGCGATGTCAGCGCCTATACCGGGGCCAGTGGCGCCGGCGCGCTGATCGCCATCATCGAGCGCTGCGGCTATCGCCCCGAGCGGCTCAGTCGCGACGACTGCGATCTGCTCTACGAACAGGTCTACCTCTCCTGCCGGCTCGACGGCTTCGAGGGGATGAGCATCGCGGCGACCTCCTGGGTGCTGATCTATGACCCCAAGGGTCCACTGGTGCGGCGCCTCAAACAGAGCTGCGCCCAGACCGCGAACCTCGACCGCGCCAGCTTTGGCCTCCAGGTCTGTCTGGAGACCCACTGATCAGCACACCCGAGCCGATCCAGCAGAGCGCCTTGCACTGGACTCACCAACATCCAAGCTCCAGCCGCATCCAATCATGCACACACCAAGCACCAGAGACACACATCCGCCCCCCAGACCACCGCGCACGCCCCCAGGATCAGCCGCCGCGCGACCCCTGATGCGCTCGCGCCGACCCGCTCCATCCACTCACAGGCCCTGGAGCTGGTCCCTGATCCCGCTCATCATGCTGCTGCTCGCCGCGCTTCCCGCGCGCGCCCCGCTGGCCTGCGCGATCAGCACCGGGCAGGCGCCATTGGAGGCCGGGACGATCGCCTATCGCCAGTCCGGCGAGGGGCCGGTGATCCTGCTGTTGCATGGGCTCTTCGCCGAGAAGGAGCAATGGGACGCGCTCATCTGTCGGCTGGCCGATGCCGGCTACCGGGCCATTGCGCCCGACCTGCCAGGCTATGGCCAAAGCCGCGGCTTTCCCATCACCGACTATGCCCTGGAGTCCCAGGTCGAGCGTCTGCATGAGCTCCAATCCCAGCTCGGGCTCGGGCGCATCGATCTGGCCGGAAACTCGATGGGCGGGGCCATCGCCGCGCTCTACACCCATCGCCATCCAGAACAGGTCCGCACACTGGCCCTACTCGGCGCGCCACTGGGTGTCACCGACTGGGGTCCGGAGGTGCGAGCGGCCATCCGCCAAGGCGTCAATCCATTCATCCCACTCGATATCGAGCAGTTGGATCTGGAGCTGAGCCTCTTGTTCGCCGTGCCGCCGATCCTGTCCGATGAGATCAAGGCCGCGCTGGTGCGCGAGTATGTCGAGCACCTTCAGCACTATCAGCAGGTGTGGGCGATCATCGGGCTGGAGATGCGGTCATTGCGCCAGCCGGACATGCGCGTGCGCGCACCCACCCTGATCCTCTGGGGCGAGCTCGACCGCGTCTTCGCGCTCGCCGAGGCCGGCCCACTCTGGCGCCCCTTTCCACGCGCCCAACGGGTGACCCTGAAGGACGCCGGACATCTGCTCCATCTCGAGCGCCCGGCCGACACCGCGCTCATCTATCTGGATTTCCTGCGCGGCGCCGCGCGGCCGGCCGGTCCGCTGCAACCTAAATCCCGCGATTGACTCACGCAACGGCGCAAAGGCGCGATCTGGCCGGCACGCGGCCGGCCAGATCGCTCAGGGATGTTGCGTGCCGCTCTCCGGACGCATGTGCGGAAAGAGCAAGACATCGCGAATGGAGGGCGAATCGGTGAAGAGCATGACCAGCCGATCGACCCCGATGCCCTCCCCCGCCGTCGGCGGCATGCCATGCTCCAAGGCGCGGATATAGTCGGCGTCGAAATACATGGCCTCGAGATCACCGGCCTCCTTCTCGGCCACCTGCTGACGGAAACGCTCGGCCTGGTCCTCGGCATCATTGAGCTCGGAGAAGCCGTTGGCGATCTCGCGTCCGCCGACGAAGAGCTCGAACCGATCGGTGACGAAGGGGTTGGCGTCGTTGCGCCGTGCCAAGGGCGAGACCTCGGTGGGATACTGGGTGATGAAGGTCGGATCCAGCAGGCGGTGCTCGGCGGTGCGCTCGAACAGCTCGATCTGCAGCTTGCCCAGTCCCCAACCCGGCTTGGTCTCGATCCCCAGGCGGGCGGCGACCGCACGGGCGCGCAGCGGGTCGTCCACATCCGCTGGCGTCAGGTCGGGATTGCAGTGCAGGATCGCCTCGCGCACCGTCATGCGAGCGAACGGACGGCCAAAATCATGATCCACGCCCTGATAATGGATCAGTGTGCGCCCGAGCACCTGATGGGCCATCTCGCGCAGCAGCTGCTCGGTCAGGTCCATGAGATCATGATAATCGGCATAGGCCTCGTAGAACTCGACCATCGTGAACTCGGGGTTGTGCCGGGTCGACAAGCCCTCGTTGCGGAAATTGCGATTGATCTCATAGACCCGCTCGAGGCCGCCGACCACCAGCCGCTTGAGGAAGAGCTCGGGGGCGATGCGCAGGAACAGCTGCATGTCCAGCGCATTGTGATGGGTGACGAAAGGACGCGCGACCGCCCCGCCCGGGATCACCTGCATCATCGGGGTCTCGACCTCCAGATACCCCCGCGCGTTGAGAAAATCGCGGATGAACTGGATGATCCGGGTGCGAATGCGAAAGGTCTCGCGGGTCGCACCGTTCATGATCAGATCCAGATAGCGCTGACGATAGCGCCGCTCCATGTCGGTGAGCCCATGGAACTTCTCGGGCAGCGGACGCAGTGCCTTGGTCAACAAGCGGATGCTGTCGCACTTGATCGAGAGCTCGCCGGTCTTGGTCTTGAACAAGAGACCCTCGGCGCCGAGGATGTCGCCCAGGTCAAAGTCGCGCTTGAAGGCCGCATAGGTCTCCTCGCCGACCAGATCGCGCTGGACGAAGAGCTGAATGGTCCCCGACATATCCTGGACATGGGCGAAGCTCGCCTTGCCCATGACGCGCCGACTCATCAAGCGACCGGCCACCTTCACCCGCAGACCGAGCGACTCCAACACCTCGGCATCACGCTCGCCATATTCGGCCTGCAACTCACCGGCGATCACATCGCGGCGAAAATCATTCGGAAAGGCCGGACCTCGCGCGCGCAGCTGAGCAAGCTTCTCGCGGCGCTGCGCGATCAGCTTGTTCTCCTCCAGCGCATCGGTCCGACTCGACCCCAGGTCCGCGTCCGCGGTCCGCCCAGGATCAGTCTCGGCATGTTCATTCATCAGACTACCTCATCTTCGGCCGCTGCCACGGGCGGCCCATCCCAATCGATCAGTCGGCGGCGACTGTGCGCAAGCCGCCGTCTCAGAGACCACTCTTGAGGCTCGCCTCGATGAATGGATCCAGATTGCCATCGAGCACCGATTGGGTGTTGGCGATCTCGACACCAGTGCGCAAATCCTTGATCCGCGACTGATCCAGCACATAGGAACGGATCTGGCTGCCCCAGCCGATATCGGACTTGGTGTCCTCGACCATCTGCTGATTGGCCCGACGCTTCTGCATCTCCAGCTCATAGAGCTTGGCCTTGAGCTGCTTCATCGCGTGATCCTTGTTCTTGTGCTGCGAGCGGTCGGTCTGACACTGCACCACGATCCCGGTCGGGTTGTGGGTGATGCGCACCGCCGATTCGGTCCGGTTGACATGCTGACCCCCGGCGCCACTGGCCCGATAGACATCGATGCGCAGGTCGGCCGGATTGATCTCGATCTGGACGCTGTCATCGATCTCGGGCGAGACGAAGACCGCCGCGAACGAGGTATGGCGCCGATTGCCCGAATCGAATGGCGACTTGCGCACCAGCCGATGGACACCGGTCTCGGTGCGCAGCCAGCCAAAGGCATAATCACCGCTGAACTGGATCGTCGCCGACTTGATCCCCGCCACCTCGCCCGGCGAGACCTCCACCAGCTCGGTCTTGAACTGACGCCGCTCGCCCCAGCGCAGATACATGCGCAGCAGCATCTCGGCCCAATCTTGCGCCTCGGTCCCACCGGATCCGGCCTGGATGTCGAGAAAGGCGTTGTTCGCATCCATCTCGCCAGCGAACATGCGCCGAAACTCCAGTGCGCCGACCCGCTCCTCGTAGCGATCGAGATCGGCCTCGAGCGCAGCGAGCGTGTCCTCGTCCTGCTCCTCCGCGGCCAATGCGAGCAGATCGTCGGCATCGCCGAGCGCGCCGGTCATCTCATCGATGGTGAGCACCACGGACTCGAGCCGCGCGCGCTCGCGCCCGAGCGACTGGGCGCGCTCGGGCGCATTCCAGACCAGCGGGTCCTCGAGCTCGCGCAAGACCTCGGTCAGCTGATCGGCACATTCGGCATAGTCAAAGATACCCCCTAAGGGACTCCAAACGTCCCCTGAGGTCGGCGATGCGATAGGCGGTCGGGTTGATGTCGAGCATGAGTCACTCCAGCGAAAAAATGTGGCTCAGTATACGCGACCCACCGGTCGATTGCGCGAGCGTCCAAGGACCGCGCAGCAGCGGCCGCCCGCACCCATCGCGGCGTCGATGGGCTGGGCCCCTGCATGGACCCCAGTCCAAGCGCTCGCGCCACCGGCTCGGCGGACACCTGATGGAGAAGATTTATCGCGAACTGGCTTGACTCGCCTCCGTGCCATATCACATCTATACTGGGTTTCAGGTGAACCAACCGAACCCGACTCCACATGGCCCGCTTGCCCAGATTCGTCCTGCCCGGCTATCCGCAGCATGTCATCCAGCGCGGCAACAACCAGCAGCGCATCCTCTTCGACGAGGAAGACTACTGGCTCATCTGGGAGAAGATCGGCGCCGCCTGCGCCAAGTTCGGCTGTGAGCTCCACGCCTATGTCCTGATGCCCAACCACTTTCACCTGCTGCTCACGCCGAGCGAGAACAATTCGATCGGCAAGCTGATGCAATATGTCGGTCGCTACTATGTGCAGCACTTCAACGCCCGTCACGAGCGCACCGGCACGCTCTGGGAAGGGCGCTACCGCGCCACCCTGATCGACCCCAAGCAATTCCTGCTGCCCATCAGTCACTACATCGAGTCCAATCCGGTGCGCGCCAATCTGGTCGCCAACCCTGGTGACTATGCCTGGTCGAGCTATGGGGCCAATGCCCGGGGGGACGAGGATCCATTGATCACCAGTCACCGCGAGTACGAGCGACTCGGACGCAGCGCCAAGACGCGCCGCGCAGCCTATGCCGAACAGGCCCAGATCGCCTCTGACGAGGCGACACTGAAACGCATCCGCGATGCGACCAACAAGGCCTGGGTGCTCGGCGACGAGGCCTTCTGCTCGCAGATCGACACACTGCTCAACCGTCGCGCACTGCCCCGCTCACGCGGTGGCGATCGGCGCTCCGCCGCCTATCGGCGCGCGGCTGGCAAACTCTAGGACGGCGATGATCGAGGAGAGCGCCACCGCGTGCGACTCGCGCGCATTGACCCAATCGGCGCGTTCGGCCAACAATAGACGCATGATCGACATCATCATCGAACGCGAACATCATCTGGAGCTGGAGCAGGCCCGCAACCGGATCGCCGAGCTCGCCGAGCTATTGGGCCGCGAGCTTGACGCGCGCTGTGTTTGGCGGGGCGATCAGCTGGATTTCAAACGGCTCGGCGCCAGCGGCAGCATCCAGGTCAGCGCACGGCAGGTCAGGCTCCAGGTGCGGCTCGGCTTCTTCCTGAAGCCGCTCAGGGCCGAGATCGAGCACGGCATCCGCGAACGGCTCGACCGCATCATCCCGATTGCCGAAACCGCCTGAGACGATGATGAATCCAAGCCAATGTTGAATCAGAGCCGGCAATGACACGATGGTGACCAGCGGCTCACCCTCGATCCCCGCGTTGGACCTGGCCAACCAGGCCGCCATCGACGCGGTCTTCCATCTCTACGATCCACCCCTGTGGCTGGTGACCGCGCGCGCTGGCAAGGACCGCGGCGGCTGCATCGCGACCTCCGTGACACGCGCATCCATCGTCCCCGACCTGCCGCGCATCCTGATCGCGATCGCCCAGCAACACTACACCTGGCAGTTGATCGAATCGAGCGACGAATTCGTCCTGCACCTGCTCGCGGCCGACGACCTCGCGGCGGTCGCGCGCTTCGGTCTGCTCTCCGGGCATACCCACAACAAGCTCGCCGGGCTCAAACTGGGCAAGACCCCGCGCGGCGCGCCGCGTTACGAGCAGGCCGTCGCCTGGCTCGGCTGCCGGGTCGAGACGCGCCAAACCATCGGCGACCGCAGTGTCTATCTCGCCGCGATCACGGATGGCGGGGTCCTGCGACAGGCCCCGTTGCTCACAGTCTCACGCTTGGTTCAGGATGCCCAGCCAGAGCAGATCGCCGAGATCAAACGACTCTATGTGCGCGATCAGCACATCGATCGCGCCGCGATCCTACTCTGGCGGCGCGACCGCGCACGCTGACCGAAAAAAGACCCAGTAGACAGCAGGCAACAGGCCCGGGGCCCAATCGGGATCCAGGCCCCGGCCGCCTGCGCGCTCGCCCGCGCATGCCACGGGCGAGCGGCTGAGACGCCGAGCCGCTGAGCGGCCTAGCGGCTGATCTGATGCAGATGGAACTTGTGACGCAATGAGTCCTGAAACCGCTGCACCTCCTCCAAGGCCAGGCGCAACCGCCCGGTCTCGATCCGATTCAAGCGATCGAGCGGCAGATAATTGTCCGGCATGCGCTCCTGCTCGATCGCCACCAATTGACCGCGCAGGCGCAAGGTGACCAGAAAATCGAAGGCCGCGATCAGATTCTCGGCCTGCTCCGCGCCCAAGATGCCAGCCTCCCGCAGACCCGCGATCCGCGCACGGGTCCCACCCGCCGCGATCCCCGCCTGCAGGGCCATCGCCTTCACACCCTCGGTGATCGGGAAGATCCCACCCTTTTTCACCTCGATGCACCCGCGATGCGGCCCCTTCTTCTTGGCCTTGATCTTCCCGAACAAGCCCAGGGGCGGCTTGAAGCGCACCGCATTGGATGCGCTATGCACCAGGAAGAGCTTGTTATCACGCAGCTTGCTGGTGATGCTGGCCCTCAGTTGCGTCTCGAAGCTCGAATCGCCATAGAGTGTGCGCAGATCGAAGAACATGCTGCCATTGAGGATGTGCTCGGGCGAAGGCGTGTGCAGCCATTTGCCGAGCACGGCCTGCCAATCACTGAGCGACCGGCGCCAGGCCGCGTTCTTGGCCATGATCCCGCCCGAGCAGGGCGGCACGCCGACCTCGATGAGACGATCGATCAGATCCTCGCTGAAGGCGGCCAGACGCTCGAGCTCGGCGGCCGACAGATCATCCGCATAGACGATCGCGTTGTCCTGATCGGTCGAGAGCGTCTGCTCCTGCCGGCCCTCGCTGCCCAGCACCAGAAAGGCGAAACGATCGGTCAGATCCGGATAACGCGCGGCGCGCACCAGCTCGATCAGACGCACCAGGATGCGATCGTTGAGATGCGCGACGGTCTGGACCAGGTCCTTGGTCGCCACGCGGGTCCCGGCCAGATGCACCACCAGACCCTTCAGCTTGGCATGCAGCGCCTTGAGATCCGCGACATCGCCCGCCTCCTCGATCTCGCGGATCAGCTGCTGCGGAGAACGACTCTGCAGACGCAAAGCGTCGGAGTCGGTCAGGATGCCGCACAGCGCGCCCGTGTCATCCACCACGCAGAGACGATGGATGCGCCGACGGCTCATCAGGTGCAGCGCCTCGTAGAGATAACGATCCTCGGTGATCGTCAGCAGCGGACTGTTCATCACCTCGCCCACCCGCAGACTGCGCGGATCCCGGCCCTCAGCCACCACCTTGTTGCGCAGATCCCGATCGGTGAGCATCCCGATCGGCAAGCGATCGGCACAGACGACGATGCTCGAGATCCCTTGCTCGCGCATCCGATCGGCAACATCGACCAGCGCCATCTCCTGCTCACAGGTCACCACATCGCGGTGACAGACCTCACCCACCGGCACGAAAAAGACGTTTTCAACTGACATTTGACCTCAAGTTGAGCTCTGATTGCTTGGTATCGTCATGCACCGACTGACAGACACTCCATTGAGCTGACACGCTCGACATGACCCACCCGACTCGATGAACCGGCCATCCCGACCCGCCCGACGCCGCCCCAGGCACCCACAGCCCACCGACAGCGCAGTAAAGCCGTCACTTTAGCCTAGCTCGCACCAAGGCGCGAGAGCACCGCGGATCCACCAAGCAACCCCGCAGCAACCACATCCCCATCCGGTTCGCTGTTTGCCGGCCGCCGGGGTCGGGTTGACGCCTTGACCAAGACCCAACCCGCGGCGGGGCGGTGGATCCGCTTCGCTTGATCCACCCTACCGGACTCCTTCATCCTGGCGGCTGCCCGACGGCCTTGCTGCTCGCCTCTCTGGAGTCCGAGTTGCTCGCCTCTCTGGAGTCCGAGCTGCTCGCCTCTCTGCAGTCCAATTCACTCGCCTTCCTCGCGCGCCCCGTCTGCTCGGCCTGGGTGCCAGAGCCGACCTCCAGGTTCACAGCCGGCGCGGGGATGCCCATCTGCTCAAAAAAACCCCCGACAGGCGGGGGTCATAGTGCTGGCCGTTATGCACCAGGCGTTAGCGCAACGGTCAGCCCGCCGCCTCCCGCGCCTATAGCGCCCGAAGAATCGGCGCGACCTTCTATGCTGACAGAGGGGGATGTTGTGCTAGACCAAGCAGCAACAGACCTGATAAGCCCAGCAGCAGGCCTGTGCCCAGTGGCGAGATGACCGCGGTCACCAACTTCGAGAACATCGGCCTTCCTCAGCGCCCAGCGCCCGGCAGTTGGCTGAAAAAAGGGTGTTGCCACTGCGCATCGATTCTAGAAATGAAAATCAGCCGGTTGGATCTGGATTTCAGCCTGCCGCAATGACAGAGCAGGTGGTTGGAATAACGGCGGGGGATTGGCAGCGTCCCATCGGTACCCTTACAAAAAACCGGAGGTGAGCGCGAACCCCTCGTTCAAGTCACGCCCGCACAATATGCGCCGCCGGCTCCCGATAACGCCCGCGGGTATCGACAATCAGCGGTGCATGGGCCTTGATCAGGTCATAGTCGAAGCGGTCATGGTCAGTCGCCAGCAACACGCAGTCGGTGGTGGCCAGGGTCTCTGGCGTCAGCGGCACGGACTCCAGGTCGAAGTCGTGCTTGCGCATCGGCAGGAAGTGCGGCACGTGCGGATCGGAATAGCTGATCACGGCACCCTTGTCCTCTAACAACTCCATCAGCTCCATCGACGGTGATTCGCGTCGGTCATCAACATTCTTCTTGTAGGCGATACCCAGTACCAGGATGCGGGCGCCCTTCACCGCCTTGCCGCGCTCGTTCAGCGCATCGGCCACCTTACTCACCACCCACTGCGGCATCTTGGTATTGACCTCGCCGGCCAGCTCGATGAAGCGGGTGTTCAGCCCGTACTCGCGCGCCTTCCAGGTCAGATAGAAGGGATCGATTGGGATGCAGTGACCGCCGAGCCCCGGTCCCGGATAGTAGGGCGTAAAACCAAACGGCTTGGTCGCCGCAGCGCGGATCACCTCGTGGATATCGATTCCCATGCGATCACAGACGATCTTCAGCTCGTTGACCAGACCGATGTTCACCGCGCGGTGGATGTTTTCGAGCAACTTGGTCATCTCCGCAGCGCGGGTGGAGCTGAGCGTGACCACTTCATCGATCACCTGCCCATAGAGGGCTTGGCCGACCTCTGTACAGGCTGGGGTCACCCCGCCGAGCACCTTCGGGATGCTGCGGGTGGTGAAGCTCGGGTTGCCAGGGTCTTCGCGCTCGGGCGAAAACACCAGAAAGACCTCCTCGCCGACCTTCAGCCCGGTGGATTCCACGCGGGGCTTGAGGACCTCCTCGGTCGTTCCAGGCCAGGTAGTGCTCTCCAGCGAGACCACCTGCCCGGCGCGCAGATGCGGGACGATGGCCTCGGTGGTGTCGATCACGTAGCTCAGATCCGGCTCGCGGTAGCGGTTCAGCGGTGTCGGCACGCAGAGGATCAGCGCATCGCAGCCGCGGGCACGACTGAAATCGGTCGTCGCGTTGAATCCTCGTTCGACGGCTGTCGCAATCGCCTCGGCACGGATGTGCTCGATGTAAGAGCGCCCCGCCATCAAGGCCTCGACCTTGGCGGCGTCGATGTCGAAGCCGAGCACCGGGTAGCCGACCTCGCTGAAGCGCAGCATCAACGGCAGGCCGACGTAGCCGAGGCCGAGGATGCCGATCTGGGCCTCGCGGTTGTTCAGGCGGTTGAGGAGTTCCATGGGCGGTTCCTTTTTCGCAAATGATGGATGAAGAAGCTAGAGAGCGGAGAGGCAGTGAGGCAGCTTTAGCACCCCAAGGATCACATCCCCGAGGCTGGCTCAGCGACTTGGCCCAGAGGCGGCCCAAGTCAGCTCCATGGCGCACTGATCTGCCGTCATCACAACCTCCAGGCACTGCGACGGCACTGAGCGTCCGAACTCCGGATGCCAAGTGTCAGGAACCAAGCGCGGATGGCCGCCAGTAACGCGCCAGTGGATGCAGGCACCATTGGCCAGGCGAAGCGTTCCGCAAGCCTCCCCGATGCTGGGCTCGATGCCCTCGACCTGAGGATGCAAATGAAAGCGGGCGATGGCCGAGCGGCACACACCCTCAATCCGATCCGTCACCACCAAGCGATCCTCAGCCAACTGCCACTGCCGCCGATGCACCGGCCGCCCCGGAAGCCGCCGATAACCATCATGCGCTGCTGAGACCAGAATCGGGGACAGATCAGGGTCCATCCCCATTTCCGCCATTTCCGGGCTGATGATTACATCGAATGGTCGCGCCCGCCGCGCCACGCGAAAGCCGCCCCAGACCTCGCTGGAATCGACCCCATCGATCTGCACCGTGCTATGCGCCGCCGTCCCCCGCTCCGCCAGCCGCTCCGGCCCGCTGCCATAACGCGAGGTGCCGCCATTAACGATCACCCGCTGGCCGAACAGCGACAGCTCAAACGACAGGGTGTCCGCGTGCGCATGACCGGGCAGATAGTCCGGACCGATGGGCGCAACATCCAACAGCGCCACCGCCGGCCCGGCCTGCAGGCAGACATAGCCCGAGTCGCGCAACCAGCAGCACTGGACGTCCGTCGTCCCGGCCGGGAAGCCTGGACCCCGGCCATGGATGGTCGGCTCGCTGACCACTCCAGCGGAGGTGGTGACCGCAACATTGCTCTCCCTGCCCTGGATTCCGGCTTCCCGGCCGGAATGACGAGTCGAGTAGGGTGGATTAAGCGAAGCGTATCCACCAGACTCAGGTCGTGCACCAATACCCAGGTGCTTGGCGTAGGCACCCAAATCCGCCAAC
Source organism: Gammaproteobacteria bacterium (assembly GCA_009929855.1). GTDB lineage: Bacteria > Pseudomonadota > Gammaproteobacteria > Chromatiales > Chromatiaceae > Thiocapsa. Next base: position 26,346 of record RZZN01000047.1, read on the forward strand.
GGCGGCGCGATGCCGAACGCCGCGTCGTTGAAGAAGCTGATCTCGCCATCCGGATGGGTCATCGCGGCCAGCCAGTCGAGCATGGCGACCGCCTTCGCCCCGCAGCGCGCGAGCAGCGCGTCGTCGAGCACGCCCGGATAGACGCCGGCCAGGTTCAGCACATCCAGCACATCCTCCAGCAGGATGGCGTGATACATGGGGCTGCGCTCGAAGTGCCCACCGTCCGGCAGGATCTGCTCGTTCAGCTCGCGCCGCAGCAAGCACTGCCCCAGCGCCAGCCATTGCTCGGCCTCGGGTCCATCGAAAAAGGCCCCGGCGAAAACCAGGGCCTTGGCATTGGCAAACAGGTGATTGCCAAGCAGATGATGCTCGAGACGCTTGCGCAGCCAGCGGGCTTGGATAGCAAGGCTAGTGGAGGGCACTGAGGCACCAAGGCACTGAGGCACTAAGCAGGCATCCGCCCCCCTCTTCTCAGTGCCTCCCTGCCTCCCTGCCTCAGTGCCTTCTCCCCCTGCCACAGCGCCTAAATACTTCACCCAATTCACGATCCGCAGCGAGGTCGGATACGGCTCCCAGCCATTGCCACGACCGGGTGGGTTCTCTGCAATCCAGCGCTCAATCAACGCACGATGCCAATCGGCACGCGCCTGGGCATCCTGGGCATTCAGGTCATCGAAATAGTGCAGGTTATAGAGCCAGAGCTTATCGAGTGTCGGGGCATTCCAAGACTCCGGCCCCGGCACATCATGGGTCTGATTCAGAAACCGAAACCGGGTTGGCCCAAGCATCGAGACCGGACGCAATGGCGGTGCCGCCCAGGCCCGGCTCGCCAAACGGCGCATCGGCGCCGGCTGCAGCTCAGGCCGCGGCCGGTAAAGGCGAAACCAGAGCCGACCATAGAATTGGATCGGGCGCAGATAGCGCAGGGTATGCCAATAGCGTGAAAGCATCCGTGTCGGTCAGGCTCGAACAGCCGCCCCCTCTAATACACCCAGCATCTGGCGCGCCAGCCTGGAGCGGTCATAACGCGGGGCGGCGTCCAGGCAGTGAGCGCGGAGCTGCTGGCTGAGCGCCTGATCCTGCGCCAACCGCAGCAGGCCATCGCACAGGGCTTGGGCGTTCTCGGGCTCAAACACCAGACCAACGCCCTCGCGCACAACAATCTCGGCCGACTCCCCCGCCACGCCATGCAGCACCGGAATGCCCATGCCCATGCACTCAAACAGCTTCGACGGGATCACCTGAGTGAAGTTGTCGGCCTTGCGCAGGTGGATGATGGACACATCCAACAGCGACCAATAGCGCGGCACCTCGGCCTTGGGCACAGAATCGACGAAGACCAGATTCTGCAGACCCATCTCAGCGGCCTTGACCTTCAGGGCCTGCTTGCGGGCGCCGTCGCCGAGCAGCACAAAGCGGATATGAGAACCATCCGGATGCTGCTGCATCAACCGTGCGGCCTCCAGCACCGTTTCCAGCGCATGTGCCATGCCGTGGGTGCCGATATAGCCGGCCACGAACAGCGACTTCTCCGACTGGACAGCCAGGCCAAGTTGCGCCACCAGCGCCTCATCACGCTGCAGCGGCTGGAAACGGCTCAAATCCACCCCGTTCGTCACCACATGGACCTTCTCGCCATCAATACCGCGGCGAATCAGATCGCGCTTGAACGACTGCGTCACGGCCACCACGGCGGCGGATTTGCGGTAGAGGAACAGCTCCAGCCGCTCCATCAACCGCAACGCGGCCGAGTCCTTCATCGCCCCCACGGTCTTGATCGACTCCGGCCAGAGATCGCGCAGCTCAAACACAAAGGGCCGACGGCGAAACACTGACAGCATCCAGCCGGCACAATTGGTAAAAAACTGTGGCGACGTACCGACGATCACGTCCGGGCGGCGCACGAACAGCCCAGCCAGAAAGCCGCTGACCATGAACGACAGATAATCCAAGGTGCGCTTGGCAAAACCGGCGTTCGCGGTGATATAGGTCCAGACCCGCAGCACGCGGATACCGTCCAGAGTCTCCCACTGCCAAGGCTTGTTGCGATACCCGGCCAAGAGCTCGCCCTTGGGAAAATTCGGCGCCGTGCAGATCACGGTAACCTCGTGCCCGGCCCGCACCCACTCGCGGCAGTGCTCGAAGGTGCGTGAGGCGGGCGCGTTGACCTCGGGGGGGAAATTATCGGTAAGGAATAGAATTTTCATTCAGGGGGAGTTTGCAGCTCGGTAGTTCGGTAGGATGCGGTGAGGCACGAACCGCATCGTTCAGTTTCCATCGCACGGACTTAAGAGGCGAGGTCGTCCTTTTGCCCAACATTGGAGACGCTGCAATACACCACCAGGCACAGCCGCGAGGGCGGTAGGATGCGGTGAGGTACGAACCGCATCCTACCGGGCTGCACTGTAGTCCCAATTCGTGATCAATGCAACATCAACGACTTAGCAACAAGAAGAGGATTGTCATTCAGGGGGAGTTTGCAGTGAACAGCGGGTGCCGATGTGAGTGGGCCAGGAGCTTTTCCAGTGCGGCCACGATTCGGTTGCCGGTTTGGCCATCCCAAAGTGCCGGCACCTTGCCTTCGCCCCAATGGCCTGCGAAAAGGCGATCCAGGACTGGGCCAAGGGCGGATGGGTCCGTGCCCACGAGTGCATTGGTGCCTTCCGTGACGGTTTCGGGTCGCTCAGTGGTGTCGCGCAGGGTCAGGCAGGGCACGCCCATCACCGTGGTCTCCTCGGTGATGCCGCCGGAGTCGGTGATCACAGCCTTGGCATGCTTCACCAGGTAGTTGAACTCCAGGTAGGGCTGCGGCTCCACCAGCTTGATCGCGGTCGGCAGGTCCACCAGCGCCTCCAGTGTCTTCGCCGTCCTCGGATGCACCGGAAACAGCACCGGCAGCCCGCGCGTCCCGGCCTCGATCGCCGAAAGCATGCGCTGCAGCGTCTCGGCCTTATCGACATTCGCCGGCCGATGCAGAGTCATCACCAGATACTCGCCCGGCCGCAGGCCCAGTTCATTCCAGAATCCCGGTGGCCGCAGGCGCTCCAGGTTCGCCAGCAGCGTGTCGATCATGGTGTTGCCGACGAAGAAGATCCGCTCCTCCTCCACCCCGGCCTTGCGCAGGTTGTCGTTGGCGAACTCGCTGGTGGTGAAGAACCAGTTGGTGATGCTGTCCGTCACCATCCGGTTGATCTCCTCCGGCATGCTCCAGTCGCCGGAGCGGATGCCGCCCTCCACATGCGCCACCGGGATGCACAGCTTCTGCGCCGCGATGGCACAGGCCATGGTCGAGGTCAC
>RZZN01000111.1 GCA_009929855.1 Gammaproteobacteria bacterium
AAGCCATAGGCAAAAGAAAACCCGCTGTTTTACGCGGGTTTTGAGGATAATAACGAACATATGCGAATGTGGATAACTTGTAAATTGGAGGCACGGGCCTCTATCGAATTAAGGCGCTAAGGGTTTGAAGTCTTTATTAGACTATCAATTCGGATATTGATCCTACCCCCAAATATACCCCAGAAATCGAAAGCGAGGCCGTTTTCCGTCCGTTTTCGTTCGCCGTTGTATTTCGCACATTATTCCTATAAAAACAAGGTTGTGTTTGTTCCTATGGAACAGACTGGGGCTTTCAACCCCTCCATTGCGGCCTCTGACAGCATCGGGCCGTTATCAATGATGCTGCCTCTCGACCTATGGTCGGGGAGGCGGCGGAATATAATAGCGCTTGCGTGAATACGCTGCGCCGTTCAATGGACGGTTGAAACTCCCCGGCTGCCAGAGAAGCGCTCTGGTAGCTTTTTGTTTATGTTTAGAAAGAGAGGACAGACATGATCCGTGTAATCAGAATTTTTATTCTATTGGGCTTTATCCTTGTGCTGCCCCATGTTGCTTTTGCTCAAAATCAAAATTATCAAGGGCAATATACTATTAATCCATATGCTCCCCAAGCTGTAAGGCCGGGGACGGTAGGCGGAGGACAATACGGGAATGACAGTAACAGTCCTAAGTTATATGACAGCCAGGGCAATTTTCGCGGCAACCTTAACTCTAATAAATACGATCCAAACTCGGTTGCAAACCCTTATGGGCAGTACGGAAGCAAATATTCGTCTGATAGTATAAACAATCCGTATGGTGCGGGAAGTCGCTATAATCAGGATTCGCCATACAACCCCTATGGGCAAGGAATGGGGATCTACGGACAATAGAAATTGTACTGAATATGAAATTTAATGTTTTTGAAGGCGCGAGAAGAATTGTTCTGCTGTTGCAGGGAATTTTTGTACTGGCTGCTTTAGGAATAGGATTTTTCGATGATCCTTACATTAGGCTGGTCTATGAAACGCGCTACCCGAATGAGCCATTTACTCTGGCAAAAAATCAAGAATGCGATTACTCGAATGACGCCAGCGAGAGCATTGAAAGAAAAACAGAAGATGGAAAAGACATTAACGTCACGCTTTGTTATAGGGGATCACCGTTTTCTGGCGGCAATATATTGATCCCCTTTAAGCTGGAAGATGACGGAAAAGTTTGGGGTAATGGAAAATATTCTACGGAAGTTTCAGAATATACTAAACAGAGAACGGCTTCTTTTGCTTTGCCTCCCGATGCTCATGACGAATACCGGGGCATATGGTGGGAAAAGAAATTTGAAAATGCGTGGGGTGGGATTAAAATCGCAGCTATAGGCTATTTTTCCATTTTAATTTTCTCTTTTTGTGTTGGCTGGATTGTGCGTGGCTTTTTAGGAATTCCACAGGGGCAGGATCACCGTATAAAAGAAGAAAGTAAGCCAGCGGACGAATAGGTAAAGCGTTCTAAAATTGATCCAACATATCGCCATGCTCCCGTAACAGGCGGCGCAGTTCTTTCATTTGGGCGCTGTAAATGCCGTGTCTCTGGGCATTCATTTTACAGGATTCAATGCCTTCCTCAGTCTTCGGCCCGGTGCTGCGCTCCCACGGCTTCCAGGTCTTTATCATTTCCGCCTGCCGTTTTCGGCGCTCCGGTGTCCAGCCATTCGGTTTCATGCCGCTTATCCTCCAATAGTCCGTTTGAAGATTTTAAACTTTCCTCGTGCGCGTGAGGCTCTGGCATTCCATTATTCACCTGTTGGTACTGCGCCCGGTTATTCTGAATATAGGGCTTGGGGTTTTTGATTTCCGCCAGCGTTTCCAGCGTGGCCCTGCACTGGCGCTGGGCTTTGAACGCCATATCCATATGTGTTTTGAATTGAAGCATGTATTCCTGCGCCGCCGCTTTTCTGGCCTCTCTATGAAACAAAAAATCCAGCGTTTGAGCCTGCGCCATGAGAATATCTTCAACGCGGGTCAGATCGTTATTCCGCAGAGCCTTGTTTTGCGCCGCCAGTTCTCTTGAAATTTCGCCATAGTCCAACGGCTCTTCCTTGTGCTTGAAGGCGATATAGGTATTTGCCGCCTGTGTCGCGGGCGCAGCATACTGCTCTGCATATTGCTTTTTATAGTCCGGTGTCTGCTCCAGATATTTTTGAAGCCTCTCTTTGCTATCAGGATTTTTTTCTATCTCTTCCAAAATCTCCTGCGGCGTGAGGCTTTTCAGTTCTTTCGCACTTTTCTTCTTTTTGCTCATGGGGTCTGTCCTTTCGTTAAATCAATCCATGCTGCCGCCTCTGCATCCTGCCGGGATATACCACCGTCAAATTCCATGATCGCGGCGCGTTCTTCATAAGCTTCGATAAAATCCAGCAAGGCGGGTTTGAGATTTTGTACCTGGGTGCGGATATGATCCGTGATCCGGTCGCGGGGCTGGATGTACAAATTGCCGTCAACGGCGCGAATATCCAGCCCGTGCGCTTTGATTTTCTGTATGAGTATGCTCGCTTCCATCAAAACACCTCTGCATCCGTAACGCCGTAACAATCCTTATTATTCAAGGCACTATAGCTTTTTGCAGCGGTAACATTTTCTCCGCTGTTACGGATGGAAAGCGGAGAATTATCATTGTTTTTCAAAGATGTGCCGGATGTTACGGATGAATTGGGGGAAGGGCCGGAAGGGGGTGACAGATAGCGCGTGAAAGCATCGTCAAACCATGCTTTCTGAAATCCCTTAACTGTACCGGTGCCCATGCGGATGGTCTGCGGTTTTATTCTATATTCTCCAAGCCGCTTTGCCAGTTGCCGGGGAGACATAGGCTTGCCCCGGTTATAAGCGGCCCAGGGTTTCAGATCATCGGCATTTAATTCCTGTAGCAAGTCTGCCGTCGAAATTCTTTCCATTCGTTTTGTTTCAAAAACCTCCCGAATATCCGCCAGCAATTCAGCGGATAGGGAAGAGGATTCCTGCTCGATCCCCGAAATCTTCAATGCCGCTTCTCGCGCCAGCCGTGGCCAGTCGCCGCCCGCATTGTCGGCAATCGCAAGCAACGGTTCCCAGTTGTCTTGCGCCCGGTCGTTTAGGGAGTCCGGCAAAAGAGGGCGGGCGGCTTCCGTCATCCGTCCGGTGTCTTCGGAATATCGCGCTAGCATGGAAGTCAGGCGTTGAAAATGAGCCGGGTCAGCATGGCGCAGCCTTTCCACATTCTCATGGGGCAGTTTACGGCGCAGTTCCAGAATAACGGCCCTGTCCATGAGCGTATCGGCCAGTACTCCAATTCCTGATATGGCTTTGGCTCCCCATGTACTGAATTGCGTAGGGATATGATCTTCCCCCACAACCCGGATGACATAGGCGGATTGCCGGGTATGGCCGGAATTTAAAATCCCACGCGCTTCTTCATTGTCTTTCAGGAAGGCATCCGCTTCATCTATCAAAAGCGTAGGGGCGTGGGCTTCGATCACCCTGAATATTGCAGCCGGTGAAATATTTGACGCTACCAGCGGGCGGCGTGAGAGCCTGCCTATCAGATCAAGCAACTGCGATTTACCGCACCGCTTTTCCGGTGCCGTGATGACGGCCAGCGGTGCAACCTGTACCCGGTCGATAAGCCAAGTAAAAACGATCCAGAGTGTCGCCGCCGTAACGGTTTCGGGATCGCATATGATAAAACGCCGTATGGTTTCCGCTATTTCTTCCAGCAAAGCCGCGCCGTCAACGGCCTCAGAATGAGGCTCGATAGAAGGGAACATTTCCGCAGGACTGTTTTCTGTCTGGGCAGGGCGGCGGGCTTTTTCCACCTCTTTATCCAGAACGCCTACACGGTCAATTCCCAGTTTTTCCGCTTCGGCCTTCCGTACCTTTTCGTACTCCAGCGCTGGCAATGCCGATAATCTTGCAACGGCTTCGGGAATTGTTTCTTCCACCGGCGCGGCGGCATTGACGGCATCCCGTACAGCATCAGGGTTTTGATTATCGGTCATTGTCCTGTACCCCTGTAGAGATCGTTAAAATCGCCATGACAGGGCGGCACGGCCAGCAATGCGCCGCAGGCCGCAGCCGCTTCCCGTGCTTTTGTCAGCCCGGGATTGCCGGGGGTTTCGGTGTCGTTATCGGCGCAGAGGGTGATTTCTATTTCCGGAAACTTGGCCCGCAGCGCCCGCGCCACAGATTCCAGATTACCGGCATCGAACGCTACGGCCACAGGAAGGCCCGTGGATTCGTAAACGCTGGCCGCAGTCGCATACCCTTCCGCAATGCAAAGGGACTCCACAGGGCTTCCTATGGCGAAATAACAGCCCTTTTTGCGTCCACCTGATAAAAACCGCTTATTTCCCTCACCATCTATGAATTGCAGGCTGTGAAGATTTCCAGTGCTGTCCCGCATGGGAATGACCAGCGCTTCCTTGTAAAGGCGCAGGCCGTGATTGCGGACGCCCTTTTTCACCAGATAGGGGTGATTGTCCGGGGCCGAGGGCGAGGCTTTCCAGATCGCAAGGGCTTTATCGCTTGCTGCTTTGCGCCGCGCCTGTTCTTCGGCTTCACGGGCTTTCCGGGCTGCGTCCATGCGCTGCCTGAATTCTTCCCGCTCGGCTGTGGTCAGGATATTTTCAGCCTTCGCGCACCATGTTCCTTTGAAGCCAGTTTTCCAACTTCCAAAACTGCCAGCGGGCAGACCATCACCATAAAGAACAAACCAGCCGTTTTTCGATCCCGGCTTGTCGCCTTGGACGATAAAACGATGCAGTTTACCGTCCGCCGTGATTTTATCTTTTGTGGACAGGCCCGCTTTATCCAGCGCGGCTATGAACGCCAAGGCTATATCTTGCGAAAACGGGAGGGAGTTGGTACGGTGGGCATGTCGATATTTTTCAACCCCTTCGCGGTTCCCGCCGCTAGGGGTTTTCTTTTGATCTGTTATCATTACGCCCCCGCATTTTCAGGGGCGTATGATTGAAGATTGCTTAAAAACGCCTCCAGATCATCTTTCAGGATGATGGTTCTCTTGCCGATTTTGCGGGCCTTCAATTCGCCGGAATTTATGAGCTGATATATTTTTGTCCTGCCCAGGCCGGTTGCGGCGCGGGCTTCTTCTATGGATAAAGACAGTTGTGTCATTTGTGCTTTCCTCTTCTGGTTAAACAATAAAGCGTTCAGGTGAACGCAGAATCATTCTGCCAAAGAGGAAAAAAGTGCAGCGTGGAAATGGTGATCAAAACGGATACCATTTCTAGAATGTTCTAAAACCTAGCTTTTCTTCAGGCGAGTCATTTTCGTTATAGAGTAAATTTATCAGCGCCGAATCAGTTTCCGGGCAGGGGATATTATCAATCGCCATGCAATATCTTAAAAACTTGATCCGATCTCTCTCTTTTGCGTTATGCCTTCCGTCCCTTTCATCATCGTTATCATCAAGGGGCGGGGTAGAATAATATTTCTCAAAAACAGCATTCAAGTAATTTGTCACCATTCTTTTGGCTGATTCTTTAGGTCTGCCAGGGCTTGGCATATCTTCATGTTTCTGTCTTATCTTATTGCAAACGTCAAAAAACCCAGCCAGTTGTAAGTGAAATTCATGCAAATTATAGTTTTGCTCTTGAAACTCTGCCTCCATCCAATAGCTCATATTCGAAATGGATTCCGAAAGATCAAAGGCTTGACGGCGCAGGCCGTCTTTTAAGGTTCCGTCTTTATTCTTTTTTGTGCCGTCTAATTCTGCAAGGTAATTTGCTGGCCTTGGCTTTTTGTCTATAGATTCAACTGCGCCTTCATACGATCCGATAATGACACGGATTTTCCCCATTATCTCTTCAGCTATTTTATGATTTTCATCATCGTCTAAATCAATTCCTAAAATACTATCAATGATTTCCGTTTTTTGATTATCTGTGGTGGAGATAATTTTCCCTGTCCAAAAGCTTGCTCCTTTTGTTTTTTGCGCTTTTGCCATTACGCCCTCTTTTTCTTGAAGTTAACCACCTTGCCCTGCGTCGTGGCGGTGTCCAGATAATCGCTCCAGTCCTGCATCATGACTTTTCGCTGTTGAAGGAATTGGGCGCGGTTATAGGCTTCACCCAGAGGCCCAGCAGCTTTGTGGGCAAGCTGGCATTCAATAACGTCTGGCTCATAATTGAGTTTTTCGCGGATCGTCGTGCGGGCCAGGGCGCGGAAACCGTGAGCCGTCATACGGTCTTTGAAGCCCAGCTTTTTAATGGCCACCAAAACCGTCCCGTCACTCATAGGCTCTTTTGGACGTATCTGGCTGGGAAAAACCCAGTCCGTATTTAAAACGCCGGTTTCTTCACGCTGTTCTTTTAAAATTTGCATGGCTTGGCGGGAGAGGGGAACAATGTGATCGCGCCTCATTTTCATGCGCTCTGCCGGAATGATCCATTGTTTGGCCTCAAAATCAATTTCTGGCCAGCGGGCTTTTCGCAGTTCCCCCGGCCTTACGAATGTCAGCATGGATAATTTAATGGCGCGGCGAGTACGGCCATACAGCCTTGCGTCATTCCGCTCCAGCGCTTGCAGAAATTCAGGAATTTCCTTTATATCCAGCGCGGCGAAATGTTCTGTTTTGCGGGTTTTTAAAGCGCCTTTCAGGTCAAGAGAGGGATCACGCTTACATTTGCCGGTTTGAATGCCGTAACGGAAAATCTGGCCGCATATCTGGCGCGTCCGTCCAGCAATATCCAGCGCCCCGCGTTTTTCTATTTTTCGCAACACTTCAAGAAGGTCTGGCGCTTCAAGGCTGGAAATCGGCTCTGAGCCTATGAAAGGGAATATGTCGGTTTCCATGCGGTGCAGGACATTATTGTAATGATTTTGGCTCCAGCGCCCTTTCTGGTTCTCATGCCATTCCAGCGCCACGGCCTTGAATGTATTTTGGGAATTGCGGACGGCCTTCCTTTTCTTGTCTTTCTTGGCGGTGGCCGGGTCGATACCACCGGCCAACAATTTTTTGGCTTTGTCCCTTTCTTCGCGGGCATCGGCAAGGGATATGAGGGGGTACGTTCCGAAGGAAAGAAGCTTTTCTTTGTCCAGAAAACGGTACTTCATCCGCCAGTATTTTGAGCCGTCCGGGTTTACAAGCAGATATAAACCGCCTCCATCGGCCTTTTTATAGGGCTTTTCCTTGGGTTTTGCAGCGTTACAGGCCGTATTTGTGAGCTTCATAGATACCCCCTTTGTTATGAGATACCCCTAAAACATACCCCCATTTTTTGTGGCTGTAAACGAATAGCCAAGAATGTAAAAAGCCATAGGCAAAAGAAAACCCGCTGTTTTACGCGGGTTTTGAGGATAATAACGAACATATGCGAATGTGGATAACTTGTAAATTGGAGGCACGGGCC
>RZZN01000296.1 GCA_009929855.1 Gammaproteobacteria bacterium
CTCGACTTTGGCCAATCTAGGCGGTCGCCGTGAGCTGCTCCAGCAGGCGATCGAGGCGCTTGGAGGAAATTAGGACCATCTCCCCCTGGGGCGGTGAGTTGGCGTAATTCTCCTCGGCCCAGATGGTGCGCCGCACCAGGGCCAGGCAATCGGAGAAGGTGGCCTGGGACTTGAGATACCAGGCCGCGGAGCGCGGCAGCGTGTCCCAGCGCTCGCGCCACCGGTAGACCATGAGACAGACGAGCGAGAACAGCGCCATCAGCATCGGCGTGGTGCGTGCGATCGCCAGGTCGTTCCACTGGCGCTGGGTCTCGACGCCGAGATGACGGCGGACTTCCTCGAAGGTGACCTCGAGCGACCAGCGCTGGACGAACAGCTCCACGACGCGGGCCGGCGCCATGTTCAGGTCGGTGGTGAAGAAGGCTTGCGTCGGCAGCCGACCGTCGGGATCGACCACGAGCACCCAGCGAATCGGCAACGGCGGCCATCCCGGGGTGTGCCACAGACACACCTCGCTGAGCAGGCGCAGCGTCTTGGGCTTCCCGTACCATTGAACCGCGACCTCTTCGCCCCGGGTGCGCGTCTCTTCCTCGCGCGTGGCGAGCTTGGCCAGCACGCCGCCTTTCTTCGGCTTGGGACCGCGTCGCCCGGCGGGCACCGGCTCGGGAAAGGCGAACAGGCGTGCATCCAGGCGCAGGCGCGTGACCAAGGTTGCTTGCGCAGCCAGCACTTCCCACCCCAGTTGGATGCAGGAGTAGCTGCCGTCGCCGAGCAGGATCCAGCGTCGTTGCTCCAGCCAGCGCGAGACCAGCCAGACCATCCCGATGGTCAGCTCCACGACCGTGCGATGGCGCCGCCCGGCCGCCTCGTCGGCCCGTTTCGACGGCGCCAAGCGGGTGAGAAAGGGCAGCGCCCAAAGCCGCTTGCTCCACGGCACGGGCACCAACACCGCCATGCAGATCCACTCCAGCCCCAAACAGGTCACGACCTTGCTGCGCGAGGAGCGCACCGCATCGCGATACATCCCCTTCGCCCGAATGCGCGCGCCCTTGCGCCGTTCCAGTGTCTCGTCGACCGCCACCACGATCGGCACATCCGCCGGCAACATCCCGAGCAACAGCCCCAGCAGAATCCGCGCCCCTTGGCGCGACGACCACCGCGCCCGATTCAGCACCCGATGATAACGCTCGAAGCGCCGCTCCGCGCTCAGCCCCATCGCCCGCAGCGCCGCCGTCACCGTGCGCGGCCCTTGCGCCAGCAGCGTTCCCGTCAGCAAGACATGCAGATGCGCCAGGGTCGGAGCGGTGAACAGGCAGGCAAAGGGCTGCAGAACAGTTACAATCGAGGCAGGCAGAGGGAACATTCGCGGGCAGGTCCGAGGTTTTGGTCGACATCGGACGATACCGCCGGCGGCCCTCTGCCGCCAAATCCATCGAGTCCGTCACCATCGATCCGGGCACCTCGCGGCCTTCCCGCCTAGGCTCGGAAATGGCCAAAGTCGAG
>RZZN01000297.1 GCA_009929855.1 Gammaproteobacteria bacterium
TTGCCGTCAAGAGAGAGGTGAGAAAAGCAGGATGAAAGAGAAACCGCTACCACAGCCGCTATACTGTTGCTCGGAGTGTTGCGATGATCACACCTGGCCAGCTGAAGACCTGTTCTGGTCGGAGGCTCTGAGTGGCTGGTGCTGCGACGATTGCTGGCCTGAAGTACACGGCCATTGGAACGGGGACGAGCTGAGCAAGTTCGGCATCAGCTTAAAAGAGGAGCTTGTGCGACGTGGTCTTTACAGATGAGCCTGAAACAGAGTAAACTAGCACGTCTACACAAAAGAGCAGAAGAGATCAGAAGTCAGCACATTGATCGAGAGATCATTCTTCTCGACCGACTGATCTCAGCAGAAGCACTTCTTAGAAAGTGCCAAGAAGAAACCAGCGAGAGCCCGCTCTCGCGGTTGATCGAGCAGTACTTCCAACAACCAGGAGCACCTACAGAATGAAACCTACCGAGATTCAAGTCGGCAAGACCTACCGCAATCGCGGAAGAGGGAACACCCACCGCACCGTGCTGAAGATCGCCAAAGGCATCCCGGTCACCTGGTTCGGCGCAGGAGATCCTCCTGACGAGCCTGTCGTTCGATACCGCTACCCGGAGGGTCAGGAAGGCGTGCTCTATCTGAGTTCGTTCGCCGTTTGGGCCGGCTCGGAGGTCTCTGAATGAGGGAGCCGGACTTCACCAAAGCCAGCCACCCCTTCAAGAAGGACTTCATCGAGTGGTGCGAGGATGTCCTCTATCTCGGCCTCGGCGACGTCGAGCTGGAACGTGCAAGAAATATCGGGCTGGCCAGAGCCAAGGCACAAGGCAAGCCGATGACCACCACGCTCGAGCAACTGCGTTACTACATGTACGACAGTTACATTCGAGGTGGCTGGGATCCGGCAGAACTGCGCCGAATGGGCTTTAAGCCAAGCTCGGAGCTTGGGGCGTTTCCCGGTTCTAAGCGCGCCAAGTCCTGATCCGCAGGCAAAAAGATGGCGCCGTGGGAGCGGCGCCAGAAGGAGGACATTCCAACCAGGAATTCAGAGGCGATGATGACAGACCACCCGACCTTTTCGCAAGTCCTTTCAAGCATCGGCTACGATGATGCCACCTGTGCGACGTTCGAGGACGTCGTACTGCCGTTCGCCTTGATGCCGCACCAGCTCCAGGGCCTGCACTACGCCCTGTATTACAAGCGGGCCGGCCTGTTCTTCGAGCCCAGGACCGGCAAGACGATCGTCATGCAGCTGCTGGCGATCTTCAACGCGCGCTTCGGAGTACGCACGATCCAGATGATGCCGCCTGGTCTGTTTCGCCAGTTCTCCGGAGACTATGCCCGCATTCAGGGGCATGGCCTGACGATGCACATCCTCGACCAGACCCCGGCCAGGCGCGAGAAGCTCCTCACGGGCTGGCTCAAGGAGGAGTCCGCACGTCCCGACGTGATCTTCCTCTCGCAACCGATCTTCAGGCAGCATTGGCAGGAGCTGTACCTGAACGGATTCCGC
>RZZN01000298.1 GCA_009929855.1 Gammaproteobacteria bacterium
ACTCAACTTTCGCACATAGATTTCAATAAATCCACGAACTTAACTTGAGTATTAAAGCCCATAAATAGGCACTTTTTAGTATAATTTTGTTACCACAACATCAATATACAAGGCTAATTTATGGAACTTGCAAATTATATCAACTATGCTATGAGAGGTATATTAAAAAATCCTATTCTTGAAGTTTTAAATGAGATAAAGATTGCAAAACTACTCAAGCAAAGCAACTTTGTAAAAAGAGATGTAGGCTATCCGCCATTTCAAATAATTCTACACTTTCTTTATATGATAGTGATGCAAAAAAGACAGTCAAGTTTTATTAGACAAAGCAACAGTGCATTTGGTAAAGATGCTTACTATAGGTTTATCAAAGAGAGTCGCTATAATTGGCGAAAACTTTTAATGCTAAGCTCTGCAACACTTTTGCAAAAAATAAAACCATTACATAGAATTGGTGAATACAAACTCTTAATAATTGACGACACAGTCGAAGCTAAACGAGGTAAATTTATAGAGGGAAGTTGTAAGTATATCTGGAGTAACAAAGAACACAGAACTATCAATGCTTTAAACATCGTATCTTTAAACTATGCAGATTCACATTCAACTTTTCAACTTGATTTTTCTATCAAGATGAATGACACGCAAAGAAGATCTACATCAGAATTCACAACTAAACTACATCATAAAAGTAATGCATACCAACGCAAAACTGAAATTATTAAGGGTAAGAACACTCTTGCTATGCAAATGCTTCAAAGGGCTTTAAACAACGGTGTAGAGGCTGATTACCTTCTCGTAGATAGCTGGTATGCCAAACCAAATTTTATAAAAGAAGCCAATGAACTTGGTATGCCCGTTATTGCTAGACTTGCAAACAATAAGCTCATTTGGAACTTCAAAGGCAGACATAAAACTCTCAATACAATTTACAACAGCTTGAAAAATATCCGTCATAAAAGCAGTGGCAAGCATGGAAAAATATCTTATCAATATTTCGATGCAATTGTAGAACATGCTGTACTTGATAAAGTGAAACTTGTATTTTTACATACAGGTAAAGACTTACTCGTTTTTATCTCAACTGACCTAAGCTTATCAGCTAAAGAGATTTTAGCGACTTACAAAAAAAGATGGAATATCGAACAAGGTTATAAAGACCTCAGAAGCCTGTTTGGCTTAGGCAAAGAAGAAAATCGAATCTATGAAGCACTCATAGCAAAAATTACACTCTCAATGTTTGCATACAACATTGTTAGCTACATCAACCGTATAAAACATGAACCACAAACACTTGGAGAACTCTTTAGAGATTTGGAGTGTGAACTTGAAACTCTGGCAATCTCAATGCAATTATTCATTCAGATACTGACAAAAATCTCTGAAATAGAGAATATTGTCAAGGATAATAAAGATTTACTCAATATTATCGCTGTACTCAGTGCCTACACTCAAAAAGAGTTAGGGCTTATGTGCGAAAGTTGAG